>SVHY01000005.1 GCA_015055545.1 Clostridiales bacterium
CCGTCCATATCGATCTTCCTAAAGGTCTAATACCCGAAGTTTCGTTTGCGGGCGTACCGCCCATATAAATACAAGCGCTAAATAAATTATACCCTATCTTTTCAAACCCAGCGTAATCCGCATATTGAGGTAAATACGACATATAGGCAATCGGGAAAATTTTCTTTCCGTCCACGTCCATAATCAATCTGCCGTTTTCTCGTATAATTCTCTTCATTTTTCACTACTTCCTATTCCTAATTTAAGGGCGTTTTTGGGCATTGCCCAAAAACGCCCCCTTTGTTGCACATCTATGCGTTAGATAATTTTAGTTCCAGCTAAGCACACCGTCCGTAACCGTCCAATATTTGCTATCAAACGTATTCAGGTCTTCAGCATTCGCTGTCGCGTCTTTTTGCATATCACCTATCGATGCATAACGCTTAACTCCTGCAATCGTGATCGTTGTTTCGGTTTGGTTGCTTGCATCAGCTCTCGTTGCCTCGTTTGCCTTCGAGCCCGCCAACATAGCGTTGCTGATTACGTAAACGTTCTTGAAGTTTGCATACGCACCTTCTGTGCTGTCTGCCACGCACATCAACGAACCACCATTGTAATTAGCGTTCGACATATAGTTATACTCGTCAATTTTAATCACACAGTTTTCCATTACCGTGCTTCCGTCAATACTGCTCGCAAGGCCTGCACCACGGAGTGCGCTTCCTGAACCTGTCATAAGCGTGCCAGATGCGACTGTAACCGAGATCTGCATAGTCGGAATATGTACGTACACGTTTTTCAACGTTGCCTTTTCTATTACGCAAGCTAAAGCATACGTATCTCGCGCATGGTAGACCGCATTTGCAGTAGCAGTATCTCTGGTGAACACCAAATTCGTGAAGCCAACGTTTTGAACCGTACCGCCGACAATCACGCCAAACAGACCTCTACGATTCAACGAAAGGTTGGAAATGGTATGTCCATTACCTTCGAATACGCCCGTCAAGCCAACGTTGCTATGCCCGCTAACGCTCAGGTTTTCCCACGAAATCGACGCCTCGTTAGTCGTTACCGAATGTACGTATCCCGCACAATCAATATCCTTCGTCAAGACGTAATAACCGTCAAATGCATTCGCACGGCCAACCATACCCGTATTTACCGCATATGCCGAAGCTCCCAAATTGAATACTGCTAAATCAGATGCCTCGTCGATAACCTTCGTTGCAGGAATTACGGAAACGTTATAAACCTGTTCGCTGCCCTGCAGGGCAATCGTCATCTGTACGGGGGTACCATCCTTATTCACGGGTACGCCTGCCACTTTTCCGTTTGTTACAGTGTATTCTGTTTCAGCAACTTTTACGCTTTCGATAACCGCTGTAGCAGAGCCGAACATTTTCGCCATATCTTCCGCACCAAACTTACCTTCCGACATATCCAAATAGTACGTGCCTTGTACGTTAATAGTATTAGTACGTACATTAAAGTAAGGAATCTTTCCTTCTTCAACTGTCCAGAAACCATTATCGAACGAAGAATAATCATTGCCTGCCTTTTGCATATCACCTACCGATGCATAACGCTTAGCGCCTGCAATCGTAATCGTCGCCCCGGTTTGGTTTCCTGCATCAGCTCTCGTTGCCTCGTTTGCCTTAGAGCCTGCAAGCATAGCGTTACTGATTACGTAAACGTCCTTGAAGTTTGCATACGCGCCTTCCGCGCTATCTGCCACGCGCATCAACGAACCGCCGTTGTAGCTTGCATTGGTCATATAGTTGTATTCGTCAATCTGAATCACGCAATTTTCCATTACCGTACTTCCGTCAATACTGTCCGCAAGCCCTGCGCCACGGACTGCACTTCCCGCGCCCGTCGTGCCCGATTCACCATTCAATACATACGAACTCTGCATCGTCGGGATGTGTACGTACACGTTTTTCAACGTCGCACCCTCAATCACACAAGCCAATGTGTAGACGTTTTGACCGTTATAGCCACCACCGTTTGTAATATCGCCTCTGGTAAACTGCACGTTTTTGAATGCTACGTTTTGCACCGTGCCGCCAGCGATTGCGCCGAATAAGCCTCTACGTACCAGGGTGAGGTTAGAAATCGTGTATCCGTTGCCTTCAAATACACCTGTAAGACCTGCGCCTTCCTCTATATGCCCCGTCATGGAGAAAGATTCATTGGCGTCGCTCGGTTTCGATACTGAATGTATGTAGCCCGTACAGTCAATATTTTTGGTTAATACGTAATAGCCGTCGAAGGCATTTGCATTCTTCCAAGTCGTCGAATAGATATTTGCCTCATCACCCAAATAAAATACCGCTAAGTCAGATGCCTCGTCGATTACCTTCGTAGCTTTTACGAAAGATGCGCGATATACGTTTGCATTTTCGTCGAATAAATTCAAGCTATGTTCGCCGTCCGCAATACCGTCTACACTTACCGTTGCTTCGTTATTTGTAACTACTACGTTGCCTATGAGTTTTGCCCCAACGTATGCCACGTACGTTTGATCGCCAAGCTCGTTTAATGCTAATGCAACGTTTCCATTGTCCGTTTCAGGGTTATATACGCCAGCACGCGTCGTTTGCGTTTCCGCGACACCTACGTATTCAGTCAACAGCGTACTTGCATCACCGTCTATTTGCGCCGCATTCGCAACCGCGCGCATACTTCTTGCCGTATCTTCCGCTTTTGCGTATATGACTACGGGTTCGCCACTCGTCGGTGTGATTTCCACGTACGAACGTGCAACGAGTTCCGTTGCATAAATCTCGCGAAGTTCCGCATCATTAAGGTTCGTCCAGTCTTCTACCGTGTCGTCTTTGTAGAGCACCGAACCGTAATATTTACCATCTTCCAAAGCACCTTTCGTATCGTTGCAAAGCAACGTTTCCGCATTTTCCACGGTCATATCCGAAATGGTAACCTCTTCCGCTCTATTCGGCAAGTTTACCGCCGTGATAAGCGTACGGTATTCCACGCTCGCGCCTGCGTACGTCGTTTCAATGTAGTTTACAAATTCGTCCGTTACGTTCGTTTCCCAACGGATACCTGCTTCGTTGTTTACCTTACGTACCGACGCACCCGTGCTCATATAAAAACCTTCGCTTGCGATTCTCGTCGTGCTATCCACCGTGATATCCGCCGATACTTTTACGTTGTCGCCGTCGATTTGCATTACGCCAACCGACACCGCCATTGCCACGCCAAGTGCTAACGTCAGCAATACTTTACTTTTCTTCGTCGCTTTCATTATTGCGCACCCCCTTGTTCGTCGAGCCCTTCAAACGTTACCCAGCTTAAATTAAAACGGCTATCTTCACCAGATAACGTCAATACGTCAACGGTTGAATACATAACCGTCAACTGTGGTTGTTCGTAAAAACGTTTCATTTTTTACCCTCCAAATTTTTATAATGTCGTAGTTTTTTAAGTCTCGCGCCCAAGACTTTTATAAATGCGCGGCGTTTACGGTGGTGGCTCGCCGTAGTTCCGCTTTTTATATCATTTCTTCCAAACAGGTATTTGTCCTTCCGCTACCGTCCAGTAATCGTTTTCAAACGCGCTATAATCGTTGTTCGCGTCTTGCATATCCTTTGCCGTTGCATAACGGTACATGCCCGTATAACGGGAAATTCTTTCGCCCGTTATCGTCGTTTCGGTAATATTCGTATTCGACGCACCGCCAAGCTGTTCGTATACGTACGCACGACGCACTTCACGCCATTGTGCCAACGTAAGCCCCGTTTCGTTCGTTTCATTCTCCCCAAGTGCTATGGTAGAATTATTTTTATATACTGCGCTTGGATTCCACGAAGATATCATTGCGTTGGAAATGACGTATACGTTGCTAAACGAAACACTTGACCCCAAAGGATAATTCGTATTATATTTTGCAGAGCTTTCGTAGGCGATTAAGCCGTACGATCTTGCGTATTGCTTTTGCGTGCCTTCGATATCGTATTGGAAGATACAATTTTCCATCGTCGTTCTTCCGTACGCCATCGTTACCAAAAGCGATCTATTTCCGCGCGATTGAACACTGTTTGTCGTGCCGTTTCCGCCGATCAGTTCATTTGCTTGGATATATACGTTTTCAAGCGTTCCGTTTACCATTTGTTCTGCCAACAACGAAATATTTTCCTCGTTCGTATCGCCTTTAAGCGTTACGTTGGTAAACGCTACGTTTTTCACCGTTCCGCCGTAAATAACGCCAAACAAGCCGTGATGACCTACCGTCAAGTTGGAAATCGTATAGCCGTTTCCGTCGAATATGCCTTTCAATCCGCCGTTGTGGGCTTTTGCGCCTGCAAGCGACAACGATTTGAGATTGTCGCGTACCGCGCCCGTTGCGACTTGGTGCGTATAACCGCTTGCATCGATATCCTTAGCTAATACGTAATATCCATCAAACGACGTTGCGCTTTCTATATACGAATCCGTGCTCATCGTTGCTTGCGTAATTTTAAAAATTCGCGCGATATCGTCTATATCGTCAAGGTACTCCGTAACAGGAATCACCGTTGCTTTATAACCTAACGCTTCGCCTTGAAGTTTAAAGATAACGGACAATTTATCACCGTGTTTATCGATAGGGAAACCGTTAATAACGTTATTCTCTCCCACGGTTAACGCGTGCGTTCCGATTTTTGCCGACTGAATAATGACGTCTGCGCGTCCAAATATCGACGTCAATTGCGCATCGGTAAATTCGCCTACTTGCGTGTCAAAAAGGTATTCTCCGTCCACTTCACGGGCAGGTTCTAAACCCGTCGATTCAAAACAAGGCAAGTACCCGTCTAAAACAACCCAGTATTTCGAGAAGTGCGAGAAATCGTGTCCAGCCTCCAACATTTCTTCTTGCGTTGCATAACGGTAAACACCGCTCGCTTGCTTACAAAGATGGCTTAAAAACGTTCTACCGTTGTACTGTTCAAAATCATCGCCTTCACTATACCAAGGCATATTGTTGTCGTGGTTAGGTCTACCAACGATTTCGTAAATACGGTTTTCTATTTCTTCATTCGTTGCGCCTGATTTTATATCGTTTGTCGCTAAGAGTACGTTAGAATTAACCGTTTTATAAATTTTCGCCAAGTTGGAAGAAATAAGTACGCTGTTCGTAACGACGTATACGTTTTCAAATACCAACGACGAACCCGTAGCGTTTTTCATACTTCCTTCATAAGCAAATAACCCGTATGAATAACAATATTTCACCGTCGTACTTGCGATTTGATAAGTGAAGAAACTATCTTTAACGCTCGTCTTTCCAAACGCGCTTACCGCAAGTAACGCGCGCGAGCCACGCGCATCATTATCCGTACGCACGTCCTCTAAAGACTCTGCGCCGTAAATGGTGTTGGCTGTGATATATACGTCTTTAAACGTACCGTTCAACGATTGTTCAGCGAAAAGTGCTTTGTTTTCCTGATACGTGCTTCCTCTTAAAGTAACGTTGCTAAAACCGACGTTTTTCACCGTCCCACCGTAGATAAGTCCAAACAAACCGTGGTCTTCCACCGTAAGGTCGAAAATCGTGTAGCCTCTACCGTCAAACGTACCCGTCAAGCCACCACCTTTTATCTCCAACGGACTTTCCGCACTGATTTTATTCAGCTTGGAGCGGACACGATTGCCGTCTTTATAAGCCACGCTCGTTTCCGTTTCGTTTTCAGCAATCGTATTATCGGTTACCCTATGTATATAACCGCTTGCATCAATATTGCCAGCAAGCACGTAATAACCGCCGAACGTCGTCGCACTTTTTACCCTTTCACGCGTGCCGTCCATTTCCGTTTCAATTTCCGTTATTCGGAAGATTTCTTCTAAATCAGCCACCGACCTAATAATCCGTGAATATGCCACGATGGGAACGACGTAACCGTACGATTCCGTATACACCGTAATCGTGCTTTTGTTTGCCTCGTCTTGCACGGGCGTTACGCCAAATACTTTATTATCAAGTATTTCTAACGTTTTACCATTCTCTTCCGCACCTGCAAGCGTAACGTTTTCGCCAAAAATCGTTTCAATGGGTAATTCGCCTATCTCCGTTTCAAACTCAAGCGTTGCACCGGCGTATTCCGCAATCGAAGGCAATACGGTTACCTTAAAAGATTTTTCGTACGTTTCGTTTTGACTGTCCGTGCAGGAAATCAAAATCTCCGCTACGCCTTTTTTGCCCATAGAACGTATGACTTTTTCCGTCGCGTCGTATTCTACAACGTCTTCGCCTGCAACGATTTCCACTTGCGCGTTTAACGCTTCCCCGTTTTCAAACGCCTGCACGGAAAAAGCCGTTTCCGTAACGTAGTCGTTTCCGCAAAATTCGGGTATAGCGTACAGCGTAAATTCATTTTGCGAGCCATCGTTAATATACAAAGCGACGTTCGTAGATACTTCCACTTCAAACGTTTGCGTTAACATTACACTTTGCGCACCAGCCCACTGCGCAACGGCTTTCATAGTAGTTTTTCCAACCTTTTCGGGTTGAAAAACATTCCCTTCCATCCTACCTATCGTAGGGTCGGAAAGCGTATACGTTATCGTATCCGCGTCAAATTTTTTACCGTTAAAGCTTACGTACGGCGTAAATTCAAACGCTTCTAGCTGGGCAACTTTTATCTTTCCGTCTTTTATGCAGTCAAATGTAAGTACGGGAATGCGTTCGCCTATTCCTACGCTGATTTGCGCCGTCGCTACTTCTTCGCCGTATTTTACCGTAACGACCGCCGTTCCTACGCGCTTTGCCGTGCATTTACCTTGGTCGTCTACGCTAAGCACGTCCGCATTAGAAGATTCAAAACTAAGCGTGTCGTTGCGTGCAAAATCGTACGCAACGTTTAAATACTCCTCATCTCCTATCAGTAATTGCAAGTCAGCGTTTTTAACAGTTAATTTCGTTTCCTCCGCAGGTTGCATAACGGAAACGTCCGTATCCAAATCGTCGCTTGTTTCCTCGCCGTTTTTACAACAAACGCCACCAACTACAAGCAATAACGAAGCAAACGCTAAAAAGAGATGTTTTATAGTTTTCTTTTTCATTTCTTCTCTCCTTATTAACTATTTGCAATATTGTTAATTACGTCCATGATTGTTGAAGAACTACCTTCAGACATTCTCATTCCACCCAAGCCTAAAAGCTCTTCATTTTCTTTAAATTGATTGACAAGCTTTTGTTTTTCCGTCGACGATAATCCGCTGTCTGCGTCGCGACCATACAAATCCAACATGATAAACGCAGGGGAAATCCATTCCGTAAGAATGTGCCGTTTTAACGATTCGTAATATGCAGGGTTGGTCTGTTCGTAGCGTTGCACCGTTTGCAGAGCTTGTTCGCAAAGCCCAACCCACCGCCGTAACGTCGTCAACGGCCAGTATTCCTTCTTGTTGATATTTGTATAACAGGACCTTTCTTTATGCAATCCGTATTCTTGGCAAATCACCGCGCTATGCGCTCGCAATTCGTCAAAATACGTACGCATATACGTCGCGCTCTCCCCAAACATCGCGTCAAACCATTTATCCGTTAATTCCGCCGACTTTTTCGACGTATCCCACATCAATTCTTTTGCTATGTAGAATTTTAAGTTTTGAAATCCGGTATCCACTTGATTTTTGACACCTTGTAAAAACATCATTTCCGCATCACGAACGGCTGCATACGCAAACATATCTTCCGTGAAATAGGAAAACGTGTCGTAAAAATACATCGGATAATGGAAATTTATAAAATAATGCCAGTGTTGAATGTGGTCGGAAATGGAGTCCCATTTATCTATATTTTCACGATATTCCACCACTTCTTCATCGAAAAATCCGCGTTGGAAATCGCAATGAATAGGCGCATAATACACGGAAATATTTTCGCGCAATTTCACCTTTTCGTCTATCGGTTCAAAGCATCCGCTTTTTTCATTATATCTTGCCGGAGCTTTCTCAAAATTGTAATATGCAAAGAACCAAATCGTGAAATCTTCACGGTAATGGTCGGCATTCGCAGGATCTTCCATCCACGTTTCCACCAACTCGCCAACTCTGTTCATCCATATACAAACAGCGCCCGCTTCCGTACCATAATAGTCTGCCAGTTCAACGCATTTTGCGCAATTGCAACAATCGTAATTATCTTGCATTGTAATACTAACCGCGTTCTTCCCTTCTTCCACAGGTATATTTTCCAAGGTGAAAATAATCTTCTTTGCCGCTTCTTGCGTCATCAAATCGTATTCCGTCGCATCGCCGTGTGCCGTATAACAAAGTTGTGGCTCGTGGTTGCTATCAACGATATCCGAGAACCACTTCGGGTGTTCTGCGCTGTAAATATCCTTTGCAAGTACTGTGTTGGAGTTGGTACTTGCTTTATAATAAGAATCTGTATTGTATTCTTTATATATCGGCAATAAATTGTAGCCACGTTCTTCCATTGCGCGCGATCTTGCGCCGAACATTCTTGCGTCGTACGTTCTCGTTTCGTTTGTAATAGCCCCTAAGCTACCCTTACCCACACGATTTTCAAAATCAGGGATATCGGTTACGTCCAAGGTCTTGAATTTAACGTTTCTAACCCCCGTATCCAGCGTATAACAATCCCAGTAATAACTTTCAAAGCCAAAGAACAGTTCCATAAACGAGTACACAGAGTACAACGTTCCCGTGTCGTATCCACCGACGAGATACATATTGTTATCTTGCGTAGCAATACGAATACCGTCCCTGCCAAGTTCTTTTTTATTATAAGAAACCCCCGACGTCTTTAACAACGACGTTTCGCCTAACGAAATGTATTTCTGATTAGCATTGTGTTGCATATCACCATTGTCGTAAATTACGTCTAAATATATACCCGTAGCCTTTTCAAAGAAATATCTAAACTCTGTTACGGCGTTGGCAACGTATACACCAGCCGTAGCTGAAACGACGACTTTATAATCGGTTTTCCCGTCTTTTACAAAATCTTTATCCGTTTCCGTAACGTTAAAAACGTGCGTTCCGTCGTAGGTGGAACGTAAAGAATCTATTTTAGAAACGCTTTCTTCTTCCGTAGCCGATTCTTCACTATCACTTTTACAACCCACGCTAAATAATATCGTGAATGATAATAACAAAGAAAGTATTTTGCTTTTTTTCTTTTCCATTTTCTCTTATCCTTCCTTTTAAGCCGTTTTTCATTACACAACTTCTACGTTATAAAAACGTACCGCCATATTTCCAACTTCATCTATGCAATAATAACAAATCTTATAAAGCCCCTTTCGCTCCGCGACAAACTCGTTCGTGTCCGCTAACACTCTCTTTTCGCCTTTCGGGCTATAAACGATAACGTACGTTTTTAAATTCTCCGCCATCGTTCTATTATCCGTTACGGTGAAATCGGCAACGGTAACGACGGAGTTGTACGCCACCTTACACAACGAAGTTTCGTTTAATCCGTCTGCAATCGTAATGGTCGGCGCTTCATTATCAAAAACACGCAAAGGCATATCAATCGTCATGCTCTTGTTTGCAAAATCTTTATACGTATATGAAACGTAGTAGACGCCTTCTTCTTCTATTTTAAATTCGTAGGCGCGCGTTTTTGAACACTTCTCGTTTAAAACAACGCCGTCTAAAGACGTTACCGTAACACCACTAGGAGCAACCACCTTAAATGTAAACTTCTTCGCAAAATACGGGGTTAAAACATCGGTTGCCGTAGCAGGCATAATCGTTATAATGCTACCAAGTTCGTATTCGCCACGTACGTCCGTTTTAATCATAGGACGAATATTATCTTTCACAATGTTCACGTTAAAGACTTGGTTATTGACTTGCAAAATGGAAATACCGCTTTGCCCGTTTATGCCGTTAAGCGTGATTTTCAACAATATTCTATCGCTTGAAAAAGTATTTTCACAAGGAATTTCAATATTGTCGCCTATTGCAAACGCGCCCTGTTTTTCATTATACTCAATCGACCACGTTTCGCCTGCGTACTTCTTTTCTACCAACTGTTGCACGCCACCATTTACACTGAAATATGATGCCGAACCCGATTTTCCGTATTCAATCGTCATGACGTTATCGCGGTTGTAATAATCGCAAAGCGTTATCGTAAGTTTACTGAAATTATCATTATCCTGTGGAACGTTGAATTTAAGTGCAAAATTCGACAAGCCGATCGCGTTGATAAAATCCAACGCATTGTCCACGTTACCCTGTGTTTGTCTCGATTGATAATATACGTTAGCAGGAAGCGCGCTACTTTCAAAATCGCCCGCAAAATAGTTTTGGATTTGGATTTGACCGTCTATACCAACGTCCACAACGGGAATTTCATCCGAAAATACAACGTTGTCGCCGTAATGATAACGGAATTGCACGCTATCCATTCCTGTTATTACAACTTCTTGCAAGTCTGCAACTTTTATAAATTCACCGCTATCTTGTTTGCAATAAACGTCGACTATCGTTTCTTCCTTTACACTTTCTCCGCTATAAATATTAACCGTACCATTGTCCAACGAATAGGGCGCGTTTTTGATAAAATACAACGGTAAAATCGGCTTTTTAAACACAATTGCATCCGAAGATTCCGCCGTGATTTTATACGAATATTCATAATCGTGATACGCGTCGCCGTATTGATAAATAATTTCGTATTCGCCAAGTTCTTCAACGAAAAACTTTCTGCTTTCCTTGTCGATTTCTACGGTTTTATCGTTGCAAAGCGCAACTATACGAATATATTCTCCACCGTTTACCCCGTCCAAGGTATACGCAGGCAATTCGTATTCATAACCGCCCTTCAACGTCGTGAGTTTGGTCGTTTCCAAAGAAACGATTTTCCCTTCGTTTCCGTCCACACAATGTAAATCGACCGTTTTACTGCTTTCGTTGCCGTATACGTCTACCGCCACGTACTCTATCGTATACAATCCGTTTTTATTCGGCGTAAATCTGCCGTCCACCAACGAAACTTGCGTTTGGTTGTCCGTGCCGTAATCGTAATACACGTACGACTTTATCGGCGAACCTTTATGATAATCGCGATAATCCGCCCCAAAAATCTCAAACACGCCGTCTTTTGCAATATAAATAGGCTTACTTGTGTCTACTTCCACTTCGATAAACGGTTTTTCCGTATCTTCCTGTGCCGAAAGCGTAGCAAAATCGGTTTGTCTATAATTGCCAAGTTGTTCGATTTCCACATTCAGTTTCGGCATATAATAATCGTCGCCAAGCACGGAAATATATACGTCGCCCGTCGTAAATCCCTTGAACAGGTTTTTATCGTAAACCGCCACTTCGTCCAAATCGTTGACGAAATATTTCCCTGCGGCGTCTTGTACGTATATCTCTTTCGTTACGTCGTCGTAAAAAATGGAATATCCACAGTTATCGGCGCTAGGGCTACCCCAACTTTTGGACGCTGCTCCGTATTGATCGTAATCAAACACCCTATAATGTTCGCCGTTAATCCAAGCGCTTCCTAACGTAGGTGTCGGTGCGGCTTTCTGCAAACCTATAACCGTTTGCGTAGATGCTCCCGCGCGGAAATACGGGTGTCTATTACCCGTTAGTGTGTTGCTAAAATCCCAGCTCAAAACAACGTCCACGTATAGGCTTTCGTCGTAACAATCGGTAAGTCGAACAATCACTTTTCTTGCTTCCGTTACCGAACCGTTATTCCCCATCAATTTCGTTCTATTATAGGGATAAACGATTGCAATGGCTTCGTCCTTAGAAAAATCTTTGACGTTTACGGGTACGTTAAAACGGAAACTACCGCCACTAGAAATGGACGTTTCCAACCCACTTTTAAAGGTTGTTTCGTTCATATTCAACTTGTCAAGATACGTATACGACGCTTCTTCAACCATATAAGCGTCGCTTAAAACGTCAAAATCTTTTCCTACCTTTAATTGTACATTATCCACGGTTGCTACGTATATCACCGTGTACGTACCCATACGGTTTAACACGTACGAATCCCTTTGCTCAACCGAACCGTCGGGATACTGCAAATATGTACTATCCGCCACATATTCCTTATCTTCATAGCGAATAACCGCATCAGGAATCGTCAACGTATCCCCTATCATATACGATTCTTCCCATTCGTTAATAACAAGCTCACATTCGTCCGCATTCGCTATGCTGGAATTATCTAAATTTCGCACACCAAATCCAACGGCAGCACCGCAAATAATCATGCACGTTGCAAGCACGCAAACTCTTTTCTTCCATTTTCTTTTATTAAAAAGCATACATTACTCCTAATTTCATTTCAATTTATTAGCCTTTAATCCCGCCTATGGTAACGTTGCCCATAATTTTATCTTTGAAGAAGATAAACAGCAACAAAATGGGAATAGCAAGCATCATACACGCCGCCGTTTTGGCTGGAACGAACGCAAACGTACCTTTATTTGTACCAATGGATAAATAATACACCCCGTAAGACAGCGTAGGATGCGTAGGCATATAAATAAGCGCCGTTCTATAATCGTTCCAAAGCTGAACGAATTGAATTAAAAATACGGTTGAAATAATTTTGATTGCCAACGGCATAATAATCGTCGTCATAATTCTTAATTGCGATGCCCCGTCAATTTCCGCCGCCTCCGAATACGTATTAGAAAGCCCGCTGAAAAATGCGTGGAATACCAAAAAGTACATACCGCCGAAATTGAAACGCATAATAATCAAGCCCAAATAGCTATCGTAGATATTCAATGCACGCAACGTCGTAATCATGGAAGGGTAGTTCCCAACGATGGGAATCGCCATCGTTACAATTACCAACGAACACAAAAACGCACTGATTTTACAATGATATTTTGCGCACATATACGCCATAATTGCAGGAATAAACGAATGTTCTAACGCACCGATAACGGCGTAAACAATCGAGTTTAATAACATCGAACCGATATTATCCGTACTTTCGTGGCCTACGGGCATATCACCAACGAAATAATCCACCGAGCTGTTAATTTTAAAATCCTTGAAAATATTCGTGTAATTACCAAATTTCAAAAATTCCGTTTTACTCCATTCCAAGGAAGGAAGGTTGACGATATTTCCAAATACTACAAAATCCAGTTTCGATTTTAAAGACGTCAAAAAACCCCACGCCAACACCAAAAGCAACGACAACGAATACACGATAAGAATCGTGCAAATAACGCCAACAAAGATATTCTTCCCTATATCGGCTTTTCTTTTATTCTTACTCATCTTATCACCTCTCAATCTTCGCTAGGTCCAACACGGTTCAACACCTTACGCAAAGCCAACGTAATGGGCGCCATAACAAACGTCAATATTAAGCAAAGCGCGGAAATTACACTAAACGAAGGAATTGTATCGACGTCGGCGCTTTCTACTACCATAAACAAATAATAACCTAACGTCGCAAGCGTGTTCGCATTTGTACCAAACATATCAAACAACCCGTTTTGGTTTGTGAATATGCCCGTAAAACCGATAATAAAGAAGGAAACGAGCGTAGGGTATATAGACGGCAAGGTAATATAGATAAATTCCTTGATCGTATTTGCTCCGTCTAATTGCGCAGATTCCACGATAGAAGGATCGATTGTACTCATGCTGTTGCTGTACATCAATACGCTAATACCAAATGAAATCCAAAGATTGAAGAATACAACCGTACCAAAACGCGTATCTAAATTATCCAAAAGACCCGTGCCTTCCATTCCCGTAATTTTTAAATAGAAATATTCGTATACGTCGGTTACTATGTATTTAAAGAGAATGGCAAAAATTAAACCTGAAATGATTTGCGGTAAAAACAGCATTACACGGAATAATCCCGATAAAAAGTATTTTTTATAAATATAATAGGAAAATACAATGGAAAGGGTCGTGCCGAATAATAATCCAAACGCATACATAACCAACGAATTCCTAATCATAAAAGAATTCTTTTGTAAAATTTCCCACGCCTCTTTAAAATTCTCCATTTTTGCGAAGGTAACGGTATAACCTGTCGTATCCACGTTTGCTTCGTATTTTTGAAACGCCATAGTAAACGAATTCAAATTTACGTAAATATAGAAAATTGCAAACTGTATTACCGGCAAGAGAATTATAGCTAAGTAAAAAAGTTGGCGCGATAATAATCTTTGATTGATTTTTTTCTTCATTTCTTTCACCTAAATTTTATACAATGATATTCGTCGCAAGTAAACGTGTACAACGAATATCATTCTTTGCATTTGCTTACCCTTTTGACCTCGTTAACCTTGATAATAATCAGACCATTCGGTTGCGTCTAAACACGTAGCATCAAAATAATCCTTTGTGCCATAATTACGCGTACGCAGCAAAGACAAAATCGAATCGTACGTCGCGTTGGTCTTTGGTCTTACGATTTGCGCAAGCGTTCCGATGGAAAGTGTTTTGGAATTCCTCAAAAACGTACCAGCCGTTCCACCTTGGTTAATTACCGTTCCTTCACTTCTCATCTTCCATACGCCTTCTTGGAAATCGTCCAACTTTTCATAATCCGCAGGAAGAAGTTCGTAATCGATTGCACATTTTGCCACACCCGTCGTAGCCGTAAACGCACTCAATTCTTCGTCCGTATACAAAAATTTGAGGAAATCTTTGCTTGCGCTAGAAACGGCTTCGTTGTTTTTAAATCTACCGTTTATAAACGCATAACCATCCGTAGCAAGCAAAGTAGGTGCTTTACCATTTCCTTCCGTTACCGAACCTTCCCATTGCACGGGCAACGGCATCCAAGCCAAAGTTCTCGACGTTTTTTCGTATTTCGTTGCGGCATAATAATCTTCAAACGAACCGTAATCTTTTGCTTCGTTATACCAGAACGAACCTTCAATAAGCATACCAGAAACGTCTTGCGCGCCTACCCCACTACTAATAAACGACAGTTGCGCCGCGGTATTCGAGAAGTTCGTATTTTTATTTTCAATATAATCGTTATTAAACGCCATTTCTACAAACGCCGAAGCATAGTATCTTGCCGCTTGTTGCGTCGCATAATAACCCGTCGCCTCCGTCAAAGCTTGCGTTTTTACGTTGGGCGCAGAAATATCCGTACTGAACAGTGTTTCCGACGAATATCCGTCAACGATTTCCATATCCCCTGTCATGGAAATAATTTTGCATTTCTTCCGCACCTGCAAGCGACGTCCAAAGCCCTACAAGCAAGTGATTGAAATAGTGTTCGTGTCCGCCTGCGTATAAGATAGGATTATCAATTTCACTATTCATCTTATCGCACAAAATCAGCAATTCTTGCACGGACGAAGGTAAACCGTCGTCATAATCCCCCATTTTCCCGTTAGGGCCACAACTCTTCTTAGCCGTTTTAGAGCCTACGAATTTAGCAGAACCAAACCCTGCCGAACTAGCATACGACGTTACGTTCGTTTCGTTCGGTGCTGCAAAATAATAATTATTTTCATCAAATAATTCTACGTCATAAGAAAGACCACTATAAAATTCGTAATGCGGCAACCCGTAATATTCATCGTCGTTCCCTTTCAACATGATCCGATAGTTCTCGTCAATTTTGCTTTCAATCGTTTTGCCGTCCTCGTTTTCTTCCGTTACGACGTCGTTTATATTCATCAATCTACCCTTTTGCGCCAAACCACGAATCACTGAGCCTTGGCCAAAATAAATATGGCTTGCGCTGGTTGCAATGTTTTCTTCGTCCATTTCCATCGTAGATTTCACGTCGAATTTAACCCCTTTAAAATCGCCGTACTCCTTGTCCGCTACTTTCTCTTCAAAACGCTCGATTGCATTGTCCAACCACACACGACCTACACCGCCTGCAAAATTCACCACTTTCAGTTCCAACTTTGCACCAGAACCGCCGTTAGAATTACCACCACAAGCAACCAAACTTGCACCCATCGCAAGAGCTAAGACGCCTGCCAAACATTTTTGTATTTTTTTCATTTTTTTACCCTCCTTAAGGTTTTCTTTTTTTCTGTTTATTATGTTTTGTATTCGTTGGGAACAACGAATACAAGCCCCGCGGGGCTACAATCGCCAAATTTTTTATTTTACAACCAAACGTTAATCCGCGTATTCGTTCCCGAGTCCCACTCTTTCCCTGCCGACGCATAATCACACATCGTTATCTCACAACCGTCTATTAAAGGGATTTGGAATTCCGCTCTTGTTTCAAACTTTCCGCTCACCGTCTTTCTACCGCTTACCACGCCCCGTTCGCCTATCGCTATTGCCACGCACTCTTCCAAACCGTCTTGGTATCGCTCGTCGCGCGCAAGCACTATACCGCATTTTTTAAGCAACGTTTTGCCGTTTCTTTGCACGGCGTATATACGATTATCCGTTTCTATCTCTATCACGTCGCCGTTTACGAACGTGTCGCTAAGAGTAAAATACTTTCCGCCAACCGTTTCATAGCGTTTGCCCTTACATACCACCGTCGCCGTTTTTGACCATTCGGGTATGCGGAGTTTGAAAGTCAACGTTTCTTCGCTTTTTGTTTGCAACGTTATTTTCGTCGTTTCCCCATTCTCAAACGGCTTACCCGTGATTTGCAAAGTAAATTCTCTGCCCGACGGTGCAAACAAGTTTGCCGCACATTCTTCGTAGCTGTTGATGATATACACATCGTCCGCTTTCATAATACCGTACAACGCCGAAATTGCCGTACCCGTAGAAGATATGCAAGTACAACAACCGTATTTCATACCGTCCTGTGTAAGCTGTTTAAGACCACCCACGTCTATCGCACGGCGTTGCATAACCAACGGACTATAACTGTCAAACGGCATAAAATATTTTGTATCAATCAAATGCGGAACCTCGTTAGCCCATTTACATACGCTTTGATTTTCCCTCGTATTCACCGCACCGAACATTGCGTTATAAGCTGATTTTTCTATGTAATCGGCAAATCTGCTCTCACCCGTAAACTGCAACATTTGATAACATAAGTTCATAAACGTTACCGTAACGCACGTTTCTGCTATCGGAAGGCTTTTCGGCTCCGTTTGATTATCCACAGAGTTGTCGAAAAACTCGTAACTCGTTCCTAACGCGCCGATTTCCGTAAGCTCCGTTTCTATTACGGAATTCATGAAATTGTTAAGCGACGTTAAATATTTTTCGTCCTTTACCACTTTGTAATACTCGAGCAAGCCTTGGAAACAACTCATCATTTCGTACGCTTTTTTTACGCTTAATTCGTTTACGTTTTTTTCTTGCTTATAAAAGACTTCTATCAAATTTTCGTCCGTATTCGTAAAGCCTGTTCTCACAATCTCCGTCGCAAAATCCAAATACGCTTGTTTGGGCTTTAAAGCATACAACTTCATAAACGGTTCTAATATCGAACAGGACGGCAATCCTGCGTGATGCCAAAAACTGATAGCATACGCAATCGGGTGTTTTTTCCCTTCGCCCACGTTCCCCACGATATAATCTGCATGCTTTTCAAGCGCGACTAAAATACGCGTTTTTAAATTCTCATTATCCGATATTTCATAGAAATATTCCAAGCCGAGCATGGCGTATTTTCTACCCCACATATCCCAACCCGTAAATTCTTTTTCCACTATATACGTCGAAAACCGCCCCAAGTCGTCTTGCGTCGTTAAGAAATCTTCTATTGCGTTTTCCAAAATTTGCACGAGCCTTGTATCGCATGTATACTTATAGGTCAAGCACGCACCACGCATCATTTTCCCGAAAAACTCTCCGCGCCACCCGCCGTCGTCGCTGTCCTTTCGATCCCGAAATTGTTGCACGAATATTTTCCAAAGCGTTTGATCGTAAAGTTGTTTTTCTATCACGAACGCGTTCATTTGCGCCGCCATACCTTGATAGGAAACTGTGCCGTAAGGCACTCCCTTTAAACTATCCATCATTACTTGCTCTCTTTCTTCAAAAGTTCTATATACGCGTACGATTTAGCCATTTTTACCGTATTTCCACAAATTTCCGCATACAATACTCTATCTATTTCGTAGCCTTGTTGCAAAGCAAACGACAATTGCGTTCTCTCGTCAAAATTGTTCAGCATAACTGCCGTCTTTCCGTTTGCAAGCTCGTGCACGGTTACCATGCATTTATCACTTTCTACTTTGAATACACTCGGTTTATCGGCAAAAAACGTTTTATATACTTCGCAAAGCGCGGTATTTTCCGCGTAATACGTGTCGGTATATACGCTTTCAATAGGTGCGCTACAAAAATACACCGTACCTTTTCCCACTTTGTTTCTAGAAAGGAATACTTCGCCGTTATCGTCTTTGATAAGAATTTCCGCCGTGTCCGCAATGAGCTGTAATCTATTTTCACAAGCCACGGAAAGTTCTTTCTCGTTTATCTTGCAACGCTTGGTATGGGACGTTCTTTCCTTGCCCCAAATCTTCATGCCCGTCAATCGTTCCTGTTCGCCTATGCCACCGCCGTTGTACGTTATCAAAAGGTTCGCACCTTCTTCCACTCGCTTTAACAACCGTCTTATCTGCAAATGTGGTATAGCGTTCGTGAGCGTAATACACGGCAATACGTAATAATCGCTGTCATTAAAAACGTCTTCTTCGTACATAAAATCGATATGTCTACCCACTTGCACACCAAGCATAAACGCCCCGTACGCAATTTTCCATTGATCGATAAAATGTGGCAATATTACCACGGCATCCGCTTTCGGACGGGGCAACACGCCTATTTCTTTCAGTACGCCCGATAATTCTTTCATTTTCAGTAAAACGCTTTTCGGCGTATAGTCCGCGTGCGCAAGCCCTAAATTGTTTTCAAGCGAGTTCATATCGTACGGCGGAAAATCTAAATGATCTTGTTCAAATGCACACCACCATAAATATCCGTTCGTACCCACCGCAACCGACGTCATCAACGACCGTTCTAAATATTCAGGCAAATAGTCGTCCGATAATACACTCGGACCTAATGCGCTGATTTCTTCTACCATGCACGGTTTTCCACTTACCGACGAATAATAGGAAGTTTCGCACGCCGCGTGTAACGCCGAACGCATTCCATGTAAATTTTCCGTCCGACAATAGGGTGTAAATTCGGGGTACGGGTGCGTCGTCAATACGTCTACGTTTCGCGCCAACAACCGTTGATTAAAAGCGCCTTGCAAATGCGGTCCGCACATTCCCGAATATATCGGACGCGTAGTATCTATCGCGCGAATTGCGTTTACGATAGACATTATCCAAAGCTCGCTTTGTTCTTCGTTTACGTCGTAGCTTAAACAGTTACATTCGTTCCCCGGTTCCCAAGCAATGATATTTTCGTAATCTTTCAATTCCCGAACCATATCGGAAATAAACCGACATTCCCATACGATTGCCATAGGGTCAGCCAGGACGTCCTTTCCTTTCAACAACGGCGGAATAAACCGTCTACCGCTCATCCAACCCGTGATAAACGCAACGATTACTTTCATGCCGTTCTTTTTCGCTATATCCAAAACCGTTTTAAATTGCTCCAGCTTTTCTTCTGATAAACCGCTCAACGGAAATTTTTGATCGCTTAATATCTTTTCATTGACGCGCACTTTATAACTCATCGAGTTGAAAAAGTTGCTCTTGGGAATAGGATTTTCGGCTATCGGCTGAAAATCGTCCCACGTAGGAAAAATACGGATACAATTCACACCGTATTCTTTCAAGAGCGCTAAATCCTTTTCCACTACCTGCTTATCGAATTGTTTCCACATAAAACAACCCGCGTTCGACGCCCAGTAATTGCAACCTATTAAAAATTCTTCTTTTTTCTTCATACTTTTAACTTGCCACTATTCGCTATTATACGATTTTTGTTTATTATAACATAAAAACCACGGCTTTTCATGTATTATCAGCTCAATTTTATTGTATAATTATCCCAAAATTTACAATTATATATTGACATACATAAAAATAGGTGTTATAATATATCCACTAGACTAAATGGGAGATTTTTATGAACAATATTGATATTCCTGATTCACTACCAAAGCACCCTAAACATCCGTTTTATTTGGCTACAGAATTTTTCAGCGAGAACACTATGAAAAGTGTGCATTGCTTTTTACATGCCCCTAGAATCAAAGGGGGCTGGGGCTATCCCATTAAGGCACATAAGCATGAATTTTATGAAATTAATTTGGTTACGGATGGCGAAGGTATTCATTACATCAACAACGAAAAAATTAATATTCGCGCTGGAGATTTATTCATTATCCCCCCCAACGTTGAACACGGGTATTTTGAAATATCCGATTTACATATCTTCCACGCGCTATTAGGGCCTAGATTTTTTTCAATATATAAACCAACTCTAAAAAGCATGAAAGGGTTTGATTCTCTTTTTAACATTGAACCGTTATTGCGTTCCAATAAAAACCATAATTCTTATTTGCAACTTTCTAAGTCGCAATTTGAAGAAGTCTATCAAGACTTACATAACATAATGCATTATAATGAGGAGGACGTTTACGATTATAACGTGCAAGCGGCTATCGTTTTCCAATTGATTTGTAAATTCTGTAAAAGCTATTGCTCCACTACGTTATTTCCGCGCCAAATATCGCAGCCTATCCATTCATACGTTCCTATCATTATCTATGCAATGGAGTTTATCAAAAAGAATATCGCAAATAAACTTACCATTGAAATTATAGCAAAAGAATTGTCCGTTTCCCCTGCAACGTTCAAGCGGTATTTCACCGAAATCGCAAAAATACCACCTATGGAATATATTATTAAATTGCGTTTACGACAAGCAAAAAAAATGCTCGCTAATACAGACAAATCCATTACTTTTATCGCCTACGAATGTGGTTTTTTCGATTCTTCGCATTTCGTCCGCCTATTTAAAAAAAGCGAAAACATAAGTCCTAGCGAATACAGAAAACAATTTAAAGTTTCGCAATAATCCTTCCCCTTTCTTAAAAATTTATCTTAACTTAGACAATATACTCCGACGACAGATTATCCATTACGCACACGCATAAGAAAATCTCACGGATTTTACTCCGTGAGATTTTCCTATTTTATCTGTAAATTTTTATTCCATTAACCTTACATATTACCTTGTCCGCCAAAAACGATTACGTCCATAACTTCTCAAATTCTCGTCTTTAAAAACGAAAAGGCTTTTTCAATATCCGCTTGCGGATTATCGCCACATTCCCTTTCAATCGTCAAGAACCCGTCAAACCCGATTTCTTTGAGCGCTTTTAAGTAGTTTACCCAGTCCACTTCGCCCTCGCCAAGCGGTACTTCTTTAAACCCTTCGCAAGCGTTTAATGCATCCACACCGCCTTTCGTGTCCTGCAAAAACGCAAGCAACGTCTTCGCCTTTTCAGGACCCGTTTCTATCGCAAGCGTTACCCCCTTACTTTCCTTATTTCTCCTAAAAACAAAAGAACGCCAATTAGAAACCGTATATCGTTTCCCAGCGGCGTTTCTTTTTTTGCCAAACCTATAAATTAAAAAAGAATGCCGCCTCTTTCGAGACAACATCCGCAGAAAATATCATCTCAAAAGCTGCGACACTTCAAAACACATTTACACTTCATCGCCGTGAAAGGGATTTGTATAAAGCGAGATAGATATAATCCACCAAGATTATATCCCTAACCACAACAAACTATAAAATTGAAGTGTAAAAATTCTCCTTGATTAAAGTGTTTTGAAAAGTCGCATAATCATTATATGGCATTTTGAAAATAATGTCAATGATTTTCAAAAGGAAAAGACGATTTATATTCTAAACCGTCTTCCCAAATTATTTATTTCAACTCGATTATTTCCCCTATCAGTTTTATCCTACCCCTATACGGTGGATAATTTTTATCCACACGTATCACCTGCAAAACAATATCTTGCACATCTTGATGTATTCCGCAATCTACTTCTACAATAGATTTAATCGTCGTCTTATCTTCTTCATCTATGTACCACCCAGCTGGACCATATATCGTTTCTACCAATACGTATCGTCTTGTTTCCGTTGAAAATTCAGCTCGGGTTCTATAATATGCCAATTCTTCCTTTTCCGTCGCTTGTCTTATAGTTTTTTTCCCGCAATTAGGACACCCTCGCATCCATCTCGTTCCATAAACGTATATAAGCAATTTACACAAGTATATATCATTATATCCTCTCAAGTAAATTTAATTTTTCCTTATTATAAAATATATTTATAAAAAATACAAGCATGTTACCATTCTATATTACCAACAATGACGTAAAATCATTATCCATCAAAACAAGAGAAATAAGCATTCGCTCCTGTTCAATATTTTTTCAATTTATTAGAAAATTTATTAGAAAAAATAAAAAACACGATTTTTTATTAGAAAAAAATTTTGTCTATTTTTGTTCTAATAAAACCGCAAAAAATTTTATTAGAACAAAAATAAGTTCAAAGTAAAAGTATCAAAAATAAGCAAAAAACAAGCGAAAATCGTATGATTTTCGCTTGTTTTGGTGCACCGTAAGAGGTTCGAACTCCTAGCCTTCGGTTCCGTAGACCGACGCTCTATCCAGTTGAGCTAACAGTGCTTGCTCATTAAATGCCTATATAGTATAGACTGTTTTTTATTTTTTGTCAACTGTTTTTGAGTACTTTTTTAAAGCTTTTCATGGAAATTTTGTAACATTCGTTTTGCGGTGGATAACATATACAATCCTACGCAAACAATACCTATACATACCCCTATCCCTGTCAACGCATTCCAAACGACTGCATGGTGTACGGCAAACGTTTGCATGATCAGCGTTTGTAAGATAAACACCGATACGAGCGCCGTCGCAAAATTCACGTTCCGCACGATTCTTACGATAATATCGTCGCAGCGTTTGGCTTTCGCCATATGCCGCGCTGCCGTTGCCATACGGTATACGGCAAACGCCCCCATTACGTATACAATCCAAGCGGGCATACGGAACGCACCGCCCTTTATCAATATCAGCACTACCGACAACAGCAACACACTCGTAGACGTTAATAACGTAACCCCGCAAGAACGGTACGATGCAAGTTTTTCTTTTTGCAAGCGCGTTGGATTGCCGCCGAACTTGCGTTCGTTTTTCCGATTTTCCAACAACACGCCGCCGCGCATGGACGTTAGCAACACGTAATAACCAGCCAACACCCAATACCAAAACACGCCCGAATACAGCGCCATAACGCACAAGAACACCGTATACGCTACGTTGCCGAAAAACGAACACGCACCAAGCACTACCGTACGGAACACGTAGTCGCGGCGCAAGTTACGCGTAAACGTATGCTTATCCGCCATGGCAAGTAACCGCTGTTTCAACGCGCGCAAAAGCTGTCCCGTCAAAAACAGCGCGTAAACGAGCGTAAGACCCGTACACGCGTAAATAATATAAGCGGGCGCGCTCTTACCCGCGCCACCGACGATTGCAATCACCGTCAAGGCGAAAAAGGTAAAAAACGCCCCGTAAACGAGCAACGCCACCCAACTGGGCGGGTTGCAAAATCGTTGCCATATCCGTTTCAAAAAGCCTTGACGTTGCACGCTTTACCTCACAAATCAAACGCGATCGCCGTAATATCGTCTGAAAAACGACCGCCGCTGAATACCTGCAACGCCGATTTAAGTTTACCAATAAAATCTTCCGCGCCGCGGCTTTGCGCCAAAACGCTTTCCGTGCGCTCTATCCCGAACAACTCGCCTTTGGCGTTCATGCACTCGGTTACGCCGTCCGTTACGAGCGCCAAGATATCCCCTTTGTCAAAGGGTAATTCGCGTTCGCTGTAAACGTAATCAGGCATCCAATTAGAAACGGGTGGTGCAGGCGATTCAATCTCGTTAATACCAAGCGAATTTTTCAATAAAATAGGCGCGTTATGCCCCGCCGAAGTATATTTAAGCGTTTGCGCGGCTTTGTCTATACGCACCGCCGCCACCGTGATATACGAACGCTCGTCTTGACCAAGCTCGTTAAATTTCGTGTTGAGCTGGGTAAGTGCTTTTGCAAGGTCGGGTTGTTTTCTATCAAAGCCCGCTTTCACGAACGCCGAAAGCATACCCGCCGACACGCCTTTACCCGATACGTCCGCCAAAACGCCGTACGTTTGACCGTTCAATTCGTATACGTCGGGCAAGTCGCCACCCACGTCGAAACAGGGGATATACATATACGAATAAGGCACGCCGCCCATGCTTTTGCCCGCAGGCAACAGGCGTTGTTGCATTTGTTTCGCAGAAAGCATTTCCCGTTCCATTTCCGTTTGGTACGTACCGTCCGTCAAGCCTACAAACAGTTTCCCGCTCTCATCCACGGGTAGAATACGGATACGCACGGACAATTTATCCGTTTGACCACCGCGACGGACGCTCGTTTGCAGCGTTTCCGTTTGCTCGCAGTTATCCGCAATCGCCGCGCGCATAGCGCGTAAAAACGCACAGTAGCCACATTTCGCGCCCATACCGCACGCGTCCGTTTCCGTGCAAGCGAGTACGGCTTTGAGCGTGCCGCGTTTTTTTACGTTCTCAGAAAAGGAACGCCGAAACGCCGCGTTGGTGAATTTCACCCGCAGCTTATCGTCGAATACGAACACTCCCTCAGGGAGTCTATCGAATACTTTTTTGAGCGCTCCGTTCGTCATTTTTTACCTATACTTATCTATACTTACTTATCTATAAAATTGCAATCCGCGGCGCAGTTTTACGTCGAAGGATAAGTCCTTATAAAGTTCGCCGTCTAATTGCACGGTACATTTTTTTTCGGGCATAAACTTCACCGCGTCGCATAAGAAATGGGTCGTTGCCGCGTAATCTAAAATCTTACCCTTCAAAAGCTGGATAAACGCTTTGATTATTTTCCATTTCCCGCCGATACAATCGACGATAACGGTACTGATTTTGCCGTCGGAAACGTCTGCCGTAGGACAAATTTTTATACCGCCGCCAAACTGCGAACCGTTACACGCCGCCGCTAACAATACGTCGCGCGTTTGCTTTTCGCCGTCCGCCTCAAATTCCACCTTAATCCCTTTATACGCAAACAGGCTTTGGACAAGGCTTTTTAAATATTTTAGTTTCCCTTTACTTTTTCCCTTTTTGCAACGTTCTAAAACGTCTACGTCCATGCCGATCCCCGCCACGTTCATACAACGCACGCCGTCCACTTCCAAATAATCCGTTTCCTGCACTCTGTCTTCCATAATCAGCGAAACAGCCTTATCCGCTTGTAAGGGCAAGCCTATTTTTTCCGCAAAATCGTTGCCCGTGCCTGACGGTATAAGCCCTAACCGACATGCGGTGGGATCGTGCAAGCCGTTCAAAACTTCGTGCAACGTACCGTCCCCACCCAGCGCGATGATGTCCTTTTCGCCGCCTTGCGTGAGTTCACGCACGATGTTCGTCGCATCGCCTACGCCGTGCGTTAAATGCGTTTGTACGCTCGCACCGTAAGAAAGAAACGTTTCTTGCGCCAGTTGCAAGTTTTTATCCGATTTCTTCTTGCCCGCCGTCGGGTTGGCTATCAAATGGAAGATTTTTTTCATTCGTGTTCCCCTATCGGAAAAAATTTTTCCGTAAATATATTATATAACACTTTGCGTAGAATTGCAATTTATTTTCAAATTTGATATACTTTTATTATAAAACTTTTTTCGAGAATTTTTTATGCAAAGCATTTTACCCGAAAATTTAACCGCTCTTTCGCGCGCCCTACCCGCCCCTCTCTACGTCGTCGGCGGTAGCGTACGCGATTTCCTTGCGGACTTGTCGCCCCAATCAGGCGTACGCGATTGGGATATCTGCGCACCCGTTGATACGGAAACGCTCGTATCCGTCGCACAAAAGCTTGGGTTTAACGTCAAAGCCGTTTATAAAAACACGGGTACGGTGAAGTTGCAAGATACAGACGGTGTGGATTACGAATTTTCGCAATTCCGTTCAGACGAGTACGTACGCGGCGTACACACGCCCGTTGCCACGCATTTCACGACGGATATCCGTTTAGACGCTCTGCGCCGCGATTTCACGGCAAACGCCGTGTATTTCGACGTAGCGGCAAACGCGTTCGTCGATCCCTTGGACGGCATAACGGCGATCCGCGAAAAGCGTTTAACTACCGTACGCGATTCTTCGCGCGTGTTCGGCGAAGACGGGCTTAGACTTATGCGGCTCGCTCGACAAGCCGCGCAACTTGGTTTTACGCCCGACCAAGCGTGTATGCAAGGTGCGAAAAAACACGCAAATTTGATTTTAGATATTTCCCCCGAACGCATTTACGCAGAACTCGTTTCGCTGCTTACCGCCGATGAAAAATACGGTGTGGAAAACGGACATTTCCACGGGCTTTGCATTTTAAACGAAACGCGCGTGTTAGACCGTTTATTCCCCGAACTTACTTTGGGACGGGGCATGGAGCAACGCGCCGATTTCCATAAATACGACGTACTCGACCATTCCCTGCGCGCCGTTTTGTACGCGCCCAAATCCGTACGTCTTGCCGCGCTTTTGCACGACGTAGGAAAACCCTTTTGCAAACTGCGCGACGGCAATTCCTTTGCACACCCCGAAGAGGGTGCTAATATCGCAAGCGAGCTGTTGACCAAGCTGAAAGCTCCCAAACGCACCGTAGAACGGGTACGCGCGTTAATCGCACTACACATGTACGATTTCGATTGTAAAACGCGCGAAAATAAGTTGCGTCGGTTTTTCGTGGAAAACTTGCCCTATCTCGACGATTTACTCGCCTTAAAGCAAGCGGATTTTTCCGCGTGCACGGACAATCGCTCTCCGGCTCCTACTTGTATTAAATGGCAAGCTATTCTCGAAAAAATGCATACAACGCGCGCGCCTATGTCGCTTAAAGAACTTGCTGTCAACGGCAACGATTTATTAGCTATGAGCGTACCGCCACACGAGATTTCCCAGCGTTTACACGCGTTGCTTTTACACGCCGCCGTCAACCCGACGGACAATCAAAAAACAAGGCTGTTAAAACTTGTCCAACACGTCAAATAAATATTGCCCCTTTCACGACAGGGCAATATTTTTTTACAGCTTTTCGACGGTAATACCGTCTTCAATGGACGTTTCGTAAAAGCTTGCCTTATAGCCGATTTCTTCCGCGTACGCCATACCTACGCGGCGGATAAACCCGTCCACCGCCGTCTTTTTGACGATAGAAATGGTGCAACCGCCAAACCCACCGCCTATCATACGCGAGCCTAAACATTCCGTTTCTTTTCTCGCAAGTGCGGAAAGGGTATCCAGCTCTTTACCCGTTACTTCATACAAATCACGAAGGCTGAAATGGCTCTCGTTTAAAAGCTTACCAAGCTCTACCAAATCCCCGTCTTTGAGCGCCTTAACCGCCTTATTCACACGATCACATTCCATAACGACGTGTTCTGCGCGCTTTGCCACCACGCCCGCAAGCAGGTATTTTACTTCCGCAAAATCCTTGGGCGAAAGCTCGGATAAATTGTTGATATCCTTCACCGTTTGTATGACTTTGAGCGCCGTTTCGACTTCCTGACGGCGAACGTTATACTTGCTTTCCACTAAGCTGTGCGGTTTATTGCAATTCGCTACGACAAGGCAGTAATCGCCAAGCTGTAAGGGCACGTATTCGTAAGCAAGCGTAGAACAATCCAGCAGCACGGCATGGTCTTTTTTGCCCATAGCCGAAGCGAATTGATCCATAATCCCGCAATTGACGCCCGCGTACTGATTTTCCGCTTTTTGCGCCAAAAGCGCGATTTCTACTTTATCGTATTCCACGTTTGCGTATTCGCATAACGCAACCGCCGTCGCCACCTCGATTGCCGCGGACGAAGACAGCCCGCTGCCAAACGGCACGGTGCAATCGTAATACAAATCGCAACCGATAATATCCACGCCCTTTTCTTGCAAGAAATACGCTACGCCGGCTTGATAATTGCCTATTTCTAAATCTCGGTAGTCGTTGAGTTTATCCGTTTTGAATTCCACAACGCCGTCAATACCGCGAAACGTCATACGCACGGTGTCCCCGCCCGTTTTGCGCGCGTAGATATTGCAACGCAAGTTAAGCGCCGCAGGAAATACCTTACCTCCGCAATAATCGACGTGTTCGCCGATGACGTTGATTCTACCCGCCGCCGTAAACAAATCGGTGGGCGCGCGTCCGAATACCTGTTCAAACGCTTGCATAGCCTGTGTTCTGTCCATTATTTATCACCTCTTATTTCCTCTATCGCGCCTCGCGCGATTTCTTAAAACGATTATACTACAAACGCCGTATTTTGTCAAATCTTGGACGGGAGTTTATAAAAAAACCGTATCGTTTTTCACGATACGGTTTTTTCCTTTTTCTCTTACAAAGCACAAACGTTCGTCGCACGGAGCTTTTCAGGATTTTTAGGATCGGGTTCGATTTCAAAAGAAACCTTTTGCCCTTCCTTCAATCTCCGATAACCTTCCGCAACGATCGCCGAAAAATGCACGAATACGTCGTCGCCACCTTCATCGTTAGCGATAAATCCGTAGCCTTTTTCCGCGTTGAACCACTTCACAGTTCCCTGACTCATCATCGTTCCCTCCGATTATTTATTTACCGTCAAAAAACCGCAACGTCCCCCCGTATTTTTCTTCGATAAATATATTATAGCACATTTTTTTTACGATTGCAATATTTATAACGGAATTTTTTTTCGTTTTTTAACGGTTTTTTGCATTTTTTACACTTTTTTTGCCCATTTGGTGGACTTTCTCTCGTTTCCGTGATATAATAACTATACCAATCCTTTGGAGATAATAGTTATGGATATCTTTCAATTAGATAAAAATTTCGTCAACGCGAACGTCAATCGCGACGACGTGGACTGGTTTGACGCAAACGTTGCGCCCTTTTCTTTACACGGCTTGTTTTTCGACGAATCGGAAAACCGGTATTTGCGTATGCCTCCCGAGGCAGCAAAAAAGGTGGACGCGGGTAGATATTATATGTCGGCAATGACCGCAGGCGGCAGAATCCGTTTTATCACCGATTCCCCCTTTATCGCTTTGAAATGCGTAGTCGGTCCTGAATTTAAGACGGAAGGCAAAGCCTCACAAGGCTTTTCCGTGTATAAGAACAACCGTTTTTGCGGCGTTATTTTCCCCAACTATAACCAGTTCCATGCCGTCGTGGATAATAAAATCGCTTTCGACGGCTTGAAAACGCCTTACGAATCGGGGTTGGGCGATATCACAATCCAGTTCCCCAACTATAACGGCGTACATAAGCTGTATATCGGCGTGCAAAAGGGTTGCAGCGTACAACCGCCCAAGCCCTACCGTTACGCAACGCCCGTCGTTTTTTACGGTTCGTCCATTACCCAAGGCGGGTCTTGTTCGCACACGGGCAACGATTATATCGATTTACTTTCCCGTGGTTTGGATTTCGATTACATCAATCTCGGTTTTTCGGGCGGCGCGAAAGGCAACCCGAATATGGTGGACTATCTCGCCAGCTTAAACCCGTCCGTGTTCGTCGTCGATTACGACCACAACGCACCGACTGTGGAGCATTTAGAAAAAACGCATTATCCCTTATACGAAAAATTGCGTAAGGCGCACCCGAACACCCCCATTCTCTTTTTGAGCCGACCGAATACGGACGCAAATCCCCCCGAGGCAGCCCAGCGCCGCGACGTGGTTGCGCAAACCTATTCCCGCGCGAAAAAACAGGGCGACAAGCACGTGTATTTCATCGACGGTCATACGCTGTTCGGTAAAAAATACCGCGATTTGTGCACGGTGGACGGTACGCACCCCAACGATTTCGGGTTCTTCCGCATGGCGCAAACGATTTATCCTACGATGAAGAAAATACTCAAACGTAGCATACAATAAGGATAAGCTGATTATGGAATTTATTGAAGTTTTGAAAATTATTCTGCTTGGTATCGTGGAAGGCATTACCGAATGGTTGCCCGTATCCAGCACGGGGCATATGATTTTGGTGGATAAACTCTTTCCCATGAACGTATCCCCCGAATTTAAGGAAGTCTTTCTTTATTTTATCCAACTCGGCGCAATTTTAGCCGTCGTCGTTCTCTTTTTTAAAAAATTATTCCCTTGGAAACGGGAAGAGCAGACGTTAAACGGCGCTATTGCGAAAAAAACCGTGTTAGATAAAGGTATTTTGAATCTTTGGGGCAAGGTGTTAATCGCCTGTGTACCCGCCGTCGTCGGCGTGTTCGTCGGCTTGCCTGATAACCCGCTCGTCGTTGCAATCGCGCTCATCTTTTACGGTGTAGCGTTTATCGTCGTCGAACAAATCAACCGCGACAAGACTTTTGCCGTGCAATCGACGGACGATATTTCTTATAAGCAAGCGTTTATTATCGGGCTGTTTCAGCTCCTTGCAATTATCCCCGGTACGTCCCGTTCGGGTGCGACCATTTTAGGCGCGCTGCTTATCGGTATTTCCCGTCCTGCCGGCGCGGAATTTACTTTCTATCTCGCAATTCCCGTTATGGTGGGCGCAAGCGGGATAAAAATTTTGCAGTTCCTGCTCGATTACGGCATGTTCTCGGGTGCGGAAATCGGGTATTTGCTTATCGGCGCGGCGGTAGCGTTCGCCGTATCCATGGTTGCCATCAAGTTCTTGATGAACTTCGTCAAAAAACACGATTTCAAGGTATTCGGTTGGTATCGTATCGCGCTCGGCGTAATCGTAATTGCGGCAATCGTTATCCCGTCGTTTATCGGTTAAAAACCACAAAGGAGTGATTTCATATGAAAAAATTTACTTGCATAACAATTTGCGCTCTTTCGCTTATGCTTGCCGCGGGCTGTAAAGACGACCCTGTCGGTGGAACCCCTATCAACCCTAATTATTCAGGTAAAGTCAACGTCGCGGCAGAAAGTTCAAAAATCGTGTCGCAAACCGTCACGGAAGATGTTTGGGTTGCCGCACTGTCTGACCAAGCTTTCGCCAACGTCACATGCACCGCATCGCGCGTACAATGCAAAAACGGCGAACTGTGGGGCACAACGGTCAGTGGTTACGGTCTTTCCTATAAAATCAACGAGAACGGTTCTTATAAATACGAATACGACGATACGCAGAGCATAGAAACGTATTTTGAAACGGTTACCGCAGACGAAGTTGACGACACGACTACTTTAACCGCAAAACAAAAAAAATTTTTGCGTCTACACGGCTATTTTGCTTATAAATACGAGTATGACAAAGAAACGAAAACTTGGTCAAAAACCGACGATGACAATGAATTTAATTACGCCATTAGCGGCGAAACGTTGAAAGAACGGTTTATGATTTGCGCAAAAGATTACTATGAAAGCTTCACATATAGCCAAACGGAAAAGGCGTATATTGCAGAAACCATTACTTTGCCGTTGAGCGAAGATGAAAACGAAGAAAACACACGAGAATATGCTAACGTTATTTTGAAGTTTAAGGACAATAAGCTTGCTTATATGGAATACACAATGGAAGATTACGGGGGCACGGAAGGCAATTACCAAACAGTTGGAATCCTTTTTTATAACTATAACACAACCACGTTTACATTCCCCAAAGTATGAAATTATGAAACAAAAAGCCTGTGTACGCTACGTACACAGGCTTTTTTATTTTGACAACTTTTTTATTTTGGTCGTTTAATTATTTTTGAGCCGCCGCAACTTGCTTTGCAACTTCTTCGCTCAAATCTTCGCTCTTCTTTTCAAGACCTTCGCCCATTACGAAGAACGCAAACTTGTTAACGGACACGCCAGCCGCTTTCAAAAGGTCGCCAATCTTCTTGGAATCGTCCTTAATGAACGCTTGTTCCAAAAGACAGTTTTCGTCGTAGAACTTCTTGATTCTACCCATAACCATCTTTTCTGCGATCGCTTCGGGCTTGCCTTCGTTCATCGCTTGTTGTTTCAAAACAGCCTTTTCCTTTTCAAGCGTTTCCGCGGAAACTTCGTCTTTCGTAAGGTAAGCGGGTTTCGTGAACGCGATTTGAAGGGTGATATCGTGCGCTACTTCTTTTGCCGCATCGCTTTCGTCGCCTGCTACGTCGAGCATAACGCCGAGCTTGCCGCCAAGGTGGATATAGCTCGCCAAGAAGCCCGTCGTTTCATAGCGTACGAATCTTCTAACCGCAATCTTTTCACCGATAATAGCGATTTTGCTCTTCAAATATTCTTCTACCGTGCCGCCTACGCAAGCGCATGCAAGGAGCGCGTCTACGTTTGCAGGGTTTTCTTTTACGATAACCTTGGAAACTTCCGTTGCGATTTCCGTAAATTGAGGGTTCTTTGCAACGAAGTCAGATTCGCAGTTGAGTTCCACCAATACGCCGAATTTACCGTCGATATAGCAAGCAACGATACCTTCCGCCGCGATACGGGAAGCTTTCTTTTCTGCTTTTGCAATCCCTCTTTCTCTAAGCAAGTCCGCAGCTTTTTGCATATCGCCGTCAGCGTCCGTCAATGCTTTCTTACAATCCATAACACCAGCGCCCGTCTTTTCTCTAAGCGCCATTACGTCTTTTGCCGTAAATGCCATTTTATTTTCTCCTTAATGATAATTTTTTACGCGTTTTCTTCTTCCGCTGCCGCCGCAACAACTTCTTCCATAGAAGTAGGTTCTTCCGCTACTTCTTCCGCCGTTTCCGTCAAGCTGATAAGCGCTTCTTCGCCTTGGTTCGCTTCGATAACCGCGTTTGCGATAACGGACGAAATGAGCTTAATCGCGCGGATAGCGTCGTCGTTACCAGGGATAACGTAGTCGATTTCGTCGGGATCACAGTTCGTGTCCGTGATAGCCACGATTTTGATACCGAGTTTCTTCGCTTCAGCGATTGCAATGTCTTCGTTGTGGGGGTCTACGACGAACATAACGCCGGGCATAGACTTCATCGTCTTAATACCGCCAAGGTTCGCTTGCAACTTGCCCATTTCTTTCTTCAAAAGCATAACTTCTTTCTTGGGCAATACTTCAAAGTCGCCGTTCGCTTCCATAGCTTCGAGCTTTTCCAATCTTTCTACACGACTTCTCATCGTCTTGAAGTTGGTAAGACAGCCGCCAAGCCAACGCGAATTCACGTAGTACTGACCGCATCTTTCCGCTTCTTCCTTAATCGCGTCTTGCGCTTGCTTTTTCGTACCAACGAAAAGAACGGACTTGCCTTCCTTTACGCTGTCGCATACGAACGTGTACGCTTCTTCGATAAGGTTTGCCGTAACTTGCAAGTCGATAATGTGAATATCGTTTCTTGCCGCGAAGATGTACTTCTTCATCTTGGGATTCCACTTTCTCGTCTGATGACCAAAGTGTACGCCAGCTTCCAAAAGCTGTTTCATAGTGATAACTGCCATAATTCATACCTCCGTTTAACCTCCCCGCCTTGTGTTGGCTCGTAACGACGTCCGCATTGAAAGATTTTACGGACACGGATTACGCACAATGAGCGAGTGTGAATTTTTAGCTATACTATTTTACCACAAACAACAAGCCTTTGCAAGCTATTTTCAAGCAATTTTAAGGATTTTTTCAATTTTTTTCTTCCTTTTTTGATTTTCTATTCCACTTCCATTGCTTTACAGGGTCAACGTACTCATTCGTATCGTATAATTCGTTTTTTACATCACATTGCAACGCATATTTTTTTGCTAAACTCTCCAAAAAGGTTTTCGTCGAAAACCCGTCCAAATTTTTTAAATAATAAAGCATACGCAAATCCATTGGCGTTATTCTTTCAACCGTTTCAACCAACGCCTGTCCCTCCATGCCCAACTTTTCTTTGTCCGCCCCTTTTTCCCACTCGTAAAAGTTAAAACGCCGAATCAAATACTCTTGGTACGAATATGCTCTCAACAATAGTTCTTCAATATGCGCTCCTGCTTTTCTACACCTTTCTTTTTCTTCTTTTTTCATAATCCGCTCCTGTTTATTTTCAGTTATACTGAATTTTTATATATTATAATTCAGTTATACTGAAAAGTCAAGACTTTTTACATTATTTTTGATAAAATTTCAGTATAAATGAATTTTCACGGGGTATGATATGAAATTTCAACAGCGATTGATTGAAGAATTAAAAGCAAGCAAATACACTCAAAAAGAAATTGCAAATGAATTAGGCATAACGGAAAGCAATTTAACCAACTGGAAAAAGGGCGAAAACGTACCGTCGTTAGAAACTTTCTATCGCTTGTGTATTTTATTAGAAGTAAGCGCCGACTATTTACTTGGAATAGACAATATGTAAAAAAACGCGAGCGGGAAATTTTTCCCGCTCGTTTTTTACTTGTCCTTATTAATTTTAAATAGCAACATACAAACAATGCCGATTTGCACTCCTACGAAAACACCTATTGTCAAGCCTGCCCAAAACATGTTCTTTCTCCTTATTCGTCTGTGCTTTCAAATTCTATTCGCAAACCACCATTTTGGTAGTCTTCGTACGTCAAATGCAAATCCGAGCCGTATTCCCAAACGAATTTGTCTCCAACGGCTACGTTGCCACGATATAAGGTTTCCGTATGTGCTAAATAACCATCGCCGTTATAACACTTCAACGAAAGGATTGCGGCAGCGCCCTGCGTTGTAATTACCGTACAATATATACGGAAATCCAACCATATCTGCCCGTTCGTTTTAATTGCCCAGCCCGTATATTCCACTTTTTCAATCTCTATAATACAAGCCCCGTATTCCGTACGGCAACCATACCGTCCTGCCGTCGGCAAAACCGCTTTTCCGTCTTTATCCGAAAGCCGCGCGCATACGGTTTCTACGATCTCTTCGTAACCGTCCTCGTCGCCGCCCGCTATTTCATAATCAGGAAACACCGTTTCCTCTTTACACCCCGTCAAACCAACACAACTAAACAGTGAAAGTAGGCCAAGCAATATTCCTTTCTTTTTCATTTCTTCTCTTTTTTATTGCATAAATTAGTCAGTTTATAACTGACAACTATATTATATACGAAAAATTTGGATTTTGTCAAGCATTTTTAATAGAAATAGCGCGGGTGGAAAATTATTTCCGCCCGCGCGTAGATTTTGATTGCTTTTTATACTTGCGTTGCGCCGTCTACCGAAAGGGTTGCGCCCGTGATATAACTTGCCTTGTCGCTGGCAAGGAACACGAATGCGTTGGCTACTTCTTCCGGTTCGCCCACTCTGCCAAGGGGAATACCTGCGGAAATGCGGGCTACCATTTCGGGAGGCAAAGCCGCTACCATATCCGTACGCGTAACTCCGGGCAACACCGCGTTGACGCGGATATTGTCTTTACCAAGCTCTCTTGCAAGCGATTTCGTCAAGCCGTTCACCGCGAATTTGGACGCGGGATACGCACAGCCTGCGCTTTGACCGTAAATGCTGACCATGGAGCTGGTGTTCACGATAGAACCGCCGCCCTGCTCTTTCATTATCGGGGCTACTGCTTTCGCGCAATAGAACACCGCGTTCACGTTCAAGTCCATTACTTTATCAAACGCCGACGGGTCGTAATCGTACAGCGGTTCGCGAGCGGAAACGCCTGCGTTGTTTGCCAAAATATCGATTTTGCCAAAGTGCGTCTTTACCTTTTGCATTGCCTCTTCCACCTGCTTGTAATCGGTGAGCGACGGGCAATCGCCATACACGTCCCAAGCCGCGTTTTCTGCTTTCAAGCTTGCAATCGCTTTATCCACCGTTTCTTGGCGAGAACCGAACAGCGCGACCTTTGCGCCCTCTTCCAAAAACGCTTTTACAATCGCATAACCAATCCCACGCGTACCGCCCGTAACGACGGCTACTTTACCTTCTAACATTTTCATATTACACACTCCTTTTTCTTTTCCGTTCGTTGATTTAAGAATCCAAGCTTGCCGCCTCGTCCGCGTCTTCAAAATCCTCGTACTGGTGGCAAAATTCCGCAAACACTTCGTCCATGAGCTGTTCGTCTTCAAGCGCCAAGAGCATTTCTGATTCTTCGTCCAAGCGGAACATTACTACTTCGTCTTCTTCCTCTTCCGTTTCCGGTTCGGCTTTTTGGAAGAAACAGTATTTATCGCCCTTATATTCGATGGTGGCGATATGCAAAAAGCGTTCTACTTTCCCGTCTTCGTCTTCCAGCTCGATAATGCGTTCTTCTTCGTCGTACAATTCGTCTTTAATTTCTTCGTTCATGTTGTTCACCTCGTTTTGTTTTTTGATTTTTTCGCGCGTGAGATAGCTTTCCAAAATATAAGATGCGGCAATCGAATCCACCGTCTTTTTTCTATTCTCCCGTTTCACTCCGCCCATCATCTGCGTTTCACGGGCTTGGAGCGTTGTAAAACGCTCGTCCGCCGTTTCGACGGGAATATTCGTCGCTTTGGCAAGCGCCTCGATAAATGAACGGGTTTTTTGCGTTTGTTCGCTCTCTTCCCCGTCGGCGTGCACGGGCAAGCCGCATACGATTTTCCCCACGCCTTTCTCTTCCGCTATCTTCGCAATCGCGGCTACGTCCGCACGGAAACTGTGCGTTCTGAAATACGTTTCACAGGGCATTGCGTATTCGTTGAACGGGTCGGAAACGGCTACGCCTATTCTTCTGTCTCCTATATCAAAGGCTATCACGCGTTTTTCCATCATACGATTATTATACACGAATTTTTTCCGTTCGTCAAGTATATAAAAAGTGTTTTTTCACATACTGCCATCAAGGAGGGTCGTTGTTTATGGAAAAATTTGCAATCGGCGTCGTCGTCGGCGGGCTTTGCGGAGCTTTACTTGCGACGAATAATTATAAAATGCGCACGCTCGTGAAAAAAGGGCAAGAAGAAGTACAGGCAAAACTGGACGAACTGATGGACGAGAAAATTCGGAAAATGGAAGAAACGGTAGAAGAGACCACCGAAGCCGTCAAAGAGAAAGCGAAAAAAGCCAAAGACGAACTGAAAAAAACGGCGAAAAAAGCCGTTCAAAATTAATTTACAGTCCCCATGCTTTGGGGACTGTAAATTTTTAATGCATACGTTTATTCTCTTCTTTGAGCTTGGCGTTCTCTTCACGTAACCGCTCGTTTTCCGCCTTTAAGCTTTGGGCAAGCCTGTCGTAAAGCGCGTTAATTTCGTTTTCCAAGCGACGGCGTAAAAACTCTCTATCCACTTGCGGGCTTTTCGCTTTGCGACCGTCCGTATTTTCCCGCTTTTCCAGTCGTTCCGCTTCTTCCGTCAAACCCATTTCCCGCGCCAACGCCGCGATTCTAAACGGCTCTTTTTTGAGCGTGTTTCGGTATTTGTTTTGTAAACGGAGCATGAGTTTATCGTCGCCCGCCGAAAGATTAAAAATTGCGCGGCGCACGGACAAGCCCTTACTCTTTTCCGCTAAAATACTACGTAGCGTTTTATCCGTTTCTTCTTCGGTAAATTCACGGATTTTTTCCACGGTCAGGCTAGAACCGTCCAACAATTTCACGATACGCTCGTCCTGTTTTTCGTTTTTCATCAGCGCGTAATAATAATTGCGTACGCTGCCTTTCGCTCTACCCCGTTCCAAGCCGTACGCCTCGAACAAATAAGTAAGCGTTTTGCCTTTGTTTTTTCCTGCCTTAATGTATTCCACTAAACTTTTTGCTTCCTCTTCCGTATAACCGTTGATTTTGTTCATAATTTTTTCCTGCCTTTTTAAGTTTTGCAAGCTGATTATTTCCTTATTTTTTCCGTTTTATACATTTTTTTTGATAAAAAGAATATAGTAAATTATGAAAATTTATTTTTTATCGTCTTTGCCTTGCGCTCTTACGCTCAACGGCGCGTATTTCGGCTTGACCGACCGTTTTGAACGCTTTGCCGACATCGCCTTAACCGACCGCATTTTCGTACAATTTTCACCCCAAAACGCGCTCCCAAACGGTTTTTTCCTGACGGAAGATATCCGTTTTCATTCGCCCGAGGGCGTAGAAGTTTACCTTTTAAAAGACGGCATCGCCGTATACGCGCGCGATTTTACGCCTATCGATTTTGCTTTGAAAACGCACGCGCAAAAACGGTTCGATTCACTCCTCGTTACCTTGTTCACGCAAGGCGCGACGCAACTTTCTATCGAAAGCGAGCACGGTTTTTTCGTGCAAACCCTACCCGCCGCATTTTCACAAGCGCAAATCGGTTTTTTTTGTGAGCTCATCTTTATCCACACGCAAAACGCGCTGGCGATTTTTACGCAAACGGGGGATATGCTCTTTCACGAACAAATTCTCGATTTTAACGTGGAAAACGACGAGCTTTTCGTCCGTATTCCCCTGTCCGATTCTCTTGGTCGGGTAGCGGAATGTACATATTCTTTAAGCGAAGACGCGTGCGCGAGAACGGCTTGCGTTTTAAAACAAGCGCGTGAACGCGCGAACGTTTGCCCTGACGGCTTGCTTTGTTTCGCGTTTTTTGAAAGCGTTTTGATCGGCGGAGATTACGCTCAATTTTTAAGCGAGCAATTGCAAAGCCGCGCACAAGAGATTTTGCAATTTTTAGGCGAGTTTTTGTGGGTCGTGCCGACGGATAAAGAAAACGAATGTGGTTTGGTGCGAAAAATTGGCGAGCGGCTGTTTTCGCTTGATTATTATACGGTAGAAATACAAGACGGAAAAATCACGGATATAAAAAATTGACAAAATATAGCATTAAAACCAACAAAAACCGAAAAAATCCCCGCGTATCAGCTTGACAAGTACGCGGGTTTTATTATACAATATATCCGTTCAAAATAAACTATAAGGAGTATGAATTATGCAGAAAATCATTTGCAAAAAAGTGTACGACACGGCAAACTCTACGCTTGTGAAAAAAGTGACTTGCGGCGAATACGGCTGCCCCGAAGGTTATGAAGAAAGCCTTTATAAGACGGAAAGCGGTAACTTCTTCTTGTATACCAACGGCGGCGCGAGCTCTAAGTATACCAAAGAAGACATCACGAGAATGAGCGCTGAAAAAGCAAAAGCTTGGCTTAAAGACCACGAATAAGTCGTAAACACAAACGAAAATCCCGAACGTTACGTTCGGGATTTTTTCTTCGTTTAGTATTTTTCTACCGTCATTTTCTTAATGACAATCGGTTCTTGCGGTACTTTGTACGTTGCATAGCTGTCTTTGCTGATGAAACGGTCATCCTCGTCGATTTGCATTTTCGTTTCGGGCGCAAACGTTTTCGCATCTTCGTCTTCCGACGCCGCGTATTCGTCCGCGATATAGTCTTTAATCGCCTCTTGCAAGTCCTCCAAAACGCTTACGCTGTCTTCTTGCAAGGTTGCAAACGTGCAATAGTTATTGTCTTTCGTTTCCGTCTTGGAAAGAGAAATAAAGAACTGCGACGTCGCGCTGTTGTATTTATACTGCCGAGCCGTCACGCCGTTGCCGTCCAAACGTTCGATAAACACTTCCTGATCCACGTCTTTGGGCGTATAATACATCGTCAGCGAACCGAAGCTTTGTTTGAGCGCGCCGTTTTCTACCGTGAACCCGCCGTTCGCGTAAAATTCGCCGTAGAGCGTACCCGTGGAAGTTTTCTTGCCCTTATCCACCCATACGCTGTCGGGTACGTATTTCTCCGCAAACGCGTAATAATCCTTATAGGCAAGCTTGCTATCTTTATATTCGTACGCGCCCGTATACCACTTGCTGTCCGTATAATCGTGGATACAAAGCCCGTCGTAATAACCGTTTTCAACAAGGCTCAAAAAGTGGTTGGTCGTCGTCGGCGCAATCTTTCTGTACAGCTCGTATTCAAGGGTATACGTTTCGCCGTTAAAGACAATTTCCATTTTCACTTCGGGGTGTTTCGTTTCGCACGCCGTCATCGTACCCATGCACGCCACCGTCGCCGATACGGCAAGCACACCGCATACTATTTTCTTCATCGTTTTCTTGAACATAATTCTTCTCCGAATTTAACTTCTCTATTATTTTACCCGATAAACGCCTTTTCGTCAAGTGCTTTTACGATATTTTTGGCATTTTTTATGCAATTTCATTACAACGGACGGATTTTACCGTGTTTCTCGTCGCCGCGCTCGCCCATGTCCCGTACGTTCCAACGCCTGTTCCACGTGGCGGGTATAAACAACGGGTTCTTTACGTAGATTACGAACTCCTTTTTACACAGGAAAAATACGCTGTGCGATACGTGCTGTACGCTGGGCGGGATACGAATCTCGTCTAACGCGTCGCATAAGGCAAACGCAAACGTTTCTAACGCCTTTAAACCGCTTGGCAATACCACGCTCGTAAGCCCTTTACAGCGGTGAAAGGCAGAATGTCCTATCTTCTTCACGCCTACGGGAATTTCAATTTCCTTTAAACGGAAACAACCGCAAAAACAGGAATCGGATATCTCTTCAAGCGACGTAGAAAGTCGCACCGTTTCCAACTTCCAGCACCCGAAAAAGGCGTTATTCCCCACCGCTTTCACGCTGTCGGGCATGAAAAGCGAGGTCATCGTTTTATTCCCCTCAAACGCGCGCGGCGCAATTTCCGTAATAAACGCGGGAATTGCCACGTGCTCTGCGTTGCCTTCGTATTTTTGCAGCGTTTCGCCCTCTACGATAAAGCCCTGCTCCCGTACCTGCGCGCTTGCCTCCGCTAAAAATTTTGCCCGCTCTTCCTGCGCTTTTCTCTCTTCCGCTTCGCGCGCTAAACGCTCCTCTTCTTGGCGTTTTAACAGTTCTTCTTTTTCTTTCCGCTCCTGCTCTTGACGGATACGTTCTTGCTCTTTTTTGCGGAACTCTTCCGATTGTTCCCGCCGAAGTTCTTCCAAGCGCGCCCGCTCTTCCGCCATACGCGCGCGCGTTTCTTCCGTTTGCCGCCGCTGTTCTTCCGCACGCAGTCTAAACTCTTCTTCGTAGCGGCGGCGTTGCTCTGCTAAAGCGTTCATTTCCGCCTCACGAGCCAAACGCTCTTCTTCCGCACGCTTTTTCGCCTGTATTTCTTCTTGGCGTTTTAAGTCCTCTTGCGCTTTGCGCTCTTCTTCATACCGCTGACGCTCTTTTTCCAAGCTCCGCGCCTCTTCTATACGTCGACGGCGTTCTTCTTCTAACTGCTTTTTCTCGTTTTCCAAGCGTTCGCGCTCCTGCGCCATACGCGCAAGCTCTTCTTCCATTTTCAAGCGCGTTTCTTCTTCCATGCGCCGACGTTCTTCGTCCAACCGCTTGCGCTCTTGTTCAAGTTTCCGTTCTTCTTCCACGCGCCGCGCCTGTTCTTCTTCCATAGCCTTTTGCTTGGCTTCTTCTTCCGCGCGTTTGCGCTCCTGATCCGCGCGTAACCGTTCTTCCCGCAACCGCTTTTGCTCTTCTTCGCGCGCTTGCCGTTCCTTGATAAACGCTTGCTTTTCTTCTTCTAACCTCGCGCGCTCTTCCGCCATTTTCGCCCGTTCCGCCTCCATTTGTTGGCGGCGTTCGTCCTCTTGGCGTTTTTGCTCCTCTTCAAGCTTTTTGCGTTCTTCTTCCCGCTGCGCGTTTTCCTTTTCAGCAATCGCTTTCGCCCCCGATAAATACGGGTATTGTACGGCGTAGTCCGTGCGTTCGCGCTCCGTTTTGCAAAGTCCGAATAACTGCCGAAGCGCGTTTTCCGCCGCCGCGTTGGGTCGAGTGCCACCGCGTAAGCTCGCACGAAGTTTGAGTTCCCAAAGCGTTTTATCGTCAAAATTTTCGTCCAAGCCCGCGTCGATATACCCGTTCGCCTCGTCGTATTGCCCGCTTGCAAGTAGCATTTGAATATCCGCGATACGCTTTGCCTTTGCTTGCTGCTTTTCCGCCGTCGAGCGCGCGAACTCGTCCGTTTTCATGGTCTTTTGCTTGCGGTCAATCTCCATAACGTCAGCGGAATAAAAACGGTTTTGCTCCCGCGAACTACGCGCAAGTATCATTAAATATTCAGGGTGCTGCATAATGGGCGTAGAAAAGGCTCTATGGCATACGGGCGTTTTTCTGCCCTGCGCGCCGTCCGCATATTCCACCCCGTATAAGCAAAGCAAAAGCCCCCAACGCGCTTCGCTTTCGTCGGGATATTCCGCTTTCAGTTTCGTATACAGCCGTTCAGCCTCGTCAAAACGCTTTTGCAAACGAGTATCGTTCGCGTCGTTGAAAAGCTGCACTTTGCGTTCGTCTATAAACGACGGTAACGTTTGCCCCATACCGCAAAATTGACAAAAAACGACCTTTGCCCCTTGCAACGCCGCTAAATCGTTTCCGCATGCTTTACATTTATAGTTCATATCGCCCTTGCCTTGGATTAGATTTATTATATTATACAGTATTTAGTTAGAAAAAGTCAATGAGAAACACGCGCAAAAAAAGGTTTCGGGAAAAATCCCAAAACCTTTTTTGCTGCTTACACAAATCGTCTGATTATTTTTTCGTTACGTTCTTATCAGCATCTTTCGTATACGCTACGCCGTCAAGGAATACGTCGCCGTTAGTCATGCTATATACCACGCCGCTTACCGTTACGGACGAATTCTCAACAATTTTCTTAACTCTCCACAAGCCAGAGAAATTGCTATCGTACACGTTGTTTCCCGCTAAAATTAAGGTAAAGTTACCGTTAGAGTTCTCTGTGCTAATTTCAATAGCTGCACAAGCTTGATTCGCAACGTCGCCCGCCTTAGCGCTTGCCGTTGCGTTGAAGATACAATCTCTTACCGTTACGATTTGATTGGGCGCAGCACCTTCGTTGTATATAAGAATCGATTTACCTGCAGTATTAAACGTACAGTTATTAAATTCTACTTCTTCTGCAGCATATGTCCAAAGATATTGTCCTGCCGCCAATTCAAACGTACAGTTATTGAAAACAACTTTTTCGCCGTACAAGCACATTTCGCCTTTAATCGTAACGTCGTTATACGTTACCGTGTTTACGTGCTGAACGCCCGTAGAATAACCGCTACCTTGTACGGTTACACCGTTAAACGTTACGTCCGTCCCCGACAAATTGGGTTTCCCCACCGTAACAACGGTACTTTCCGTACCCGAAATGGTAACGTCGCTATTGCTTGCCGAAGGCATAGTGTAGCTGCCGTCGTTTAACGTAACGTTTACGTTAGAAGAAGAATTTATCGCCGTATTCAACGAGCTTTGGTCTGTCGCCGTCACCTGTTCTGCCACAACGCCGTCAATGGTAACCGTCGTATTGCCAGCATTTGCGCTGCCCTTATAATTAACAACGGAAACATAGTGCAATTCACAATCGGTAAACGTTGCTTTTGCTTTATCGCCGCGGAACAAGACGAGCGCGCCTATATTTTCCGTTGCGGACAGTGCAATATTAAACGTAGAGTTTGCTGCGGTGACTTCTGCTTGCGCGTTCGTTCTGAACCCGTATTCTTCGCAATTAACGGTAGTGCCCGTAACCGTAACGATACCGTTCCCGTTGCCGCCACGTTGCACGTTTACAAAGCCGTTATAACCGCCGTTGAACGTACAATCTGCAATCGTAAGCGTTCTCGGTCCACCCGAAATATTACCGCCATAGTTGAACGTACAGCCCGTAAACGCAATATCACCCGTACCATTCGTACCCGAACCGCCGAAATTGATATGCGTTGCGTTAGTAAAGTTACACACATCAAACGTTACGTTATCCGCACCCTTTTGCACGTACAGATTTAAATAATCCGTACCATCGTCCACAGAAGGCATACCCGCGTCAAAGTGTACGTTCTTAAATACCGTTTTTACGTTTTCACTGTCATTAAAGTTACTCTTGCCTTGCCCGTATCCGTTTACGTAAAGAATACCCGTGAACATTGCGCCGTCTTTACCGACAAACGTTACATCTGTCTGTGCCGAGCCTTTATTTTGCGCATCTACACCGCCCCATTCAGGGAATTGTTTCAAGGTGTATTCGCCTTCGTATACGCCACCTTTCATCACTACCGTTACGGGCTTATTCCAAAAGGCATTTTTCGTGTTAATATCACTAATTGCCGCAGCAAGGCTTTCATCGTCCGAAACCAAGAACCCGTAAACGTGTTCGCCGATTTCCGTTACCGTACCGCTATCCGTTACGTACGCGCTGATATCTTGCAGTTGGGAATATTTATTATAACCAGGCGCTTGCGATACGTTGCCGTTGTGGTCTACCGTTACGGTTGCGCCGTCTGCAATCGTTACGGACATATTTGTTACGCTGCCTGAAACGCCCGCAATCGCGCCTACACCGCCCCACGTTTCTTCGGGGTTCAAATCGTAATTATACTTTACGCTGTTGGAACCTTTAATCGTAACGTTTGTAATTGCCTTGCCGTCGATGGAGCCCGCAACAACACCTGCTTGCGTACCTTCCGAAGTTACATTTTCAAGCGTGAAATTTTTCATCCAACCGCCGCCTGCATAACCTGCAAAACCACTTCTACCCCAATCGTCTACCCCGCAGTTCAAATTAGAAATTGTATGACCTTGCCCGTCAAGCGTTACCCACCAAAAACGGATAGGAGTCCAATCATATCCCGTCATATCCATATCGTCATTGAGCGCAAAATTCAACGTTTTGCCCTCGCCGTGCGAAACGGTGTTTACATAATTATTCATTAACATCATACCCGTTTCATTATTGACGTAGTATACGTTTTCTTCTGCGTTGTAGTCAATAGGATTTTCCACTTCCGCATTGCCTTGTACGGCTTCTACGGTATACGCAAGCTTGCAGAATTTGCTTTGATATTCGTCGTCCGCGTCTTTGGGAAGCGTAATGGAAACGATAATTTCCTTATTCCCTTCGCCAGGTTCTGCTTTTGCCCAATCCGCATATGCATCCGTGCCCGTAAACGTTTGCTTATTTGTACCGTCGTCAAACGTTACCTGCAAGCCGCTCATAAGCCCCGTATCTTCCAAACACTTAATCACGGTTCTGTAATTTACCGCTACGTTGCTGTTGTTCGTCACCGTAATTTTAAACGTGACCGTATCGCCAGGGACGATATTCGTAAGCGTTACCGTATTGTTATCTACGTTTGCCGTACCGATAGGGGTACCTAAAACGGACGTAACCGTCGCGTCGCTCGCCGTTGCCGTTACGTCAACCGTACCAGACGAAACTGCGATATTCACAACGGATTCGCTGGTGAATAATGCGTACGTGCCACCTGCCACAAGGCTTGCGCACATAGCAATTGTTGCCATAGAAGTTAATAAAACTTTGTTCTTCTTTTTCATTTTTTTACACTACCTTTTAAAAATTTTTTTCTCAACGTTTTCCCTGTTATCAAAATTTTATGCGTTGGGATCGTCCGTTACTTGCGTTGCGTACACAAGAAGGTCGAAAATCGTTTCCGCGTTTTGCGCTTTGTTGTTGTCCGTGCGGTCTTCAAACGTAAGCGTAACCGTGAACGTTGCCGTTTGACCTTTTTCCACTACGGCAAAGTAGTTGGTTTCCGATCCGATCGTCAAGCCGTCGGAAAGATATTGCGGCGTTACAAGGTTGCTGCCGCCTGCGTCCGTAACGCTGACTTTGATTTGCTTTGCAAGCTCCGTCGTTTCATAACCGTCTTGCGCGGCGATTGCTATGTAATAACCGAAAGCCACATCGCCGTCGTTGCTAAGCTGCATAGTAGCCGAAAGGACCGTGCAAGGTACGATTTTTTCGTCCGTGTCCAAGCCGAATACGTTGTCGGTCGTTTCGCCCGTGAAGTCTACGGGAGTATTTTGCGTGGTTTGTTCTTCTTCCGTTACCAAATAGCCTTTGGAATTGAGTTTGGTCGTCGTCAAGGCAACACGTTCTAATTTTGCGTTCAATTCACCAGCGATAAGGTGCGTGGTGTTTTTCGAGTTTTGGGAAAATAACGCGAAACTACCCGCCACCATGATCATTACGCAAAGCACGATCGTCATACCTGACAGCATTAACGTTTTCATTCTTTTCGTCATTGCTTTTGCCATTTTTAGTTTTCTCCTTTTTTGCTTTGTTCTTTTTCTTCTTTTTGCGCTCTTCTTCTTTGTCTACGGCGTTCCAAAACGAGTTGGCGTTTATATTCGCGTTCTTCTTCCAACGCTTTTACCACGATATCAATACTGTCTTTCGCCGCTTGGAGCGTCGTATCGTCGAGTATTTTCATCGTTGTGCCCGCCACTTTTACGTTCACTTTGTTTTCGTTGACGTAGTTCTTGAAATCCGCGTTCGGCAAAATAAATTCGCACACCACCACGCCGCGTTTGACGAGCAATCGAACGAGTCGCGTTTTTCCCGTTTTATACTCTTCGTAGCGCGTGTTTTTGAACCGTTTCGAATCTTCTTGCGCCGCCGCGTACTTCACGATTTCGTCGTAGTACGCACGAGATTTTGCGTCGAGCGCCAGATATTTCTCTTCGAGCGTGGGCGTTGTTTTCGATGCAAAACGCACCTCTCCCGCCGCCGCTATCTCTTCCGCCGACAATTCTTGCGCTTCTTCTTGCGGTTCTTCTTGCGGTTCTTCTTGCGGTATCGCCATTACAACAGGTTCCGGAGTCGCCAAATTCGGTTGCTCGCTCGGTTGTTCCGTCGTGCTGGCGGCTTCCGCTTTTTGTTTGCGTTTCTCCGTTATGTCCTCTATCAATTCGCGCGTGAGCACGAGCACAGAGAACAAACAGATCAAAACGGCAAACGCCATGAATACAACAATTACAGTAGTCATTTTTCTTCTCCTTTTTCCGTTTTTTCTTCTACCGTTTCTGGCTCATCGGTCTTTTCCCCCTGTGTTTTTTCACCCTTTGGTTTTTGCGTTTCCGCAAGTTCCGTTTCTTCTTTGTTTTCTTCCTTGTTTTCTTCCGACTGCGGTTCTTGCACTTCCTCCACCGTTTCCGCCGTTTCCGCTTTTGTTTCCGTTCGCGGTTCGGGTTCTTTTTCGTCCGTCTTTTCTTCTTTTTCCGCGTCCGTTTGCTGCGATTTATCCACCGCCGCTTTCAACGCGGCGAGCTGTTGTTTGAGTTCGTCGATTTCGTCCTGTTTTTTCGCCGTTTCTTCCTTGGCTTTCTTGCGTTTTTCCTCGTTGATAACGCTAAAAATCCGCACGAGTTCTATACCGATAACGATAACGCACGGCACGATTACGATACAGCAAATCCCCACGGGGGTTTTCAGCGCGTACACGAGCAAACCGAGCAAACGGCTACTGCCCGTTACTTTGCCTATTACGTAATTCGGGCTTTCCGTTTCCGACGTGTCAATCGTTTGCACGCCCGCATGTGTTCCGCTTGCCGCGTTATCGCCCTGCAATTCGATTATGTACCCGCCCGTTTCCTTTTCCGTAATGGACGTGATACGGTGGGTAATCGTTTCCTGTGAAACGTATACGTATCGAAACGTAAGCACGTCGCCTACTTCCAACTCCGCATACCAGTCTTCTTTCTCTTCTGCCTTTTCAGGCACGGTTTCTATAAAAATTAACGTCTTAATCGGCAAATCCTTAATCTCAAATTCGCTCACGTCCGTCGCTTCGCTTTCCGTCATGGAATCGGAACGGATTAAACGTATTTGTCGTCCAAAGACCGTCGCCGCTCCGTCTGAATCCTTTTTAGAGGATATTGCGATCACGAGCAAAAACACGCATAACGCCAAAAACGAATACAGCAACACGTTTATGATAACCGAAAAAACGCGGTTGCGTTTTTTCACTTTTGTTTCATCGTTATTTTTCATCATATATATTTCCCAACTCTACCCCATTATACGGCTGTATGCATTATACCACACGACGCCACTCCGTTTTCGTCAAGTGTTTACACGACTTTTTGCAATTTTGTTTAAGTTTTCGCCTATTATTTTTCCTGTATATGTATGCGAAACACAGTCAGTTTAGAACTGACCCGATTATATTATAGTCAGTTTTTAACTGACTGTCAAGTAAAAACTTACTGTTTTGCGTATAATATTTATATGAATTTTACGGAAAGATTTAACGAAGTATTAAAAAACTGCGGAAAATCTCAAGTGGAAATTGCGAATGCAGTGCACGTTACAAAGCAATGTATCACGGATTATAAAAAAGGGAAAAGCGCTCCTTCCATAGAAACGCTTTACGAACTTTGTTTATATTTAGAGATTTCTTCCGATTATTTGCTTGGATTGAGCGACTATTAAAGGGTTCGGTAAAATAGTTGCCGAAGGCGGGGTAAAGAACGAGTAGGTCGTTTTTGAGGGTGCTTGCATAAACATGCAATATTTTTGCGTGCAAAAAAAACGGAAAAGTTCTTCGTGTCTTTTCCGTTTTTTGTATGAAAAAAGCTCTTCCACTTGGGAAGAGCTTTTTGTCGGTTTGTAAAAACTTATTTCAATTCTGCAACAGCGCCAGCTTCTTTAAGTTTCGCAACGAACGCTTCTGCATCAGCCTTAGGCATAGCTTCTTTCAACACGCCCATAGCTTCAACTGCTTTCTTCGCGTCGATAAGACCAAGGCCGGTAACTTCCTTAACAACCTTGATAACGTTAACTTTGCTTGCGCCAACTTCTTTCAACACTACGTCGAATTCCGTCTTTTCTTCCGCAGCGGGAGCAGCTTCCGCAGCAGCACCGCCAGCAGCAGGAGCAGCAGCAACAGCCGCGCTTACGCCAAATTCAGCTTCAAGAGCTTTTACAAGTTCGTTCAATTCAAGAACGGTCATAGCTTTTACTTCTTCAATGAGTTTTTGTACATCCATGGTAATTTTAATCCTCCGATTTTTTAATTTAATGATTTTTTTATAATTTTTGTTTTAATAATTAGTTGCTTTCTTTTGCTTTCGCAATTTGATCCAAAACACCAACGAATTTGGAAAGCGAAGACTGGAAGCAACCGAGCATTTTCGCGATGAGTACTTCTTTGGAAGGAATCGCCGAAAGTGCTTTTACGCCGTTCTTGTCAAGATACTTGTTCTCTACGAACGCGCACTTGGGAACAACTTTTTCGCTGAGCGCAGGGTTCGCTTTCGTTTCCTTTGCGAATACCGCCGCACCACTCGTTTCGTCCGCACAGAATACCGTTGCGGTCGTGCCGTTAAGGTCGTTGTCAAAATCGGTGATACCGAGTTCGTTGAACGCCTTTCTTACAAGCGTGTTCTTGTATACCTTATATTCGCAGTTTACTTCTTTGAACTTTCTTCTAAGTTCCGTAACTTCCAAAACGGTAAGCTTGTTGTAATCTGCCAATACGATAGACTTGCTCGCTTGAATTTTTGCCTTAATTTCTTCTACGATTTGTTTTTTAGCTTCTACGTTTGCCGACATTGTTTTACCTCCTTTAAGCGTTTCCGCCTGACGATAAAAAAATTCCTTACGCCGCACGGCATAAGGACTCATTGTTTCTTTCTAAAACGTTATTTCCTTAAACCTCAACGAGCGGTTTCCCATCATGCTTTACAAGCACTCGTTATCTACGGCTTTGATTTTTTACTGTCTTATTATATCATCTTCGTCAAAGGCAGTCAATCGTTTTTCACTGCCTTTGACAAAAATTTTTGTTTTTTATAGATTTTCTCTTTGTTATGCCTTAGGTACAACCTTTACACCAGGCCCCATCGTCGAAGCGATGGTTACACTCTTCACGTATTGACCTTTCGCAGCTGCGGGTTTCGCCTTGATGATTGCGTCCATAAGCGCCGTGAAGTTTTCCAAAATCTTTTCTTGACCAAAGCTCTTCTTGCCGATCGGGCAGTGGATAATAGCCGTTTTGTCAAGTCTGTATTCTACTTTACCAGCTTTTACTTCCTTAATCGCTTTTTCAACGTCCATCGTAACCGTACCGCTCTTGGGGTTAGGCATCAAGCCCTTAGGACCGAGCACACGACCGATACGACCTACCATACCCATCATGTCGGGCGTCGTGATCATAACGTCGAAATCGAACCAGTTATCGTTTTGGATTTTCGCGATCAATTCTTCCGCGCCTACGTAGTCCGCGCCAGCAGCTTGCGCCGCGTCCGCTTTCGCACCTTTTGCGATAACCAAAACTTTCTTGGTTTTACCCGTACCGTTGGGAAGAACGAGTACGCCACGTACTTGTTGGTCAGCTTGACGGGGGTCAACGCCCAAACGAACGTGCATTTCTACCGTTTCGTCAAACTTTGCTTTTGCCGTTTCCAACAAAACGGAAACTGCTTCGGACGGTTCGTATTGTTTGGTTAAATCAAATGCTTTTACGCTGTCTTGATATTTCTTTCCGTGTTTCATAATCCAAAGCCTCCTTAGTCCTCAACCGTAACGCCCATACTGCGTGCGGTGCCTGCAACCATGCTCATAGCGCTTTCCAAGCTCGTGCAGTTCAAGTCGGGCATTTTCGTCTTCGCAATTTGTTCTACTTGCGCTTTCGTCAACTTACCAACTTTTACACTGTTGGGTTTCGCGCTCGCCGTTTCCAAACCAAGTGCTTTCTTGATCAGAACGGGTGCGGGGGGGGTCTTCAAAATGAACGTGAAGGAACGATCTTGATAAATCGTTACGACAACGGGGATAATGAGACCGGGTTTGTCTGCCGTTTTTGCATTGAATTCCTTGGTGAATCCGGGAAGGTTAATACCGAACGGACCAAGCGTCGAACCTACCGGGGGGGCAGGGGTCGCTTTACCTGCAGGAAGTTGCAATTTTACGACTGCTGTAATCTTCTTAGCCATAAATATTTTTCTCCTTCGTGGTTTTCGCAAAACGCCCTCAAAATATTTGACGTTTCTCCCACTTTTTTAACATGTTGATATGCGTGTACGCGCACAAGCTTTACAAAAGCTTAGTCTTCCGAGGGTTCGGGAATAGTCGCGTCCACCTTTTTGATTTGCAAGAACTCAACGTCCGCATCCGTGCTTCTGCCGAACATCATCGTCGTAATCTTGACTTTCTTCGACGTTTCGTTGATTTCTTTAATCGTACCTATAAAGCCTTTCAACGCGCCGTCTTCCACCGATACGGTGTCGCCGACCTTGAAATCAAATTCGTCGAAAGCAGGATCTTCCAACTTCATTTTACGAATTTCTTCCGGTTTCATAGGAATAGGTCTACCTTGCGGACCGCAAAAACCCGTTACGCCACGCGTACTGGTTACGTAATACCAAATTTGGTTGGTGTAAATCATCTTAATAAAGACGTAGCAAGGCAAAAGTTTTCTATCCACGATTTTGCGTTTGCCGTTCTTTTCTTCGATGACTTGCTCCATAGGGATTTTCAAGTCCACGATATAATCGCCCAAGTTGTTGTTTTCAATCAACTTTTCAAGGCTGTCTTTTACCATCGCCTCATACCCAGAGTAGGTATGAAGAATATACCATTTAGGTTCTTCGTTCATCGGCATACTACTTCCCTCCCGATTACGAACCCGAAATTACGTCGAGTAATTTCAGCAAAAGTTTGTCCACACCCGTAATAATCGCAAGGAATGCGGCAACGATAACGAGCACTACGCCCGTCGTCTTTAATACTGTGCCAAACTTCGGCCAGGTAACTCTTTTCAGTTCGGAAAAAGTTTCCTTGAATTTCGCGCCTACGCGACGAAACCAATTGGGCTTCTTGTTCTTACTTTTTGTTGCGTTTGCCATGTTTACCTCATACGCAAAATTTCCCGCGAACGTTGCCGTGCGCGAAAAAACGCGTTTTATGGATTATTTGGATTCTTTATGTTCCGTGTGTTTCTTGCAGAACGGACAGTATTTGCTAAGCGTTAATCTGTCGGGATCGTTCTTCTTGTTCTTAATCGTGTCATAGTTTCTATGCTTACATTCCGTGCATTCAAACGTAATTTTGGCTCTTGCCGTTTTGGTTGCCATAATCAAAACTCCATACAAAAAAATTACACCCTTCGTCAGGCGCGTATATAGAGTTTACCACACTTTCAAAAGCTTGTCAATCTTTTTTCAAAGCTTTTTGATAAATTTTTTAATTTTTTTCGCAAATTTTTTCGCCGCCTTGCAAGTAGTCTGCAAGACGGCGCACGTTTATTATTTTTTGAATACGACCGTAACCCCGTCGCCAATGAACGTAAGAGTTTCGCCGTCGCATTGCGTTAAAATTTCCATTTCCTTGCCATAGGCGCTCAATTCCAAAATGCCTTGCTCTTCTTCTTCCCAAAGTCCTCCGCTAACGGCAAACAAATCGGCAAGCTCACCCGAAAACGACCAAGTCCCCTCGTCCTTTTCGTGTCTTGTTTCCGTAAGTTTTATAACCAAGGAATCTTCGTCTAAAATAAATCCCCCTACTTCAAACATATCGCCTACGCGATAAGTTTTTCCATCGTAAGCAATAGAATAAAACTCGTATTCCCCTTCGTAATCTTCCCCACACGCCGTAAAGCACGACAACGCACAAACGCTTGCAAGCGCCAAAGCCAAACAACTCTTTTTCATCGTTCAATCCCCCTTTCTATATTATATAATAGGTTTTTCGTAATTGTATTATACCACGGCTTGTATGCTCCTGTCAACAATTTGGAAAAAATTTCCCCGCGCGAATTTTCTCGCGCGGGTTTCTTCCTTTGTTCTTCTTTCGTTTTTCTTTTGTTATTTGCGTTCCGTCATCGTCAATTCAAACGTTTGACCGTTCGCAAAACGCAATAATGTCTTGTCGTTTTCTCTACTTACTTGTGCTACGAAATAATCCTTTAACGCCATATGTACTTCCATTTCCAAGTCTTGCATAGATATTGCTTTTTTGTCCATAATCTTTATCTCCTTTTGTTTTTCTTTTGATTTTCTTTGCGCATTAAAAATCTTATGTATATATTATAACATCAATTTTTCCCGAAATCAAGTTTTTTAGGGAAAAATTGATGAGAATATATTGTAGAAAAAGGACTACTTTATGGATAATTTGTCGATATTTGGCGAAAGGATAAATGAATACATTATTTTAGCGGGCGGCGACGTGGTAGCGCTTTCCAAAGAAATGGAAATTAGCGACACTACACTTTACGCATTAAAACGCGGAGAAAATTTACCCACTGCAAGAGTTTTGTATAAACTTTTACAGCGGTTTCATTGTTCTGCCGATTATTTGTTAGGGCTTGTAGACGATTATGAAGAAAAGCAATACCCCAACCCCACCGAAAATTTTAGTAGTCGATTTGCGAACATTTTAAAAGAGTGCCAAGTTTCACAATACGCTTTAACAAAAGAGCATAATATTTCAGGGCACTTGCTCTATCAATGGTTGCACGGTCAATCTATACCCAGTGCAAGCAATCTTATAAAGCTTTCAAAAATTTTACAAGTAAGCGTAAACTATTTAATCGGTTTAGAAAACTAAAAAATTACGGAGTTGTCGAAATGGACAACTCCGTTCACTTTTATAATCCGTATTCTTCGGCTAATGAGACTCCAAACGACTTTTGCGTTCCTGTCAACAATTTGGAAAAAATTTCTTTCTATTGCTTTAACAACCAATCTGCAATATCCGTAATCCGTACGCCTTCATATTGATATTCGCCGTGGCGAGTTCTTGCAATTACCATTTTAGGATAGGCATCTTTAATTTGTAATAGAGGAGATATTTCTCTTTCAAAAGTTTTCTCATCACTTATATTATCGGACACTTGAATATATATTTTCTCGTTACGCTTAACGGCAACGAAATCTATCTCTTTTTTGTATAACACTCCAACGTAAACCTCATAGCCTCTACGCAAAAGTTCTATTGCTACGATATTTTCGAGAATTCTGCCATAATCCATATTTTTTGTGCCGAGCTTTGCGTAACGGAAGGTGTGGTCGCTCAAATAATACTTATCGTTACTTGATAGATATTTTTTCCCTTTTATATCGTATCTGCGAACTTTATAAAATGCGAAAGCGTTGCAAAGGTATTGCATATAGGAGCCTATCGTGTTATGATTGACTTTTTCCTTAACACCCATCAAAGTATTGGTAATACTTCTCGCAGAAGATAAATTCGATATGTTATCCATTAAAAAGTCTACAACTCTATCCATAAGCTGCGTATTTCTGATTTTGTATTTTCTACGAATATCTCTAACAATGAGCGTGTCAAAAACCTCTGCAATATAGTCGTACTTCGTTTCTTGGTCTTTATAAAGGTAAGAACCAGCCATACCACCTTCAATCATATATCTATCGAAAGCATTGTATTTATTCTGCAATTCAAAATATTTCACATATTCGTTAAACGAAAAGGGATATACCTTAATTTCAAACGTTCTTCCAGTAAATAAAGTAGCCAAGTCAGAGCTTAGAAGAAAAGCGTTTGAGCCTGTTATATAGATATCAAATTTTTCCGTTGCGTGAAGTCCGTTAATCGCTTTTTCAAAATCATTGCACATTTGCACTTCGTCAATGAGAACAAAGTTTTCTTTGCCGTCTTGATAGTTTGAATGAACGTAATCATATAACGCTTTATATTCGTTAAAAGATTCGTATTCCGGCAAATTAAAATTGATGTGAATAATATTGGCGTTTGTATTGCATTTTTGAATATGAGCCTTAAACGCTTCTAAAAGCTTTGATTTGCCACTACGGCGCACGCCTGTAATTACCTTAATATCAGGTGTTCCCATAACGTTTATTATTTTTTCTAAATACTGTTCGCGCTGAATAAGTTTCATAATCATCACCTCTTGCTTATATTATAGCACATCTATTTACCAAAATCAACATTTTTTCAAAAGTGGTAAATAAAAATATTTTTATTTTTGCAAAAAAATCATCGGAGATTTTTCATCTTCGATGATTTTTCTTTTTATAATCCGTATTCTTCGGCTAATTGTTTGAACAGCGGCAAAGCGCGTTCAATTTGTTCCGTTTGCACACAGTAGGCTATTCTCACCCAACCCGCACAGCCAAAGTCCGCGCCGTTGACAAACAACAGTTCGTACTTTTTCGCGCGTTCGCAAAAGGCTTTCGCGTCTTCTTCCGCCGCTTTCATAAACAGGTAGAACGCGCCGTCGGGATAGACACAGGTAAAGCCGTAGCTCGTCAAAGCGTTATATAATAAATCGCGGTTGCGTTTATATACGCTCAAATCGGCGGTCATACCGTCGCAAGCCGCCGCCACGCGTTGGAAAAGCGCGGGCGCACACACGAATCCGAGTGCTCTTCCCGCGCCGCACACTGCGGCGTAAATCGCTTTTGCGTTTTCCGCTTTGGGGCAAACCGCGATATAACCGATACGTTCACCAGGCAAAGACAAGGATTTGGAATAGGAATAGCAAACGAGCACGTTATCGTAATACGCCATCGGGCACGGCACTTTCGTCGTTTCGTCGTAAATCAGTTCGCGATACGGCTCGTCGGATATCAAGAACACGGGCTTGCCGTATTCGTTCGATTTCGCTTTGAGCATGTCGCAAAGCGTTTGCATGGTCTTTTCGTCGTACACAACCCCCGACGGGTTATTCGGCGAATTGATAAGCACCGCTTTCACTTTGGGATTGAGCGCCTTTTCAAGCGCGTTGAAATCGGGCAACAACGTCTTTTCGTCCGATTGCAAAACGGTGAGTTTCGCACCTGCGTTTTCCACGAACACGCGGTATTCGGGGAAGAACGGCGCAAAAACAATCACTTCGTCGCCGTCGTTGATAAGCGCGTGCAAGGACACGGTCAAGGACGCCGCCGCGCCACAGGTCATATATAAATCGTCGCCGCTCAACGCAACGCCGAAACGGCGGGTATAATTCGCCGCAATCGTATCGCGAACACCCTTATCGCCCTGCGCGGACGTATAGCCGTGCAAAACCACGGACGGCGTTTGGTTGACTTGACGAACGATTTCCTCGTTCACCGCGTCAGGAGCGGGTACGGACGGGTTGCCGATGGAAAAATCGAACACCTTATCCGCGCCTATTTCCGCGGACCGCGTTTTGGCATATTCAAAAATTTCTCGAATGGTGGAGCGCTTACTACCCAGCGCGTACATTTTCTCGTTAAACATATCGTTCTCCCTATACTTGATACGGATATTATATACCCTTTTTTGAAAAAAGTCAAAAAAAATCGGCTATTGCAGCCGATTTTCGTTTTTTTTATTCCGCGCCGTCCGTTACCTTATTGCCGAAGAAGTAAACGGCAACCGTACCTGGGCCGACCGACGCCCCGATAATAGGCCCTATCCAACCCGTTTGGATATCCTTTTCCAACTCAGGCATACGCGCTACGATTTCCTTTTTCAACGCCGCCGCACCATCTTCGCAGTCCGCGTGCACGACGTAAATTTTTTGATAGTCTACGTCACGGATATCCGCTTGCATACGTTCCGCCAAACGCGCGATAGACGTTTGTCTACCCTTTACCTTTTCCACCGCCAAGTTGCGACCTTTCGCGTCCGAAATAATAATGGGCTTAATATTCAACAAACCGCCGAAGAACGCGCTTGCCGCACTTACTCTACCCGCTTGCTTTAAGTAATTGAGCTTTTCGGGCGTAGCCTCTTGGTGTGCTTCTAATTTATGTTCTTCTACCCACGCCGCCACTTCTTCAAGCGTTTTACCTGCCGCGCGCAATTCCGCCGCCGTCATACACAACATACCAAGCGCCATACACGAAGTCAAACTGTCGATACATACGATTTTTGCATCGGGATATTTTTGCAACAATTCGTCGCGTACCGCATAGCTCGCCGAAACCGACGCCGAGAGCGCGGACGAACAGGAAATCGAAAGCACGTCAAAGCCGTCTTTGATTGCATTTTCAAACGCCGTTCTATAATCTTCCGCCGTTACTTGCGCCGTCGTAATACGCTTGCCGCCACGCATAATCGCGTAATATTCCGTCGGGTCCTTTCCACCCCAGTCCAAATCGGCGATATGGTCTTCGCCGTCGTATAATAAGTGCATGGGTACGTACGAAATATCGTATTTTTCGCGCATATCCTTAGTCAAATCACTACAAGAATCGGTTATAATTACAAATTTTTTCATCTTTTTTGCCTCTCCTTTTTTTACATTATACTCTATATTCTTGCAAATGTCAACGAAATTACCATACTTTGTCATATTTTTTTATGACGGGACTATTCTCCGTCGTCCAAACAAAGATTAACGATTATCGTTTTCTTACCGTTTCTCTTTTTTTGGCAAGCATAATCAAACGCAAGTTTCGTACCGCTTTTGGGCTGGTATTCGCTTGCATTTCCTTTCAACCCTTTATTTTTCGGCGGTTGATAATACGGATTATAATAAAAAACGCAATACTCACTTGCATTGATCATCGCTTGATTTCTTTCCACGTACGCCTCTCTGCCCGCCGCATTGATACGTTCGGATTGTTGCATACCGTCGTAATCTTTCAATCGCACGTCCTTTTTCAAAATCGCGCTCCAACTCTTTTGAAGCTTTGCTTTTTCTTCTTTTTTAACGGCGTATTCGCTACGGCAAGCAAACATAATACGCTTAATAGCAGGATACTTGTTTTGCATTTTCGTCACGCGTTCGTGGCAAAGCGAATTAAATGCGCTGCGGCTACCGAATAGAAAGGTTTTTACGCCCTTTTCCACGATAAGCCGCTCCAATAATTCGTCTATCCGTTTGATTAAATCTTCCGTTATTTCTATTTTTCTATGCCCTATAAAACAACACTTCTTTTCCATATAACCCCCACTAAAATCACAAAACGCCGATGAGAAACCGTATATCGTTTCCCAGCGGCGTTCTTTTGCCTATTCCAATCCATAAAAAAAATGCCGCTCCCCTTACAAGAAGCGACACCCATAGTATATACCTTCTCGTAAGTTGCTACACTCTATTTTCGTTCAACCATCACACTTGAAATGGATGTTTTAAACGCGATTAGATATAATACTACCAGAGTATTATATCCATTTCAAGTATTATTCATTTTTGACGGTTGAAAAAACTCCTTGGCTTAAAAATAGAATGTAGCATACTCATTATACGACATTTTAAAAGGAAAGTCAATACTTTTCAAATCGTTCACAAGAAAAAAATCGACTCGCGATTGTTCGGTCGCTTTCCACTCGTTAAAAATATTTAAACTTTTTTTCAAAAACGCTTGACAATATATACTATGCATTGTATAATATTATGCGAAGAATGGTATTAAGGAGTAAACGGTATGGACGCGCAATTAAAAAAAGGATTGCTGGAAATATGCGTACTTACGGCGGTCAAGAACGAAGAGTCGTACGGGTATAAAATTATTTCCGACCTTGCGCCGCACGTTGAAATTTCCGAATCGACGTTATACCCTATTTTGCGTAGGTTGGAAAGTAGCGGCGCAGTTACCGTGCGGACGGCGGAATATAACGGCAGGCTACGTAAGTATTTCCGTATCACCGCGATAGGCAAGCAAAAGATTCGGGATTTTATTGAAACGATGCAAGAATTTGAACGAATCAGTAATTTTATTATGCAAGGAGAATAAGTATGACGCAAAAAAAATGGGAACGGACTTTGAAACGTTTTTTGTCGCCACTTCCTAAAAGCGAACAAAAATCCATCGTCGCGTATTACCGTGAAATGTATCAAGACAAATTAGATTTAGGTTTGAGCGAATCGGAAATTTTGGCGGAATTTGGTGATCCGCAAGTTTGCGCAGGGCGCATGATCGCCGAAAGCTCCATTGAGCAAAAAACGCCACCCACTACTACTGCTACCAATAACCCGTTCGCACAGGAATATAAGGCGAAACCGATAAAATCCGCTTCCGTAGGCGGGACTTTGGGCATGGTGTTTTTCACGCTGCTTTTAGGCATACCCGTCGGCGCGGTTTGGGTGAGCGTAATTGCCGTTTTTGCGGCGGTAGGCGTGGCGAGCGTAGCCGTTGGCTTTGCAGGTTTGCTTTCCCCTCTGCTCACGCCCTTTTATTCTTCGCTTGGTTTTAGCGGCGTTTCGTTCGCGGCGAACCTTGGCTTATATCTTGCCAGCGCAGGCGCAGGGTTTATGCTTGCCGTTCTGTTCTATTACGCCACCAAACACACCGTTGTCGGCTTGATACAAACGGTCAAATTCGTATACGGGAGATATAGATTATGAAAAAGATTTTTAAAGTATTTCTAATTCTCGGGACTTGTCTGCTGTTTATCGGCGGCGGTATTTTTCTCATTGCCTTTGCCAAAGTCGATTTTGATATTCACGCTCTTTCGGCTACAAAGACAAAGGAAGAACGTTATGAAGAAACTTCTATCGTTACTTCCCTGTCCCTTGAATACACCGTCGCGGATATCAACGTCGTCGCAACGGACAGCGAAAAATTAAGCGTTTCCTATTCTTGCCCCTATAACCGTAAAGGCGATATATACGAAGTTTCGATTACGGAAGAAAACGGTCGGCTTTCTATCGTGGAAAAAACGAAACAGCATGTTTCTTTGAGCTTCTTCAACTTTTACGACCACGACGTTACCGTATACGTACCCAAGGACCGCGTCTTGGATATTCAAATCCAAACGAACACGGGCGATATTAAACTCGGCAACGGTACGTTTGGGAAAATCGACTTAGAAACGAATACGGGTGATATTGTATTCGGCGCAATCACGGCAACGGAAATATCCGTATCCGTTGATACGGGCGACGTAGATTTTAACGGCAACGTGATTGCAAATACGCTCACCATCGAAACGGACACGGGCGATATCGATAGCAACGGCGTTATCACGGCGCAAACGATTAAAGCGGAAACGGATACGGGCGACGTAGAACTGATTTTATCGGGCAAACAAACCGATTACACGATAATCGCGAAAACGAATACGGGCGATCAGAATATCCACTCGGGCGGGAACGGCGAGAAAAAATTAAGCGTTTCCTGTTCCACAGGCGATATTGAAATTGATTTCAGATAAGAAAAACGAACGCGCCTCCAACGGCAAAAAACGTTGGAGGCGTTTTATTATATCTCAAAATCCAAACAGCTCCGCACCGCCGTATACGGCCGAACGAGCGTATTTGCAACGGCTACGTGCGCAGGGTGCACGGCATACTCTTTCAAGGCTTGTACGCTTTCAAACGTGGAATCGAGCATTAAATCCACCGTAGAAGATTCCAAACCGTTGATATGTACTTTAATTTCCGTCAAGCCCGTGATTTTCCCCAAAAGGCTTTCCAAACCGTCTTTAATTCCCCGTTTAATATCCGTTTTTTCCTTTTCCTAATATTCGTCTTTTAATTTCCATAAAATTACGTGTTTAATCATTTTTTCTTTCTCCTTTTTACTTCCCAAAAAGCGCAAGAGCTTTTAAGGCAATTATTTTTAATTTATTTCTATCTTTTAATATTCGCTTGAAGGAGTGTGTATAGTGAAAAGTTGGCGGTGTATATTTATACCCTTTTTCAAGCGTTTTGTTTATCTTATGCATACATATTGCATATTTTGTCGAATTATGTATATTTATACAAAACGCGGTAGCTGTAGGTTTTTGGTGCTTTTTCACCCAATTTTTCGTAGCTGGTCTTGACAGTCCTTGGTATTTTGAAAGTGCGTTAATCCCTTATAAAACCTGACTTTTTCGGGATTTTTCAAGTGCTTTTTATTGCTATCTTAACGCCACCCACTATCACCGCAAGTCTTACTATTTTTAAGGCTCTAAAACTTTGTTCTTTTTCAAGAAATCAATCACCCATTCTTTTGTATATTCTATCCCTTTATCTTTATAAATAGCGCCTATAATCGCCTCTATGTATGAATTATGTTTTTTATTTGAAACCTTATCTTCTTCAGGGGATTCGCCATAAAAATACTTGTCATTATACGCAAACTCGTAAATCTTTAAATGATTAGACAGTTCAAATAGCGTCTTGTTATCTTCTATTTTCTTTTTCTCGTCCGTAATATATTTTTTATCCTGCGCCTTATCAAAAAAGTATTCCGTTAAAATAAATTTAAGTATACTATCCCCTAACGTCGCAAGGGCGTCATTTTCATAGTTCTTCCTATGTTTTCCGTCATCTTTGTTTTCGATTTTTTTGGCATACATAG
>SVHY01000006.1 GCA_015055545.1 Clostridiales bacterium
TTTTCCTCCGTCCGCAGTAATCGTCGAAGTTCTTTCCAGTTCTATTTTTCGGACACCAAAACGGAATTTCTTTTCGTCCTTTAATACCCCGTCTCGATACAGCCTTGCCGTTATATCATACAAATTTTGTTCACCATAATTTTTCGGATACCAAAGCTTAAACTTGCGTTTGCATTGCATACGAGCATTACAATCAAACAAATCTTTCTTCATTACGAATGTATCGTCCCCGCACACACCCGTAATTTCAAGACTCGCCCCTTGCATGAAATCTTCATCACTATGCACATAAAACGCCGCATTGACTTGCGCAGTCCCATCACTTTCAACTGCATAGGTAAACAAATAAACTTCTTCTATTCTTTCCGCAGGCTTTTGTACAAGATATACCTCACGCCAAAGCCCAGCCGAAACCAACCGTGGCATGATATCCCAGCCAAACGAAGAAGCAGCTTTTCGAAGTCCTAACGCATCGCAATTATAAGGCAATCCGTTTACCATCGCAGGCTGTAAAAATTGTCTAGAATATATTGTCGCGGGCTGAATATGTACAATAAGTTCGTTGCCCTTTCGTTTTAAATTCGGCACACAAAATTCATGCTTTATAAACATATTTTCCGTATGTCCGATTTTTTCTCCGTTTAAGTAGATATCCGCAACAGTATCAATCCCCTCGAACACCAAAAACGTGTTTTCGTCCGTGTCAAAATCCAAATCGAAAACTTCCGCATACCATAAATGCGTAGCCTCCCACTTTTGCATTTTTATTGGATTCGTGGAATAATACGGATCGTCAATGATGCCTTCACGAAGTAAGTCCAATTCAAAGTTTCCGGGAATTTTTCCTGTTATAGTCAGAAACCCTGATTTTTCAAGGTCTTTGAGACATTTAGGCTCAAACGCTTTCTCTTTAACCTCTTTGTTTTGAGCTAACGTTAACTGCATTTGTTCAAATTTTCTTACAACTTTCATGCCAATCTCCTTTTACTTTTTCTCATTAAATGTTTTTAACTGCTCGCTAAAATATTTCTTCGCATTATTATAAAAAATATTTTCTTTTCTTTTTCGCTCATTTTTGCCTATTTTTTACCGACTTTTACAATTGCCTAAATATTTTTTCAAGACAGGCAATAACGTTTCCGCTATTCGATAAAATCCTAAATCGTTAGGATGACAAGTGTCTACACTACAACCGTCCCTGCCAAACGTTCCGTATAACCGCTCGCCCTCTATAAACGAAATCCATTTATCGCCCTGTTTCTTTGCATATTGATACGTTTCTGCGATGATATCCCTACGACGAGATGCGAACGCATCGTATTCAAAATCAGGTTTAGAAATCAATACGATAGGCGCGTTTTGATTCTTCTCTCGTATTTTTTTATATAACGGCAAATGCGTAGTGGCAAGATAATCAACGTTCGGCGCGTTATAATCATAGTCAAGAACGTACAAATCGGCATGAAGCGATGCTAAATATTCCGCCATAAGCGGTTCTGCTTTACCGTTCCCCGAAAAGCCTAAATTCAAGTAATCTACGTTTAACCAACGGGATACAAGCGCCGCATAATCATTCCCTGGTCTTGACGCACAACCGCCTTGCGTAATCGAGCTACCGTAAAAAACAATCCACTTATCAAAACACGCCGCCTTCTTTATTGAACTGCCTTTTTTAACACCTATATACAGTTGTTCCACACCGTTATACAAAGGAAAATATAACTCGACCGCCCTGTTTTTGACGGACGAAAATTTTCGTATTCCCTCAAAAGCGAAACGTTTTTCCGCTTGCATCAACGCTACGGCATCAGGCGTATATATCCCCTCAAATCGCCCGTCTGCATATAAAGAAAAGCCATACGTTGCCACAACGGGTATATGATTCATAAACCAACCTTTGGGTATCACCGCTTTTACGGCAACGTACGGCGAATCCGTTACAAAGCGCAATCTGCCACCCGAAGTATGCGTAGCAAGCACGCGCAAATCCGCACTTATCCTTTGTGCCGTTTCATCGTCCAAGCGCGCATATCTCGCGTTTTTTTCATCATAAAACACACCCGACAAAGAAAATACTGTATCGTTAGCGTTTATCCATTCCACGTCTTCTTCTTTTACTGTCGAAAGCTTGAAGTTTTCGTCTATTTGTTCAATGGTCATTTTTGCCCCCATTATGAAATATTGTGTACGTTTATTGTAGTACAATAAAGGAATTTTTTCTATAACAAAATTCGTCTATATTATGAAAAAAACAGGAAAGTAGTTTTGCACCAAAAGCGCTCCTTTACAAAAAAAAGCCATCGTGTTATAATGACGAAAAGTATGAGGTAAAATATGATTAATTACGGTATTCTCAGCGGCGGCGTAATGCTTTCCGTGGGACAAAGCTTAGCAAGCAAACAATACGTCGTACAAACCGCCGATAGAAAAGATAGCGAATATTTTTACAATTTTATTATGAGTTCCTCACGTTTGATTTTGTTTGCCGTGTGGATTTCTTTCGGGTTTCATTTTGACTGGACAACGTTTTTATTTGCTATCGGTTTTGCTGTAGGCGCATGCCTTAACCAAATCGGCGGTCTCTTAGCCACGAAAAACGGTCCGTTATCTCTAACGAACCTATTAATTCAACTCTCTTTGATTATTCCTATCTTATACGGCTTTATATTCTGGGACGAACAAATAACACCTTTATCGATTATCGGTCTTGTTTTAGTCATTGTTGCTTTGTTTTTTATATTAAAACAAAATAAGGACAAACCAAAAGAAAACAAAATTTCGTTGAAATGGTTAATTGCCGTTTTGGTGTCCGTGGGTGGCAACGCATTCGCCGTAATCGTTCAAAAACAACAACAAATCGTATGCAACGGACAATATATGCAAACGCTACTGTTTTTTTCATCTGCATTCGTGTTTGCGTACTTTTTTATCGTCTATCTTTTACGTTGCAAACGTTGCGATAACCGATCGTTATTAAAACACGCCTACTTGCCTTGCGCTGGTGGACTTTGCAACGGTGGCGTAAACATTACAACCATGTTTTTAGCCACCCGCTTATCTTCGCAAATCGTGTACCCCATACTCGCGTTATGCTCGATTATACTTACCCAAATCGCCGCCACGTTTCTTTATCGGGAACGTTTAACAAAATGGCAAGCCGTCGGATTACTTCTCGGCACAGTCGCCATTGTACTATTGAATATATAAAAAATATCAGAGTTTTTAACCCTGATATTGTCTAATATAATGATACAACAAGATGCCTTTCGAGAAAATTCGGTTGTTTTATTTTAATAATTTTTTGGGGAGGCAAACTTGGGCAAGAAGCGCTGAATTTCTTTATTTATAAGGCTTTCCGACTCTTCGCGGACGGCTTCGGAAAACCGCAGGTTTTCTTTGGCGTAAGCCAAGCCCCCTAATCGCCAACAAAAAACGGGTTCTATAATAAATGTTGGGATATGAGAAAAATAACTCAACATTATTATAGAACCTTAAAAATTTCTTTATAAAAATTCCGTTTCTAAAAGAATACTATCGTCTCCCTTTTGGATAATGTTCTTGCTTTTATCCGCTAAACGTTCAAAAATTTTTATACGCTTGTGATATAATCCTTATACTTTTTGCGCCTTCCACTCCGTTGATAGGGAAAGAACGAGCGTTTTTTACGCAATCATAAAAATCTTGCATTAAAACTTTATGTCCAGAACCATAGCTTTTTTTACCGTAAACTTTACCGTCGTTTGTGAAAGAAATCAGTTCATCGTTTATGAGAACATTGTTCGGCATTACCCGAATCGTTTCCGTTTCCGTACGCAGGATAAGTTCTACGGGAAACACAACGCAAGATGCATTGGTCGCAAAAAGATTAAATCCCGTTCCGTCCTCCTTATGGCAGATAATCGTTGCGGTATCTTCCACTTCAATCGTATCCGTTAAGGTAAGATTCGTCGTGCTTGCATATACCTTTTCTGGCATACCGCAAAACCATTGTAAAAGGTCGAGCGTATGTATTGCTTGGTTAATAAGCACGCCGCCACCCTCGGTTTCCCATTTCCCGCGCCAGCTCGCCGAGTTGTAATACTCTTTATTTCGACGCCAAGCCACGATACCCGTTGCGCCTATCAACTTTTTATCCTGTAAATATTCTTTAACGTACGTATTTGCAGGCGTGTATCGGTTTTGGAAACAAACGCCAAGCTGCGCTTTCGATTCCTTCTCCGCCGCTAAAATCACGGGAATATCTTCTTCCTTTATGCACATAGGCTTTTCACAAAGCACGTTGATATCCCGCTTTAACGCAGCCACAATCATTTCCGTATGCAAATAATGCGGCGTACAAATATGCACGATATCAGGACGCACTTCGTCAAGCATTTTTGCATAGTCAACGTACCCCGAAATCTCGGGGTACTGTTTTAATTTCTCTTCATCACAATCGCAAACGGCTACGATTTCCGTACCCAACTCTTTGAGCACGGAAATATGTATCTTGCCTATAACGCCTAAACCGATTATTGCACATTTCATATACAATATTCCTTACAAATCAAAGTTATTTCTTTACGTCTCCAAACGAATTACTCATTTCTGCAACGCCAACGTCTTGGTCCTCTTTCAACTTGGACGTAGCTCTTCTACGGTTAAGCTCCGTTAAATACACTTCTTCGTCAACAGGCAACGTTACTTCCTCGCCGTTTCTCCAACCCGAAAGCTCAATTGCGTTCATAAGCTCAACGCCGTTAATCCCGTCAACGCCTTGTACGAACTGTTCTTCCAAGCCCAAAATCGCATTGGCAAAATTGTTGAGTATCCCTACGTGTTGCAAGTTTTCTCCGTCTGTTTCCACTTCGATAATCTCGTATTTCGGGCGTTTAAAGCCTGTTTCCGCCGTGTTTGAAAACGCCAATGAGTCTTCTTCGTTTTTATACCATTTTAATTTATCACCCTCACAAAGCAACTTACCTTTCGTTCCGGAAACTTCAAAACGGTTTGTGCCAGGAGTTTCGCCCGTCGTGGTAATAAATACGCCCGTCGCCCCGTTTTTATAACGGAAATACGCCGTTACTTCGTCTTCTACTTCGATATCGTGCCATTGACCGTATTGACAAAAACCGCGCACCGTTTCGGGCATTTCTCCCACTACCCATTGCACGAGGTCGATTTGGTGGGGACATTGATTGATAAGCACGCCACCGCCTTCGCCTGCCCACGTTGCACGCCAACCGCCGCTATTGTAATACGCTTGCGTACGGAACCAGTTGGTAATAATCCAGTTCACTCTTTGCAATTCACCGATGCCGCCCTCTTGAATAATTTCACGCATTTTACGGTACACGCAGTTGGTACGCTGATTGAACATCATCGCAAATCTTGCTTTATGCTGTTTTGCAAATTCGTTCATTTCACGAACCTGCTTGGTATACACACCTGCCGGCTTATCGCATATAACGTGTATATCCCGTTTCAAACACTCCATAACGATTTCAGGGTGAATATAATGCGGCGTTTCTACCAAAACCGCGTCGCACACTCCGCTATCCAACATTTCGATATAATTATCGTAATACGCAATACCCGCAAATTTTTCTTTTGCAGCTTCAAGTCTGCTCGCTTTATTGTCGCAAACCGCTGCAAGCACACCGTTCTCTACCTTTCCCTCTTGGAAAAACTTAGCATAAAGCGAGCCTTGATTTCCCATACCAACAATACCAAATCTTACCTTTTCCATTGTCTTAAAGCTCCTTTTGAATGTACCTTATACTTCTTTCCACTTCGCCTAACGTATCGGGTAAAAGCGCTGCGTTATCCTGTTCTACTAAGTAATATTCCACACCGAGAGTTTTCATTTTCTCTACGATTGCTTTGAAATTGAGCAGACCTTCTCCCACAGGACTGAATGTGGGCTCAATCCTTTTCGTTTCTTCGTTATATATTTGTTTATAGTCTTTTAAATGCACGCAAGCAATTCTGCCCTTTAATTTTTCAAGCGTAGATATAATATCTACCCCACCGTATTGCAACCAATACGTATCTGCGGTAAAATTGATATACGGCGCATTTTCGATCATATAATCAAATACCGTTTGATTACCGTGTTTCAAGAATTCAAACTGGTGATGGTGATAAAAGAATTTAAACCCGTTTTTCGCCATTTTTTCGCCTGCTGCGTTTAACAATTCTACCGCCTTTTTACATTCCGTTTCGTTGATTATGCTTGGAATGGGCATTGCCCCCAAACCAATGTACTTACAATTAAATTGTGCGTGTTCTTCCATCAAAATTTCCGTTTCGTTTACAATACGATCGTACTTCACGTGCGTAAGACAAATAGGCATACCTGTCTCTTCGCTTACACGCTTAATTCTGTCCACTTCAAGAGGGGCGCCCGAATATTGCAAATACGAATATCCCATCTCTTTTAATTTCTTTGCCGTTTCTAAAAATTCTTCTTCCGTTTTAATCAAATTCCGAATGGAAAAAAGATTCAAGCCTACTTCTTTCATTTTACAAATTCTCCTTTTTCTTCTTTATAATTCAGTTCTTTTAATATATTTTTCAACGCCACAACCGCCGCGTCAAAAGCTTCTTGTTCGTTTGCAAAGGTAAATTTATGCTTCATTTCCGTGTTATCAATACTCTTATAAGCATCAAACTCCATCAAATGCGGCTCAAGCGTCAATACCTTTTCGCTGTCTATCTTTGCTACTAATTCCTTGATTTTACCGTCCCCATACCCCGCAGGCACAAGCTCGCCCGTGCTCGCGATGACTTCTTTGATATGGAAATAGTCCGTTTTTGCATGAAACGTCGCAAGCGTTTCTTCTGCCGATTGCCCACACTGCAAATAGTTTGCGGGGTCGTATACGTATTTTAACCCGTCTACGTTTTGCATGATTTTTAATACGCGTTCAACCGTATCCCCAAAAACGTCTTTCTCGTTTTCATGGCACATATCCACGCCGTATTCCTTGCCGATTTTTACCATTTCTTGAAGATAAGCAAACACCTTTTCTTCTTTTTCGTACGCATTGAAAAAGCTGAACATTCGGATCCTTTGCGCCTTGAAAATATTCGCGAGCTTACAAACGTGTCTTACCTTTTCGCAATACTCAGAAAAATCAACGTCTATATCCACTTTACCCAACGGCGAACCGATGGACCACACGGAAATCCCGTTTTCTTCTAATTCCTTTTGATAAGCCTTTGCCTCTTCTTCCGTAAACTCAGCTACGTTCTTTCCCGCAATCGACCGCAATTCCATAAGGGAAATGCCGTTTCGCTTCAACGCGGAAATTTGTTCTTTTAGACTACTTCCCGCTTCGTCGGAAAATGCACTTAATTTTATCATATACACTCCTTTTTTATTTGACTTTTATTTTCTTTTTTTATATACTTAAATTATAACATCCTAAAATTGGACGTGCAAGTATTTTTTTATTATTTTTAGCATTATCTTATGATTAATTTAACATTTTACAGACATAATCTAAAATTACCGCATACTGGAATAAACGCAAACAAGATTCCTTATAACGAACTCACGGTCGTTTTCAAGGGACGCTTATGTTATACGGTAAACGGCGTAGACGTGCCACTTGAAAAGGGAGATATTATTTATATACCGAAAGATAATTTACGACAACGCGCCCCCGTCAGCGACGCCGAGTATATCAGTTTTAATTTCAAAACGGATACGCCCGTTCATCTACCACTTTCCATGAAAGATGGTATGAGCGAAATCGTATATAATCTTCTACACGTCTTCGATTCTATTTTTCAATATACCAACAATCTTCAAGACGAGCGTTTCGAATTGATTTTATCGTGTTTGTTAAAACAGCTACAAAAGCAATACGAACTGCAATCCGAGCCCTTGCTCGTTGCCAAGATAAAGAATTATATAAGATTAAATTTTTCGCATAAAATCACGCTTGCGGATATAAGTATGGATACGCATTATTCTATCCCTCATTGTGAAATGATTTTTAAGCAAACGACGGGAATGTCGATTGCACGGTATATTATCAAAAAACGTATTGACGAATCCAAATCTTTATTACAAGAAGGAACGTTATCCTTACCCGAAATCGCCGACGAAGTTGGATTTTCTGATTACAACTACTTTTCGCGCGCATTTAAAAAAGAAGTCGGGATAACGCCACACCGTTATAAAAATTCATATTATTTATAACTTCTATTAACGCAATTCATTTACGCGGCGTTATCAACTATTTGCTCGGCATATACCAACAGCGCACCGCTTTTCTTCCACGAAAAAACGACGGAGAGAAGGACTTAGTCATTAGAATAGCCGAATTTATCCATGAAAAATTTGCCGAATCGATTACTTTGGATATGCTTGCTGAACGTTTCGGATATTCGCGGCATTATTTTTCCGCGCTATTTAAAAAGCTTTTTTCAATGGGCATTATGCAATACGTCAACTCGATACGCGTACAAAAATCCGTGCCGTTGCTATATAAACAAAAAATTTCTACCGTCTATTTCTCTGTGGGATTTCAGAACCCCCAACAGTATTTTTTGAATTTTAAACGATTTTACGGCTGTACGCCGAAAGAATATTTGCGTTCAAACAAGAACTCGCGCAGTTAGCCTGCGCGAGTTCTTATTATCTATCATTTTATTCGCCTAAAATATACCGCAAATCCTCGTCCGAACACGAATATACCTTATACGGGGACGTCAAAAGCCGCTTCGCCTCGCTTTTGATATATTCCTCGTCTATGGGTTTGGACTCGCCCACTCTACGCAAACCGTTATCCCAATAAATCTTGGTGCGGAGCTTTTCGTCCAGCTTTACTCCACGGAAAGGTTTGTCAATGTATTTGTGCTCGGTGTCCGTTTCAAAGAACTGTCTAACGAGGCGCGGACGACGCATAAACGCCGTGCGCCAGCCTTCTTCGTTGTCGTCCTGAAACGCGTAAAAATCCGTACCGTAGAAAATACGGTCTTGGTAACGCTTTATAAAATCTTTCCAGTACGGCCAGTCTTCCAGCATTTTGAAATACTGCTCGCCGCCGGGCGTAATATCAAACGTCGTGTTTTCAAACTCGCCCAAAAACCGTTCCGCATTTTCCTTTTCGCCGATAAAGAACCCAAAATGCGCCACCGCAATTTTCAGTTTCGGGTATTTTTCCAACACGCGGAAAAGCTGCGCCGTAATCTCGTCTTTCGTCGGATACGTTTCATCGTACACCCGTCCCGCCTGAATGAGTTCCTTACTCGCTTTGGTGATATCCCAGCTCTCTCGGGGGTTGGCGATATGTATGGTTATAGGATAGCCGTTCTTTTCCATAAACGCGTAAAAATCGTCGTAAATCTCGTCGTCGAGCGGTATTTTACGTTCCTTTAAAAGGGACGGATAGCCTTCGAGCATTTTAATCCCGTCGAAACCAACGGAAAAATATTTTTCTACCTGCCGTAAAAAGTTCTTTTTCACCGCTTGTTTATCCGAATAATCTTGCGGGTGTTCAAGCGCGGCAAACGCGTAGAAATTCTTGCCGAATGCACGTTTTAAACACAGTATTTTTAAATTTTGTAAGCTGTCGAAATCGGTTGCTTTTGCCGATTCGTGGTGCGGAATACTTAAAAAGCAACCGCCTGCTACCCCCGCTTCCGCGAACTCCTTTTTGTAAATTTCAATTGCCTTGGGGAGTGGTATGTCCCGCAAATGATGAATATGTCCTTCAAATACTTTTTCCATGTCCATGACTCCTATAATATTTGTTTGTTAATCGTTCAAATATTTGATAATATATCGCATATTCTCTTGATATTTTTTCAAACGTTTTTCTCGCTCTGACGGAACTATTTTATACCCGTCGTCTTTTTCGGGGAACGTTTCGTTTTCAGGAAGGTTTTTCAATAATTCTTCCGCTTTTCGTTTTAAATATTCTTCGTCAATCTTTCTCGGTTCGCCCAAAAGCGCAATCAAATTCTCGCGATAAATCCGATTTAAAATACTCTTATCCAGCTTTACGCCTTTTATCGTCGTATCCGTTTTCGCCGCATAAACGAATTCATCGTCCGTTTCCAAAAACCGTTGCACGAAATCAGGTCGACGATGATAGCTTATTTTCCACGTTGTTGCATCATCGTCGGGGAAAGCATATTGATCCGTACCGTAAATAATTCGGTTTTGATATTTTTCAAAAAACGCCTGCCACTGAGGCCAAGACTTACGCATTTCAATAAGCTGTTCGCCCCCAGGCGTAAGGTCGAATACCGTGTTTTCGTATTGCATAAACGCTTCTGCCTGTTGAATATCATAGGACATAAACCCAAAATGCGCAAGCGTTAATTTGAGTTTAGGGTGCTTTTGCATAATCCCGAACATTTCTTTCGTAATTTGCTCTTTGCTCGCAAACGTATCGTCGTACGCTTCTTCCCAAAAAGGCTCGGGATTAGCAATATGCATCGTAACGGGAATCCCCTTTTCTTCTAAGAACGAGTAATACGCGTCGTACACGGGACTATCCAAGGCGATTTTTAACGCTCTACGTATGTCCGGCTGGCCTTCCAACATTTTCATTCCGTCGTAGCCTGCCGCATAATATTCCTGCGCCTGTTTTAAATACAAAGCCGAACGTTCCGCGTCGGAAATTTCATAATCGGGATGTTCCAAACCTGCGTACGCGTACGCGTTTGGGGAAAACGCTTTTTTCAAAAACAAGCCTTTTACGTTATGCGCGGAATCAAACGTTATTTGATAATCTTGGGCGTGCGTAGGCACGCTTACGAACACCATTTTTTCCGTGTTCAAATCTTCAAATTCTTTCCTAAATATACGCACCATCTCTTCAATCGGCAACCCGAAAGAATAATGCACGTGTGCGTCAAATATTTTTTCCATGTTTGTTCTCCTTTTTGGTATTGTATTTATTATATCATAACCGATTTTTATTGTAAAATGATTATCGTACTTTATTTGCCGATTTTTTAGCATAAAATAACTTTATCGTGCCTATTTATCCGTTTTAGCTTTGCGATACGCCGACGGCGAAAGCCCCGTCGCGGTTTTGAAAACCTTGCAAAAATAATTGTATTCCGTATAACCGCATTCGTCGGAAATTTGCGATACCGACTTGTTTTCAAGCAGCAATTCTTTGGCTTTTTCTATACGACAATAGCCGATATATTGCATAATTCCCATGCCAAACGCCTTCAACGAAAGCCTGTATAAATTAGAACGCGATAGGTTGAATTGCTTGCATAATACTTCGCTTGAAAGGGGTTGTTGCAAATTATTTTTAATATACTTTTCCATTTCTGCCGCAATATCCCCGTTTTTCCAAACGGCAAAATTTTTGATATACATATACGATGCAACCGCGTCCAAAATACGCATACCTGCGTCCATTTCCGCCGCCGTTTTAACCGTAATAGACGAAAGAGCGGCTACGCTTTTTTCTTTCAATACGCCGTATTTTTCAGCAAGTATACAAGCCCGCTGCGTTACAGCGTTATAATCTTCCGCAGGCAGCATATGCGCCAAAACCGCATACCCTAAAATACTCCCTCCCATTTGTATAGGCGTAATCGCTTCCGTTAAGCCCGCGTGGCAGGTGTAAATATGCGGCGCGCGCAGTTTCATTGCACGCATACACGCCGCTTCGTCACAGCGCCTACAACCTTCTTCTCCCCGCTTTGTACTTCTAATCAAAGCGCAATATTTAGGCGCGCTTTTGGGATATTCGCTTACCAAGCGAAACGCGTTATCGAAAATCGCGATACGAATTTTTACAATCGCATAAAAATCTTGCAACAACCTATCCAAATTTTGCACATCGAAAACACTGTTCATAATTTTATTATAGCATATAAGTCTCGTCTTGTCTACAATTTTAAACCAAAATGAAACAAAAATATATATTTTGGGAACGATTTGCACTATCTTTGCGCTAAAAATTATTATATAATGGTTACAAAAAAAAGGAGTAAATCTATGAACGAATTTTTTAAAACCATTTCAAAAATCCCTTACGAGGGCGCAAAAAGCAAAAATCCCCTTGCCTTTCATTACTATGATGCAAACAGAGTGATTATGGGCAAGCCGATGAAAGAACACCTGCCCTTTGCCATGGCTTGGTGGCATAATCTTTGCGCAAGCGGCGCAGATATGTTTGGACGCGGTACGGCGGATAAGGCGTTTGGCGTGGCAGAACTCAACACAATGGAACATGCAAAAGCAAAAGTAGACGTCGGGTTTGAATTTATGCAAAAGCTGGGCATTGAATATTTTTGTTTCCACGACGTAGATATCGTGCCCGAAGCGGACGACATTAAAGAAACCAACCGCCGTTTAGACGAAATTTCCGATTATATTCTGGAAAAGATGAAAAAGACGGGTATCAAATGCCTTTGGGGCACGGCGAACATGTTCAGCAACCCCCGTTTTTGCAACGGTGCGGGTTCGTCGAATAGCGCGGAAGTGTTTGCTTTTGCGGCTGCGCAAGTGAAAAAGGCAATCGATATCACCTTAAAACTCGGTGGCAAAGCCTATCTATTTTGGGGTGGCAGAGAAGGTTATGAAACGCTTTTAAACACCGACGTTAAATTTGAGCAAGACAATATCGCACGGCTTATGAAAATGGCGGTGAAATACGCGCGGAGTATAGGTTTTACGGGCGATTTCTATATCGAACCCAAACCGAAAGAACCTATGAAACATCAATACGATTTCGACGCGGCTACGGCAATCGGGTTCTTGCGTCAATACGGCTTGGATAAAGATTTCAAATTGAACATCGAAGCCAACCACGCAACGCTTGCAGGACATACTTTTGAACACGATTTGCGCATTTCCGCTATCCACGGTATGCTCGGTTCTATCGATGCAAATCAAGGCGATTTGTTGCTTGGCTGGGACACGGACGAATTCCCGTCCAACGTCTACACAGCCACCGCTTGCATGTACGAAGTATTAAAAGCAGGCGGTTTGACAGGCGGGTTCAATTTCGACGCCAAAAACCGCCGTCCGTCCTATACGGCGGAAGATATGTTTGCGGGATATATTTTGGGTATGGATACTTTCGCGCTTGGACTTATCAAAGCGGCAGAGCTTATCCAAGACGGCAGGATAGACGATTTTATCTCGAAACGCTACGCAAGTTACCGCGAAACGGAAATCGGCAGGAAAATCATCGCCGACGAAACGGACTTGGAAGAGTTGTTTGCTTACGCGGAAAACGTCGGCACGCCTAATTTACCGGGGAGCGGTAAGCAGGAATACTTACAAAGCGTTTTAAACGACGTGTTATTCGGTTAAAAAAATGAATACGTATATCGGAATCGATTTAGGCACTTCGTCCGTAAAATTGTTGCTTGTAACCGCTGACGGAACGATTGTAAAAAGTGCCGTGAAAGACTACCCTATTTATTATCCGCAAAGCGGTTGGAGCGAGCAAAACCCCGAAGACTGGTTAAACGCTACCTTGCAGGGCATGAACGAATTGTTGCAAGGACAAGACCGCTCAGCCGTCAAAGGCGTGTCCTTTGGCGGGCAAATGCACGGGCTGGTGGTTTTGGATAAAAACGACGCCGTCATTCGCCCCGCAATTTTATGGAACGACGGAAGAACGGAAACGCAAACGCAATATCTCAACACCGTTATGGGCAAAAAGGCGTTGTCTAACTACACGGCAAATATCGCTTTCGCGGGCTTTACCGCACCTAAAATCCTTTGGGTTCGCGAAAACGAGCCTGAAAATTTTGCAAAAATCGATAAAATGATGTTACCCAAAGATTATCTTGCTTATAAGCTTACGGGCGTACTTTCCACCGATTATTCGGACGCAAGCGGCACGCTGTTATTAGACGTAAAAAACAAGCGTTGGTCGAAAGAACTGTGCGATTTTTGCGGCGTAGAAACGCGGTGGTTGCCAACGCTTTTTGAAAGCTATCAACCTATCGGAAAAATACGTGCGCAGTACGGCTTACCCAACGCCGTCGCAGTGGCAGGCGCGGGCGATAACGCCGCGGCGGCAATCGGCACGGGAACGATTGAAAACGGGGCTTGCAATATTTCACTTGGCACGAGTGGCACGGTTTTTATCGCGCAAGACGAGTTTTCGGTGGACGAACACAACGCCTTGCACTCGTTTGCGCACGCAAACGGAAAACACCATTTAATGGGCTGCATTTTATCCGCCGCAAGTTGTAATAAATGGTGGTTGGAAGATATCCTGCAAACGAACGACTATTCCGCCGAACAAGACGGTTTGGACGAATTGCTCGGGAAAAACGAAGTATTCTTTCTCCCCTATCTCATGGGTGAACGCAGTCCGCATAACGACGTAAACGCCAAAGGCTGTTTTATCGGTCTGCGCCCTGATACGACCAGAAAACAAATGACGCTTGCCGTGATGGAAGGCGTAGCGTTTGCCTTGCGCGACTGTATGGAAGTGGCGAAAAAAAGCGGATTGCAGATTGACAAGGCAAAAATTTGTGGTGGCGGCGCGAAAAGCCGTATTTGGAAAAAAATCGTAGCCAACGTCTTTGGTATTCCCATTTCCACTCCCGTCACGGAAGAAGGTCCCGCTTACGGCGCGGCAATTTTGGCTATGGTTGGAGCGAACGAGCACGCAAGCGTATACGACGCGGCGAAACGGTGCGTCAAAGAAAAAGACACCGTATACACCGACGCCGTGCTAACGGAGCGATACGAACGGAAATACCGTTATTTCCAACGCTTATATCCCGCCGTTAAGGCAATATTTAGCGATAAATAACTTCGTTAAAGACAAAAACAGTATCAGGCACGCCTGATACTGTTTTTTCGTTTTTTTAAATTATTGCATGGTTCTGTAATCGAGAACTTCCCAATCTGCGGGAGGATCGCCCAAATCGGGTACGTCCAAAAGGACACCGCCTTGCATAGCGGATTGGTGCGCAACGAGCCCGGGCAAGTTGTATCTTGCAACCGCCCAAATGTTCGTAGGCGACAGCTTACCCGTTTCAAACGCACGGCAGAAATCGTCGATAAGGAAGTGGTGCGTACCGTTGTGTTTGTTGGGGATACCTTCAAATTCCTTTCTCGGCAATCTTTCCGTCGGCTGAATAGGCGATTCTTCGCTGAATCCACCGCTGTCCGCGATTTTTTGAATAGCTTCGTCGTAGTCCGTCTTCATCAAGTTATAGATGGATTCGGGTTGCAACTGCTTGGATACGTCCTTCATGATAACCTTACCAGGTCTTGCGGGATCCCAAACGGCTTGGTGATGGTGCGCAACCGAGAATTCGTAGCCGCCTTCCGAGCCGTAGAATTGCGTGATATACGTTTCGGGCGACATCCAGCCAACGCAACGGTTTTCGCTTACTCTTGCCACACCGCCGTTGGAAAGTTGCATAAGCATCGTTTCGCAAGCAAACGGGTTGTGGTAGTTGTTTTGACCGTCTCTACCGTAGATGTCCGTTCTGGGGCTTTCCGCATACCCTACTGCGGAAACTTTCTTTACGTATACGCCAGGCAACGCGCTCAAAATCATAGACGTAGAGTGCGTAGGATAGAAGAAAGGCGGAACGCCTGCAAAGCGTTTCCAATCTTCCCCGCCCGAGCTTCTGAAACTACCTTCCATGTTGCGGATATCGTGGTTGTATTGCGCTTCTGCATACACGAACTTACCGAAAGTACCCTTTTTAAATTCTTCACGGCAGTAAATAGCAGGCGCGCGATAGAACCCCGTTTCGCCCATGGAATAGGTCAAACGCGTTTCTCTTACGAGCTTTTCAATTTCAATAATTTCGTCCACGGAAACCGCGCAAGGCACAGCCGAATATACGTGCTTGCCAGCTTTCAGTGCGGCAATAACCATCGGGCCGTGTTTTTCACGGGGCGTGAAGATGGCAACGGCGTTGATGTTTTTATCTTCAAGCGCTTTTTCAAAGCTTTCGTAGCCTTCTACGCCGTAACGTTCCATATAATCGCGTTCACGGTCTTTTTTCAAATCGCAAACGTATACTTTTTCGGTAACGGGGTGATTTTTAAACAAGGAAACAAAGTTTCCAGCAAATCTTCCGCAACCGATCATGACGATTCTCAATTTTTCGTTATTCATTGTCTTTATTCTCCTTTCCATAATTTTCAAATTGTTCGGTTGATAATTTCCAGTCTTGCTTTTCGCGGAACGGGCGATTGAACTTCTTGGTCAACAATCCCTTTTCTTCCAAGTGAATATAGCAAGCTCTATCGCACGCTCTACCGCAAATAGAAGTACGGTAGAAATGCTTTGCAGGCGGGTAGAAGAAGATATTATCCAAGATATTCTTCGCTTCTTCATCGTCAAATTCCGCCGTGCCGTTGATGATATCCATCTTCTTTTTATGATCGAAATTCGCAAACGCTTCGGGGGGCATAAATGGGTTCTTGCTTCCGTTAGCACCGTTATAGTACACCGCGCAACGCCAGCTGTTCGTCTTGCCGTTTTCGTCGATTGCTCGTCCAGGGCAAGCCTTGATACATTCGCCACAGTTGTCGCAAAGCGACGGTTTGAGCATAGGCGTTTCTTCAATTTCCATATCCGTTAAGATAAAGCAATAGCGGATAAACGGACCGTATTCGGGGGTAAGCAAACTCCCGATCATGCTCTTTTCACCAAGCCCGCATTTTACTGCGCAATCCAAAAAGTCAATCTGATTTTCTGCTTTTACGCCGTGGTATACGTCGGTATAGTCCACTTCGGGGTTGGTCGTGCCCTCTTCGTTCAAAATAAGCGGGCTACGGCGTTGAGGAACGGCGATAAAGCCTTCGCTTTCCACCAAGTTCGCCACGCGAAGAAGTGCCATAGGCATAACCGTTTCTTCCAAGTTCTCCACACCCATCGTCGTATATTGATAGTACGTAGTCCCTTCTTCCACGCCACGGAAAATACCGCGCAAGATTCTAAATCCCATGCCGATAACCGTTTTCACGTTGGGGAAAATACGGAAGATGGCGTCGTCTTTATCAAAGCGGCTTGCAGGCGCAAAGCCTACGATATCCGCATCACATTTTTTTGCTAAATCAATAATTTGCTGTCTTATACTCATATCTTTCCCTGCTCCTTCAAATGTTGATAACATACCGTTTCACACGATTTGCCGCACAAGCACGCCAAGTAACCAAAGTGCGTTTTCGGCAAGAAATTCAATTCGTTATAAATCGCTTCCGCACTCTCTTTATCAAACCGTTTTTCGCCGTTTATAATCGCTTCGCGTTCGGGGTGGTCTTTCAAAAAATCTTCGCCCATGAACGGGTTGGATTTGTGCGCGCCGCGATAATATACGCTGCATTGCCAGCTATCCACGCCCTTTTGAGAAATCGCTTTCCCGGGGCAAGCGGACAAGCATTTGCCGCACTTATCGCAAAGTTCGTCCTTGAACGGTTCGTCGCAGTCGAGCGGCATATCCGTTATAATGAACACCCAACGCATAAACGAGCCGTATTTGGGTGCAATCACTCTACCGTGCAAACCGACGCTACCCAAGCCGCATACCACCGCTGCTTTGTTGTAATCGATAATGACGTCGGGTACGGGTTTTCCCTCCGCTACGGGGGAAGCAAATTGCAGTTCGTAAATACGCGTAACTTCGGGGTTGGTGCTCTTATCGCCCTTTACCTTAAAGCCGGGTACGTATCGTTGCAAGCACGCGTCGTAGCCTGCGTCTTCAATCATTGCGCCCATTTTCAAAAGGAAAATTTCCGCAAAGCTTTCGTCCGTATATTTTACGCCAAGGTTGGTGTAATTGAAATATTGTCTTTGTTCGCTCATCGCCATATACAAGCCTTTGGGGACGGGCAAACCGAACCCGATTACACATTTTGCGTTAGGCAAAATGGATAAGGGATTATGTTGCGGGTCGTCGCCGATAAAATATTTGATATCGCCGATACCGCAAACGCCCGCGCCAAGTTCTTTGGCTTTTTCTTTAATCATCGTAGCCGTTATCATGTTTTACGCTCCTTTCGTATTCAACTTCTTCATTTCCGTATTCGCGCCCGTCGTGTCGCTGTTTTCCACGACGACAATCAGCGCGTCTTCGCTCACTTGCAAGTGATGCCAAGTACCTTTTTGTACGTTATACAATTTTTCCGGTTGCATTTCCGTTTTTACAAGCGGTTCGTCGCCGTCCGCCGTGAACAGCGTTGCGCTACCTTTTACCAAAACAAACACTTCGTCCGTTTGCATATGGCGTTTTAACACTTTTAATTCGCCGTACTGCTCACCGCAGGTAATAAACGCAACTTTCCAACTCTCAAACGTATGCACCGTGTCAAATCCGTTCCCGTTTCTCGGGTTCTCCTTGACCTGTATCATCTGTCCATCTTCCAAGCCTTCATTTCGCGGCGGAGCGGGTTTTCAAATCTGCCTTCCATGCAACCGCCTTTCTTTTCGAGCATACTTACGCAAGCACGGATACAGCCGCCGCATTTCGCCATGTTATAACCCACCCAGCTCGGGAAGTATTTTTCAAGCGCGGTATACACTTTCATAACTTCCTTTTCGTTGGCAACGTCCGTCACGCCTTCGAGCAAGTCGAGCATACCGTTTTCGTTTTTATCAAACACTTCCTTGGGTACGAACGGGTTGAAATATCTGCCGCCGTGCGTATAGAACGCGTAGCAACGCCACATATCGATATCACCCCATTCGCATTTCTTGCCCGCCAAATCTACCGTTACCGTCTTACCCGACTTAATAGCAGGAATACAGCCACCGGGGCACTCGCGTACGCACGCGCCGCATTTTCTACAAAGGGGCTTGCCCGAATACATTTCGTCGTATTCAAGTTCCGCATCCGTGAAAATGAACGCTACACGTTGCAAAGGTCCGAATTCAGGCGTCAAGAGCATTTTGCTCCAACCAATTTCACCAAGTCCGCAAGCAACTGCCGCCAAACGGAATTGGAACTGCAAATCGGGCGGTTGTTTGCCCTCTTCTGCGGGACGGGTAAACTGAACGCTTCTATGGTGCGCAGTCTTGCCTTTCGCGTGTTTACTCACTTCGATTTGTTCTTCGGGCGAAAGGGTATTACCGGGCGTACCGTCCATATCCGACACCGCGCCACGCGCACCCGTGTTACGGTATACGAACGCTTCGTAGCCCGCGTCTTCGATAACCTTACCCACGTGGTGTAAAACCGCGGGAGCGTGGATTTCGTTGATACCGCCGTACGCCATCGACGGGTACTGATAAAACTGCGTACCCTCTTCGATACCGCGTTGTACGCCACGGGGGATTCTGAACGCCATTGCGATACAGCTCTTTGCCTGCGGGAACAGGAACTGCGGGTTCATTACGTCGGGCGCACCGTCAAAACGGGACATAGGCCCGATTCCGCACAAATCCGCACCTGCTTCAAACGCCGCTTCTTTAATCATTTTGCTGGTAAGCATAATTCTCCTCCAATTTTACGAACGCGTTATTCTCGTTCGTATATATTAGTTTTCCATTTTTAATTTCTCTTTTGATTTTGCCGTTTTCCAAAACGTAGGGATAAATCGTCCCCGCGTGGTTAGGCTCTAACAAACTCGCCGTGTTTCCGACGAACTTTTTCCGCTGGATATACGCGCGCAAAACTCTCGACGGGTTTTCGTGTACACGCGTTGCAAGTTTCATGGCGGGCACTATATCTTCGTATAAATCCGTATCCTCGGGACGGATATAATTCGTCGCCGACAACAACCCCTCGCGGTTATTTTCTTTGGATAAATACGCTCTGCACACCCCGCCGAATTGATAACCGTTATCCATTTGCGACGCGCCTTCTTCGTGCGCCACTAAATTATCGTGGAACGTATGCGCGGAACAATCGTTTAAACAACCGCTGTTGGCAAGGATATACATTTGCTTGCCGTTCTTATCGCACCATTCTCTAAGCGTCTTTAACGCGTTGAAATCGCGATTCAACTCCCGTTTGACGTAAAAGCTGTCGAACACGTCTGCAATATACTCCATTCCAAGCACGCTTCCCACACCCATATTCACGGACGCGCGCACGTCTATTTCAGGAAAGTTTTGTTTTAAGAACTTGGCAATGAGCGGCGAGGTCGTCGTCACGGACGCAAGCGAGAAATTACCGCCTACGTATTCCACCGTTTCGCCCACCGACTCAAAAAAGGAACGCGATTGCGCTTTGTCGCCGTAGCAGTTGGCGTTGAAAAGCAAGTTAAACTTTAAGCCCTCTTTATGCAACGCTTTCAAATCCTCTATTTGCTTGGCTTGCGCCTCCCAAGGCGTTAAATTTTCGCTCCGCGTTTGGTCGTTTCTGCCACTCGGCGTTTTACCCCAAGAGAAATACACTTCCGATACGCCGTCTTTTAAAGCAACGATTTCGTCCACCAAACGGTTATCCGCCTTTACGCCGTAACCAACCGAAAACAGCATATTCCCTTTCGCTCCTTTGACCTTTTACACTATTTTATAATATTTTTAAATTCTTTCATATTACTTAACAAACAAAAAAACATAACAAAACAAACATTTTGCTTGACAAAGGTTTTTTGGATATGGTATACTGAAAACGTTATGAAGATAGAATGTTTAAACCCGTTTATACGGCACTCCAAACTGTACACGACCCATTATCCGCAAAAGGAAAACCACGTTTGCTACGATTGTCGCTTGTTCTACGTAGCGCAAGGCGACGCAGAATTATACGCCAACGGGCAGTCGTATACGGTAGCGAACAATACGTGTATTTTCTTGCCGCCCAAATCTCGGTATCGCTTTACGTTCTCCAACCCCGACAACGTAAAAATATATATTCTCAATTTCGATCTAACGGACGAATTTCATCATTTATCCCATTCTTTGGGCACGGCGACGGAAAGCACCTTTCAACCCGAAAAGCTGCTCGTTTACGACCTGCCGCAAGAATTTACGCACGCGATTGTGGAAAACAACTGTTTACCCGTTTTCGACCGCGTAGCAAGCTGTATCGATTTGTTTTTGTATAAAGAACCCTATTATAAACACTCTGCGTCTGCACAGTTAAAGCTCGCGCTCATTACGCTTTTAAAAGAATTTAAAAACGAGCGTTCTGATTATAAGCTCGTACAAAGCGTACAGGAATTTATCCGTAGCCATTACGACGACGCGGAATTGAGCAATCAAACGATTGCCGATCAATTTGGCTATCACCCCTATCATATCAACCGCCTGTTTAAAGCGCAAACGAAAAAGACTTTACACGATTATCTCATCGATTATAGGCTGCACATGGCGAAAAACTATTTGGCAACGACGACGCTGAACGTAACCATGGTATCGGAAAAAACGGGCTTTTCGTCGTATACGTATTTCATTAAGCTATTTAGGGAGCGCACGGGCATATCCCCGTTACAGTACAGAAAAACGCATAAAAACATCGGCTTTTAAAAACGGTTGCAATCCTAACGATTGCAACCGCTCTTTTTATTCTTCTTCTATCTCGATAATGGAAACGCCGCGCGGACTTACCTTTTCATAAAACATATTTCCTCTAACCGTAACGTTATGATTGCGGGATTTATTCAACACCGTTACACGCTTTAACGCAAACGGCATTTTTACCTCCGCGTTATTATACGAATGTGCGGGATTTATCAGCAATCCGCGATAACGCTTTTCTCCTATCTTCCAAACGTTTATCGTACAATCGCTCCGCCGCCCCACCGATAACGGCAATCCGAACGCTCCGTTCAAAATACGCGCAAGCGTTTTAAAGAACGTTTTCGACAACGTGCGATACGCAAGCGGACACGTCCACAACCCGTCAAACGGCAAGTACGGCGTTTGTTTACACGCTTTCGGCGCGTCGTATCTTTTTAAAACGTCAAACGCGCGCGTATCCACTTTGATATTCTTTACCCATACGGAAATATACTTGCCTTGATATACGCGCGTTGCGCCTTGCACCGTGTTTTCCGTACCGATAATCGCCATAGGTAAACGGGTATTTGCAAGGCTTTGCAATTCCGCTTCCGTCAGCGTATCGGGGTTCATAACCAAAAGCGGCGCGGCAACCCGTTCTACGTGTTCCGTACGCACCGCCCCACCAAGACAAAGTCCCGAGGCAAACAGCTCGTAGGATAACTGCGAACGGCTGTAATCGTGCGTTTGCAAATACCGTTTTGTTTCCGCTCGTATATCGTCCCCCCAAACGCGTAAAAATCCCAACGGCGTTTGAACGGTTTCTATCCCCGAAACGTTTTCTATACCGTTTAATTTGTTCCATTGCTCTGCGCTAATACCGCTGGATAGACAATACCACGGTCCTTGCGACGCGTTTTCGTAACGCTCGCCCGTGAATACGAAGTTATGATTGCGCGAGACGAACACGCTTTCCTGTTCCGTCGGTGCAACGTCCATCAAATTCCATTGTTCAAACGTGTCTTTAATCGCCGACAGCGTGTATTGCGGAACGCTTGGCATATACGCCTTAATACTCTGTTGCATGAGCGCAAACTGATACAGATAATCAGGCTTTTTATCAGGCGGCAAGTACACCCCGCCGTTATCGCCAATACAATGGAGATTTGCAGCAGCCGCCCATTCCACCATAATCGCGTTCGCCTTATACATGGTCGTCTTGTAATCGATTCCGTAGCGCAAATACGCCTCAAACGGATCACGCGTCCAAACGGAATTAAAATACAGCTCCGTTTTCTCCGTTTCAAACGCCTTATACAGGCAATCGTAAAATTTCGCCCAACGCTCACTATTCCATTGTACCCACGTAGAATACAAATTTTCGATAATATATTTACGGCGGCGTTGATACGCTTTTTTGCTTTCGCCCACGGGCGCAAGATTGCTATCGTTTATCTTCGTATCCGCAACGAATTGAGAAACGAGCTCGTCGCCCATATCCCCTCTTTGTAGAGCAGGGCGATAACTGGATAACCCGTCGGCAATCTGTACGCCGTCAAAACCGTAATACGCCAACACTTCTTTCAGTTTCCGAACGAATACGTCTTGAAAATATTCCCCGCTACGCAACCGTTTCAACGGGCAAACGGTACTACTTGTATCGCCGTTTTTATTCAAATATAACAATTCCCTATGCGCTTGAATAAACCCGCTTTCCACCCGTTTTCCATCGTCCGTACGATAGGAAAAGAAATCGAACAAGCTAAACGCGACCTTTACGCCGTTTTTATGTAATTCCCTAACAAGTGCGCGCAGTTGTACGTTCGTCCAAACCTGCCTATCCCGCTCGTCGCCGTGCAAATATCCACCATAGCTACAATGGCAGGGCAACAGTTCCGTTTCTCCGTCCGCGTTTTGATAATCTACGACGAACTCCAAATTCGCAAACAGCAACGATACGCCGTCTACCTTCGCTTGGGTGCGTTCTAAAAACGCTTTCACGCCGTAATCCGCTTGCGTATTATCAAATCCGATCAGTTCTATCCAATACCACTTTTGCATGATATTAACCCCACAATTTTCTTTCTTTTATTATAATAAACGAAAGCCTTTTTCGTCAAGCATTTTAAAGTGTTTTTCAAGTGTTTATTTGCGTTTTTTAGTAATACACAAAAACGGAAGAAAGCATCACTCTCTCTCCCGTTTTTTGTTGTTTGTTTCCCCTTATAATAGGTTATTTCGTCAACATAAAGCCGTCCAAGTAAATACCGTTGTCAAGGCTGGGCGACACTACTTGTGCCTCTACGTCTACACCGTAGGTGCGGCAAACCAACTTATCTTGCAACACTTCTACGTAGCTGTACATACTGTACCCGCGGCTTTCCATATTTGGATTAATTGCGTTTTTACCGCCACTAAGGAGCATTCTGTAATATTTCTTCGCCTCGAGATTTTCCGCAAGTTTGTCTTTGGTATACGTCGTATTATACTGATCGCCCGCCGTACCCGTTTGGTGCATAACCGTACCGCGCCGCGTTGTGCCTTGCGGATAGATAAATTCGTCCACCAAATCGCCGTCGTACTCGGTCTTTTCCGTTTGCGTTGTCGCCAAATCGATACGGTAATAATCCACGTCCTTTTTAATATACGAATCGTACACCGTCTTTTCCACTTCGTTCGTCCAAAGGATAGGATAAGTGGAATCGATATAATGGTTATGCGCGTACAAGAACAAATCCACGTTATATTCGTCAAAGATAGGCATAATTTGCGGATACGTGAGCGTGGAATAGTCGTTCGACGTCATCTTTCCTTCCGTATGCGAAGGGATCAAAATACCTTGGTGCGCCATTGTGATAATCCACTTCGTATTGGGATTTTCGTTTGCCGCGGCAAGGTCGGCTCTGAGCCAATCCAGCTGTTCTTGCGTATACATACCGTCGTAATGATAATACACGTCGTTAGAAAGCATAGACACGAAATGCATAGGACCGTAATCGAACGAATAGAAAAATCCCATTTCCGTATTCGAGCTTACTTGCACGTTGAACATTTTACCCACACACTCATACCCAGCCGAATACCAACCGTCGCCTTCATGATTGCCAGGCGTAATCATAAGCGGATACTGGAAGAGATATTCTTCCACACTACCGAGCATTTCTTTCCAGTACAGCGATTCTGCGCCGTGGTTTACGATATCCCCACCGTGCGCGATAAAGTCAGCGTCGGGAAAACGCGTAACCGCGTCCGTCATGGTAACGCTCCAGTACGTATCGCCTATCACTTTATAAATATCCGTTTTGTTATCCATAAGGTGCGTTTCTTGCGAGTCGGCAACGTAATAAAATCTCGTTTCCGCAATCTCTTCGTCGCGCGTCGTAAACGTGTACGTCTTACTCCAAACGTCCGCAGACGCATCGCCGAATTTCACCGAATATTTCGTAGCAAATTCCAAATTCTCCACAACGCCGTTGACTACGTATTCCTCAAACCAAGGCTCGTAATCGCAATCAAACGCCACAGCGCTAGTAAAATCGGGTTCGCCCGTCGTTGCATCGTGCGTAGCGGTAACGCGAATTTGCGGCGTGATAGGCTCGGTTTTCGTATGGAACACAACCCCGTACTTGGTTGCTGCCATATCGTAGTACGCCGTCGTTGCCGAGTAGGGCACTAACCCCTCTTTCTCCTTATCCGTAACGTCCTGCCAAACGGCGGTAAGCGTTACTTCACCCTCGCCCGAAACGACGGTGGTCGGACGCACTTGTACGCCGTTTTTATCCGCCCAGTACAAGAACCGTTTTCCGCTCTTTCTCGCCGAGGGCAATTCGCCGTACGTTTCGCCAAGCACGACTTTTTTACTTTCTATCGTTTCCCCACCGTCCGTATCGAACAATACGGTGATATTCGGTTCAACGAACTTTGCCTTCACTTCCAAATCACACAAAACGCCTCTAAACACGTAAGTATTGCCATTTACCATTACTTCGCCACCGTTAATAGTCAAGCTATCCAGCACGTACCCGTCCGCAGGCACGATGGTAAACACGACGTCCTTACCCTGTTCGATTTCGCTAACGTCCGCAGTAACGCTACCACCCGTTGCAGTGGCAATCGTTACGTCGTACGTTTCAATTTTCTTCTCTTCTTTTTCTTTACTTTCTTCCGTCGTCGATTCACAAGCATGGAACGAAACGAACGAAAGACTCATAAGCGTAGCCAAAACCAAACTTAACGATTTTTTCATTTTCTTCATCGTCTTACCCTCCTTACGCTTCCGCGGAAACTTTGAGCGTTGCAACGCCCGAAGCTTCCCCTTCCACGAGTTGAATATTTCCTAAATAGAACGTAGCTCTATCCGTCGTTCTGTCGAAATTCGCTTGATTCAAGAAATTCAAACCAAACAGACGGTAGTTGCCCCAGTTATCGAGTAAATACTGCAAATCGACTTCCACGGTATGCCAAGCCCCCGTTGCAATCGTACCGCTCGTTTTAAACGATTGCGTTTCGCCTGACGTCGTCCAAAGCTTGGTTGCAAGCTGCATACAAGCGGCGTTAGTCGTTTCCACGTACACGTCGTACGTAATTTTCCACTTCGCGCCGTCCGCTACGAGTGCTTGATAATACGCCTGTTCTTTTATAGGTGCAACGGCAAGCTGAATATCTTCCTTAGAAATCGTTTGGGCGTACTTCACGTACGTACCCGCCACGCCGCCGTCGGGAATTTCACTCGTCAAAGAAATATCTTTCAAGTTTTGCGAGTTGTTATATTGATAAGACGTGAGCATGGTCGTCGTCAACGTTTCCGCAGACCATTGTACGGGTGCTTTTTCCAAGCGGAAATTACCCACGTAGAATATAACCAAATCGGACGTCTTTGAGCCGATATATACACCGAACACGTCCACTTCGCCCTTATCGTCGATATCGTTTACTAGCGTTTCAAGCGGCACGGTGAAATAGTGCCACGTTTTCAACGCAAGTTTCGTACCCGATGCAAACGTTCCGTTTGCTTTCCAAACGTAGCTGTTAATTTCCGTACGTTCGGACGTTTCGTAAACGTTATCGATATATACGTCGAATTTCACGACGTATTCGTTCCCGCTATCCACAAGCGATTGATAGTACGCCTTGGAGAACAACGGTTTCGCCGTAATGCGCATCGCTTCTTTCCTGTTCGTATCCACGCCCTCGTATTTTAAGAACGAACCAGAATTGCCCGCAGGCACTTCACTCGTGACCGTCGTATTCGTCAGGTTTTGCACTGCCCATTGATAGGATTGGAACAACTCTTTCTTGTTTTCCGTCGTCGGCGTTTCCAACCACGTCAACTTGGTCGAATCGTCCATACAATCAAGCGTGAATGTGTAATACAAAATTCTGCCGAACGCTTCGTCGCCACGCGTCGCGTATACGTCAACCACGTACGAACCAACCGTCAAATTCACCCCGCTAATCACCGTACCGTTGACTACTTCGCTTACCGCCGTTTTGCTTTCGCCGCGTTTAGCAAACACGTTCAATTCATACGTGTAATCGCCGTCCAACAGCGTAGCCGCGTCAAACGAACCGCCAAGCGCAACCACGTGCAAATCGACATCTTCAACCGTTTCAAACGAGCCGTCGCCAGCCGTCAACGTAGTCGTTACCATCGTCGCTTTTAAACCGTCCAACGTCTGCACGTTGAAACGGAATTCATATTCGCTATTCCAAACGGGATTGAAGGTCGCGTCGTTCAAAAGCGTCCATGCGCCGTTGAAATAGATTTCCGCAGTCAAAATTTCGCCCGTTTCGCCGTCCAATTTCACGTCCAAGAGTTCTTTTAAATTATTGTCCGTATTCATGGCAACCGCCGCGCCGTCTTTGAGCGCAACCGTCGCATCCGTCGTTTCAAAGCTCAACGTCAAATCCATGTACAACGTACGATTCACGTGCGAACCAACCATATGCATCCAGCAACCTACGCCACCTTTATCCCCCGCAGGGTTGTATGCCGCGTTTTTCAAGGTTTCATAACGTTCCGCAATCGTATCGTATTGCGCGATAAAACTTTCCAACGTCATACTCATCGAACGCCAATTATATTCGTAATCCGCGCTCCAAGTCTTTTTCTCCGTCGTGGACGTAAACACGCTCTTGACGTTGTTCGTCTTGCCCGCCGCTACTTCAAAATAATAATCCATGCGCACGTTCATCGTCGGATTTTCAGCAAGCATCGCCTGATAATACGCCTTGGAATACATAGGCTTTGCATAGAACGTAAGCGATTGACTGCCTGCGGTCGTTTTGATAAACTCGCCCGTTCTGCCGCCTACGGTATATTCGCCGTAGCTCGCTTTCTTGCTGGACGTATCCCAATCGTACGCACTGATATTCTTTATGTTATTTACGTCGATAACGTTATATTTCGTCGCTGCAGACCATACGTCCACCGTCAACGTTTTATACGTAGCGTATTCCACGCCGTCCACGTCGTACGTGCCTTTATATTCAACGTCGTACGCGCCGTCTTTCGTCGCCGTAAACGCACCGTTTTCAAGCGCTACCGCTTCGCCGTTATAGCTTACGGTTTGCGTTTCGGAAAGCGTAGGTGTCACGCCGTCCACTTCACTAAACGCCACCGCGCCAAACTCGCTGAGCGCCACGGACACACTTTCATCTGCGCGTTCTTTGATAACGGGCGAACCCGAAAGCACAAAGTTATCACTCACGTTAAAGGTAAGCGTTGCACTGCCGTCGTAATTCCCCGTCGTCGGATACGCCGTAATCACGTATTCGCCGTTGCCCGTAAAGGTATAGCTGTCGCTATCGAGCGCAACCGTTTCTCCACGGTAGGTGACCGAATAAGCAAGCTCGCAATCTTCTACGCTAAATAAATCGTTCAAGACCACCGTATCGCCGACGGTTTTGTTCGTTTCCACTTCCGCCGCCGTAATCGTCACGGGCTTAATCGCCATAATATCCGTGAAATACATGTTCAGCGTATCGCCGCCACCCCAAGGATTGTATTCGTACGAATTATCCACTTGCAAATAGAAATGGTTTTGCTCTGCGTACAAATTATAACAGGTGGTAAACGAACGCGTCCACGACGATTTACCATCCAAAAGCGAAAGCTTAAACTGTGTCCATTGCCCGGGGTGTAAATCCGGTCCTTCGCGGCGGTAGAACCCGCCATTCGCATCGCGGTCGCTTATCGTAATGTGCGACTTTGTAGAATCCAGATATATCCACATGCTCACGTGGGTATACCCTTCTTTTGCAAGCTCTTGATAATATTCGCGCGACTCGCGGATATTGATAAACAGGGGTATGTACGCACGGTTAGTGGAATATTTCGCCATCGTCACTTCACGTCCAAACCGATCATAAACGCCGCTTTCTTCCGACGAAACGATTTCCCAATCCTGACGTTTGCCGCCGACAAACGCTTCTTTTTCTTCCCACGCCCCGTTGAACGCTTCCACTTCCCCCGTTTGGAACGGTTCTTCCGCGAAAACGTCGTACGAATAGGAAACGTCGCTGTTTTCTACCGCAATTTTCACTTTGTAAGCGCCCGTTTCCGTCAGCGTAAACGCATTTCCGTCCAAATTCACAGGCTCGTCGTCCGCGTTCGTGACGGTGTATATAAGTGTCGCCGTTTCGTCCGAACAAACCGCATCTATCTCAATTTGCTCGTTGATAGCAACGAACTGTTCAAAATTCGCTTTCAACGTGACCACCGCGCTTTCGCCGCCGTCGCCACCGCCTACGTTTTCGCCGGCCGTAACGGTGATAACCGTCTTCTTTTCGTGCACGTTATTTTCCGAATCCCGCACTACGTACGTGATCGTATACGTACCCACGTTCGCCGCTGTAAACGAACCGGACGAAGCTTCCACGTAATATCCGTCGCCGTCCGTCACGTACGTCCAGCAATCCAAAAGCTTACCCGTAGAATCGGTGACGAACGGTTGTTTTAATTCCACCGTCGCGCCCGCCTGCACGGTAAGCGTTTCTGCAATTTCAAAACCGCTGATTTCAATTTTCTGCGTTTCGTCGTCCGTCGTTTCGTCGGGCGCGGCGCAAGAAATAGCCCCTAAACTAACCCCCAAAAGGGATACAAGAGCCAGTGCGGTTATCCATGATTTTTTCTTCATAAAAATCTCCTTAATTTTTGCCATTTTAAGCAAAGCTAACGCTTTGGGCGTCGCGTTTTTGCCCCTTTCCGAGCAAAAACGCGTCCCAAATTTGTGTTGTTAAATCAATCGTGTTAGAAGAGCAACGCCCCAAGTTTACCCGTTCCGTTGTTGAGTTCTGTTGCAGACTTTCCGTGCGGTGATTGTACTCTATACATAGCAATTTGCCATGAGTTCAATTTATCGTAATTATCAACAATTACGCTTAAAGTAATATTTCTATTATCATACTTGCTAAATGTTGCTTGCCAACCAGCAGACCAACAATCTCGATAACCATACGCACCCTCACCACTCGCGTTGAGGGATACTAACCCCCAAACTTTCGATTGGCTTTTTGTCCATCCTGCCGCATACGAATATTTTAAAAGGCTGGTTGTATCCGTTTCCGCAAATTTTGCATAATATTCTTTTGTATGACGAGGTCGTATATATATATTAAGGCTTGCGTTAGTATCGCCATACGTAAAACCTTCTGCCGTTAAAGGACCTTCGGGGGTAATTTTAGACTGATCAAGCGCTAAATATCTCATACCCGTTAAACTGGCCGCCAAATCGCCGTACGCATTTTTAACCGAAGAATTAGACATATCGCTCGTCGAAAAATCTACCGTCGAGAAATACCCGTCGCCAATCGACATCGGCATTCCTTTGCCGAGCTCTTGCGAGTACGTTTTGGCAAGACCATCATACGTTGCCGTATTGTTACCAGTACCCAAATAGTAATACGCCTTTACCGCATAAACACTATCTTCAAACCTAAAGCTTTCATATTCTACGGGTTCAGTGCTATTATATACGTCAATGGTCGTGCTATACGTATACGTTTCGCCGTCTTTTTCCGCCGTTACGTTGGCATAGAAAATACCGCGTTCGGTGTTGGCAATGGTTGCCGCTTGTTCATAATTCGTATCGGCATATCTCTTTTTATAGGATTGCGAAACGGTAAATCCAAGTGTTTCCAACTCCGCCGTCCTTGTATAATTATCCATATCAACCGCTGTATCTTTGCCGTTTACGTCTACTAAATTAACCGCATTCACACCATCGGCAACGTTTATCTTTAACGTTTTTTCAACGCCTTCGGATTTGGTTACAACCACTTTTTTCGAATCGTTAAGTGTCTGTGCATATACGTTACCATTGACGGTTATCGAAGTTTCGCCTGTTACCGTCGCAAGAATATTGTTGTGCAGTACACCGTCGTATTCATAGGACAACGCGATATTTGACGTGTATATATCATTCAAATCAATCAATTCGCCGAACGTAGCCGTCGTTTCCGTATCCCCAACAACCGTATAATCGTTGCTCTTTACGAATGTTTGTTCTCCAAGGTATGCCAACGTATTTTTCATACTCATAAACAACGCATTCACGTAATACCATCTATCGGTTATACCCGTCTTTACACCGTACGTATCTACCGCCGCATTATCAGCTTCCGCAAAGTGCGCACGATAATGGTTAATGTCTACGTCCCAGTAAATCCATTCGTTCATATTCACGGTTGTATCGGTAAACGTCTTGCTACCACCCGCAGCAGGTGCAAGTTGCATTCTAATGTTTTGCGCCGTCTTTTTATCCGCTTCACTCACACCTTCAAACAGTTCGTGTGTAAGGGATGCATCAAAATAGAACGGCATTCTTACGTGCGTATATCCTTGCGCTATCATATAATCAATATAATATACGCTAAGGGTATCCGAATACGCCGCATATTGAACAGCTTCAGCCGTAGTGCCCCGTCCAACGTAACCGTAATAATTTACACCTTTAATTGAACCTGTCGCCGACGTACTGTGATAACCAGTTTGCGCACCGCTCCATTGACGAATACTCGTTTCCGTCATCTTTACAACGCTTTCAGAACCAACGTATGCCGTTACGGTTTCCGACCAGTCGCCAAGAGCCGTACTGCTTACGGTGAGGGTTGTATAACCGTTTTTCAGCGGTTTTAATTGGTTGAAGTTTTCCACTTTCACTACGTCGCTATCCGACGACGTCGTTTCGCAAGCAAAATCGAGCGCTTTGCCGTCAGCCGTCGTTACGGCTATATCCACCGTTTCCTTTTCGTTGATAGTGAGATACGTTTCTTTACCTGCAACGTTTTGATTATATTTTTCCGTCGTGTCGATACCATCGCCGAGCGCAATCGTCAAGCCATTAAGGTTCGCCGATTTATCTTCCTGCGCATCGAACGTCGCCTCGTCCAAGCCGCTCACCTTTGCGGTATATTCATACACGTAATCGCGCATAACGTCTTTTTCATAATCTTTATATCCAAACTCTTCGTCGTTGAGCGCCGCAGTCGCAACGTACGCGGTCGTTCTCGCGTTCGTTTCGTCCGTCTTTGCGTATTCGTACGTATCTTGCTCGTCGCCGTTGCCCGTAATTACCACGCCTACGCCCATCCACGTACTGTCTGCGTTAGAATACTTAATATTCGTAAGCGCACCGCTCACACGGTATTCCGTTTCTCCCGACGGGAGCGTGTAAAGATAGGGCGTGCAAGGATTTGCCGAGCTTTCGCTAATCAGCACGTATTTATTCGCGCCGAGCGAATCCAAGCCCGCGATAAGGTCGCTATTCGCCGCTTTTGCCTGCAAATAGTAATCAAGCTTGGTAATAATCATACCGAACTGCTTATCGTCGTCTTCGGTTACGACATTGTAAAGAGTTTCGTCGAATTTTGCCGTATAACGAATACCCGTCGTACCCGAAACCGTTCTAATGGACGCACCGCCTACCATTTCAAAGCTACCGATTGAATCCGTTGCCGCGCTCGTTTCAAAATCCGCAACGACAAGCCCAATCGAACCACACGCCAAAAACGCCGTAGCCAAGCACGTCAACGCTAATTTTTTTACGTTTTTCGTTTTCATCTTTTTCCGTTCGTACACCGTTTGAGATTTTGCGTATTTTCACGCAAGGCGGTATACGCCTATTGTCGTTTTTTGCCTGTTTGCTATACGATAAAATCGTCTTGGAACCCGTCTTTGTCTTCGTTACCGAACGCACCGCCGCCCGTACTTTCCCCAGACGCTTGCAACAACACGTACGAATCCGTCAACTGCAAGATTTCAAAAGACAAGTCTTGATAGGGTCTTTTCATATTTCTTCCTCCTTTTTTTTATAAATTACAACTTTCGTTGCATGTATTCAATTTCCTACAATTTTGCATTCTGCATTAAATATACATATCCACAAGCACCGCCAAGTGGTCGGAGATATGACAATCCAAATTCGGTTTTTCCGCACTGAAATTTTCGTTATAATACGTTTGATTAAGCACTTTGTAATTTTCCACTTGCGTACCCGCCGAAACGAACACGAAATCGATAACGCCTGCGTATTGATCCCAAGGTGCAGTAGCGCTCGTAGCCCCGTATTCGCACGTACCGAACGAGGCGCAAGTCATGCGGTACGTCCAGTTTTTCGCCACGTACTTGCTGTCTTGATACAACCCGTCCGTCACCATGAGTTGGTATTGTTTACTACCCTCTTCATAGTTCATATCGCCCATAATCGCGCTAGAGCAATCGTATTTTTCTTCCATTTCCGCAGCAATGCCTTTCGCAAGTTTAGCCTGTTCCGTCTTGGACTGATCACCCGTCAAATACCCGTGCGTAGCCAAAACGTTAAGCTTGTTCCCCGTCGCTTTGGATTCAAACACCGCAAAGTTAATCATTCTAATACGGTTTACACTATCCCATTTCGAGCCGCTAAACGTACCGTCTTCCGTCGCCCAACGCGTACCGTATTCCAAGCAATCAAATTTATCCGTCTTGTAAATAATAGGGTTAGACGAATCGCTATGATACGTCGGCACAGTGCCGCCCGTTTGCACGTTTACTTGTATGTACGTATACCCAAGTGCAGGTAATACTTCGTTCAAATAACCATACCATTCTATCGCGATTTCTTCTAATGCCATAATATCAGGCTGATACGTCGTCAAGAAATCGATAAACGCCGCCGAACGCGCCGCAAAATCATAGCCCGTGAAAAGCAAGTTATAATTGATAAGTCTAAACTTTTCGCCACTGAAATCGAACGTCGGGTTATAGTTCACGTCCTGCTCGTGCAACAGTCTGTACGGCGAAACGCCGTTTACGCACAACAGCTCGCCCACTTCCGTTTCCGTCGGCACGTAGTTATGCGAAAGGTTCAAAGTCGCGCGCGTATAATCCGCTTGCGCCACTACCGTTCCGTCTTCCTTGTTTACAAGCCGCAACGAATTGCTACCCGTGCTAGGAAGTTGTGCCATTGCTCCCGCAATCGCTTTGCCCTCTTCGTCTACGCAAAGGGACATAACGCGGTTTTCTACGGGTACGTTAATCCCGTAAAATTCGTTAAACGTATCCCACGCCGCCGCTAAATTCTCTGGCGTATCGTATTTCATGGAATATTCGTTGTTCGGACCATATTTAAAACTGTGTGCCGTATAATTGAATATCACGAACGTTTCACCCGCATCGATTATACCGTCGCTCCCCTCTTCAAATTTCCAAGGATTAACGTACGTCGTGCCGTTTTGAATAAGCGTCAACTGATAATCATTTAAATCAAGCGCGACTGAACCATAGTTATGAAGTTCAATAAATTCAAATATACTATCCGTATCGCGCACAACCGTATCTGCCCCTGCCAAACTCGCAAATTCCACTTGCATAGGATAAGCGGAAAGCTCGGTGATAACCACCTTTGCTTTCTCCGTTGCCGTAGAGAGCGTACTTACCATAGGTTGGGTATTCATTTCCACCGTTTGCTCCGTCATAACGCCCGCCGCAAGCGTTTCTTCGCCCGCCGCCGTCACGTTAATTTGCGCCACGGAAAAGCCCATAACGCCAACCAAAGCCAAACTACATATTTTTTTCATATCTTTATCCCCTTTTTTTGGATTTTCCCTATCCCCGCACTCCCGCGGGAATAGGCATATATGTGTTTTAGAAAATCAACATACCAAGTTTAAGAATACCATTTTGATAATTAGTACCCGAACCAAAACCTTGTGGTCTATCGCTAACCAACATAGGGAAACTCATGTTTGCAAAAGCATCATAATTCTCCGCTATGGTTGCCACTGTAATAGTTGAAACTGTATAAACATTCGACTGGAAGTAAGCCGAGTACGCTTGTTTCCACGTATAAGCAGGCGTACCCTCCGCTGAAACAGCCGTAAGTGCACTGATAAGCCCGCTATCACCTTCGTTTTCCCAACTACTACCCTTTTTATAGGTGTAATACGGAGCACCATACGTATACGTCATCTTACTATCACTACTATATTTTTCGTAATATGCGGCAGTATGTCTAGGCGTTACATAGATACTTATCGCCGTATCCATATTCATATAAGAAGTAATAGGCGAAGTTGTATTAATAGCACTCATATCCATTGCAAGATAGGTAATCCCTGCCTCTTTAACGATAGCCGATGTATTCCCGCTTAAACCGTATACCGCTTGCAAATTTTTTCTACTCGTCTCCCAATCGTCCCAATGTCCAATCGTCATATCACGATACGTGTTCTTGTAAGCATTCCCAAATGTATTTAAAACCATATAATCATCAAAAGGCAAGTCCATACCGTTTAACGTATAACCAGATGCACTTGTTTTTCCATCCGAATAAGTAGTTTTCAACGTAGCATAAGACATTGCATATCTATCTTGGGTAATACTGCTATTTCGACTCGTATCCATTAAGGAATAATACGCCTTAACCGCATATTTACTATCTTCATGACCAAAGCTTTCGTATTCTACGGGTTCGGTGCTGTTATAAAGGTCAAGCGTTACTTCGTACGAAATCGACTGCGTACCTTTCGTCGCTACAACGTCTACGTAGAAAATACCGCGCTCTTTGTTTGCCACCGTATCTGAAACCACTGCACTTTCGTCGGGGTCGCTATATCTCTTCTTATACGTTTGCGTTACGTCAAAACCTGCGTTGGTCAGTTCATCCGCGCCCGTATACGCACCGATAGAAACGTCGGTTGCGATACCGTTCACGTCCACAAGTGTCGTTGCCGAAACATCCAAACCGTTTTGTACGTTAATCGTTTTTTCAACGGGCGTAAACGACTTATAACCAATCGCCCAAGCCGCCGCGCTACCAACCGTGTACGAACCGTCGCCGATTTGCGCCGTGTACAAGTTGGGACGAATGGTCACGTTATGTTGTTTATAAACCGCCGTCATGGTGTTCATAGCCACACCGTCCACGTCGAAATACGTCTTGATATTTTCATCTATACCGTAATAATCGGCAAGGTTCAATTCTTCACCAAGCGAAACCACGTCGTTGCTTTCGTCAATCGTAAACATCGAATCTTTCACGAACGTCATTTCCCCGAAATATACGTACGTAGACGCTGCACAAGCCTTCATATGTAAATATTGATACGTAGAGCGTGCTGCTAATTTCATACCATACGCGTCCGCGCCGTTGCCCGTTTCTTCCACCCAGTTCATACGATATTGATGCAAATCCATATCGTAATAAATCCATTCGTTCGCATTTACGTAGATATTTTTGGAAAGAGAACTTCCGCCCTTTTTATCGGCAATCCCATCTGCAACCCAAATGGTAAAGTAAGGAGCAGTAACCGCATCTCCGCCAATTTCATTTGCTCTCGTCGTATCAAAATAGAACGGAATACGCAAATATTGATAGCCTTGCGAAAGCAAATAATCAATATAATATACACTCATATCGGGATATGCCGTATAGATATGTGCGCTTGCTTTTTTCTGATATTGATACCAGTAGTAGGGTTGACCGTCGATTTCGCCCGTAGCCGCACCAGCTTTACTTGCGTTTTCATTTGATCCCCAGCTGTTATTTGCTCTATTCCCTGCGTCGGTTGAACCCGTGTAAACGGTGAGTTGCTTAGAATAACCGAACAATTCGCAAGCAATCGTAACCGTCGTATAACCGTTTTTCATTGCCGTAACTTCCGCGCCGTTTACGGATAAAACGCTGCTGTCCGTTACGTTAATGGAATACGCCACGTCAAGCGCTTCGCCGTTGTCGTTGACGATAGAAGCGTCCACAATCGCTTTTTCGCCTATCGTCATGTACGCTTCTTCGCCTGCTACGTTTTCGTTAAATTTATATTGCGTGTCAAAGCCGCCGCCAACCGTCAACGTATAATCGGCAAGATAGGAAGATTTGTCCTCTTGCGCTTTGAAGTTGGTTTCCGTTACGCCCGCCGATTTTGCCGCGCTCTTGTATACGTAATTTTTCAGCGTAGCTTTTTCCACGCTCGTAAAGTTTTCATTAGGGTTGTTAAGCGCCGCACTCGCAACGTAGGACGTCGTACGTGCCGAGTCGTCTACGGTATGTACGGCATACGTATAACGTACGTTCTCACCGTCCGTTTCTACGATAACGCCTACGCCCATCCACGTCCAGTCTGCGTGGTCGTATTGAATGTTAGTAAGCGCGCCGCTGATACGATACGTTACTTTGGTTTCCGTGGTATACGGATACACTTTCAAGGGGTTAGCCGAGCTTTCCGTAATGAGCACGTATTTATTATTGCCAAGCTCGTTCAAGCCCGCAATCAAATCATTCGCGTTGCTTGCCATCGCTTGGTTATAATAATCAAGCTTGGTGATAACCATACCGAACTCTCTGTTTTCGTCCAAGGAAATTTCGTTATATAAATCCTCGTCAAATTCCGCCGTATAACGAATACCCGACGTGCCTTCGTTGGTACGGATAGATGCGCCTTTCACCATGTGGAAGTCTGTCACTTTATAAACCGCCGTAAACGTCATATCTTCCGAAATGGTCATGCCGTCAATGTAGCCGCGCCAACCGATAAACGTATAGGTTTTACCGTTCTTCACGTACGAATTGTTGTACGTAGGCGCAACGATTTCTGTCCCTGGCCTTACGTTCCCCGTTTCCACCGTCGTTTCGCCGTCCACGAAAGAATACGTACATCTGCCAAGTTCCGTAAGCAACGCATCATAATCGGTATAGAAACCTACCATACCGATTTTCAAGTCCATGACAATCGTCTTTTGATAATGATGATTCATGTTAAAAAACGTATTTGCGTTGGGCGTTACGTCACCACTGTACGACGTCGCAGGAATAATCATATATCCTTTGAAATCATACGTATATGCGTGCGTATATTCAGAATTTTCAATCTTCGTAGCGTTATTATGGTGATATGAGCCACGTCCCGTAAGCGTTTCGCTTACTTTACCGTTTGCATCGATAAACGTAATCGGTTTATCCCCGCCCAAAGCAACGGAAGATGCCGCCGTCGTATCCGTTGCATAATATTGCAAGTTCGTACCGAACAAGCCGTAAAACGAGCTGTTCGTATACATCGTCGCATCATATTCCAGCCATACGATATACCCCGCAAAGCCCGTCGTATCGCCTGTATAAGGAAGTTTAATTCTCAAATTTGGCCACGTTTCATTGGCGTATTCCGTATTATCAATCGTATGGTGCAACACTTTCCCCGTAGGTGAATCCGTATAGTCTTCTACTGCGGTTTTCATTTTCCATACCGTAGTATCACTCGTCGTATAATTCCCCGACGTTTCGCCCGACGGGTCGTACAACGTGACGATTTGCGCGCTTTCACCGTCGGCTTTTGCCACCGCGCTCGGTTTGATGTTGAAAAGCGTTATGCAGAAAAGAGCAAGAATAACCGCGAAAACGCTCCACACTAATTTGCGTAAATTGTTTTTCGTTCTCATTATCGTTCTCCTATGATATTTTTAAATTTGACTTCTTCGTCAGAATATCCTATTCTCTTTTAATTTATACGATAAAATCGTTTTCGTAACCGTCGTAGTCACGCGTTTGTTGCGTTTCGCCCGAAAGCGAAAGCAACACATTTTGGTTGATATACACCACTTGCATTTGTAAAGCTTGATACTTTGTTTTCATTTCTATTTCCCCCTTTTAATCGGCAAATTCCATTCTGAAATTATCAAAATACACGATTTCCGTGCCTTTCGTCTGTTCTTCCCATCTAAGGACGATACCCGTCGTAGTGGTTACGTTGTATTTCAAGCTGTTCATTTGCGTATTCATCTCTTGCACGGAGAACGAATACGTCACCCATTTCCCGGGAATGATTTTCAGCTCGTCCGTTACGAAATATCGCGTTTGTCCGCTATACATAGACAGCCAAACCGTTTCCATACCGCTCTCTTCGGGTGCATACACATCAAAGCACAATCTTGCGTTGTCGGGATATTCGCTCCAAGGCACGAGCGCCGTCATTTGCTTGTTCAAATATATCCCCGGCCAGCTGTCCAAATCGCTAGAACTTGCAGGAGCTTCCACGCGTACCGCACTTCCACTGCCCGTTGACGTAATATCGCTCACGCGCATATACGCCGCCATCAAATCCGACCGTCCCTCGGGTTCTAACAATTCCACCTGCCACTCGCTGTCAAACGAACAAATCTCGTTTTCTTTCAAGCGCATTACAATCGGCGAATAACTCTTTTCCGTCTTGTACAGTTTCAAGTTATCGATATAATACGTATCGTCTTCAACGCCGCGCTCGAAATAGATTTTCAAGCCGTTGACAAAAGGTGCTGTCACGTCGTATGCATCCGTCGTTTGGGGAATGTATTCCCGTTTCACTTGCATCGTCACCGTATTCCAGCCCGCTTGCAAATCGTAATATTTCTTCGTGCCGTTACCCACTTCGTAGGTAAGTTGCATCCCCACGCGCGAGGGTGCGCCCGTGGCGTTGTACACGTCTATAGACAGCGCGGCTACGTCGGAAAAGTTGGTATAATCCTTGCCCGCTTTTTTTAAATTGAACGCCTGTTCAATATACGGTGCGCCCGGCTTATACGGGTTGGATTCCACGATAACTTTCGCACTAGCTTCGCCCGTTTTTACATACGCTTTGTCCGTGTTCTGTTCCACACGACCAAGCACCCCGAAAAGACGGATTAACCCAAACTCGCCGTTCGTTTCAAAATCGTTAATGGTATGAATACCCGTATCCACCGTCGGTTGTTCGTCCGTCGTGGGCGTGGTTTCTTCGCTATCACAGCCGCTTGCCGCAAACAAGAGTAAAGCAGATAATAAAACCGTAGTCCATTTTTTCATACGTTTTAACCTCCCACTTCTATCTTACCAACGGCAATATCGGTTGCCTGTGTAGATTGTACGTTGATACGAATAGATTCCAACGCACCGTTGTTCGTACAGTTGAACGCCGTAACGGGTATTTCAATCGTATTCCAACCCTGTTGCAACGTCGTTTCAATCGCCGTGATATACCGCGTCGCGTTTGCGCCCTTAGAGAGTAGCTTAATATCAATTGCATTATCGCTATACGAATAGATATGGATAATCAACGTCGTCTTGCTTTCCGTCACGTTCAATACGCTTACGTCCATTTCCGCACTCAAACTATCCGCCGCTTCGTACGCGAGTTTCAACGCCTGCGCGCCGTCGATTTCGTCGATAGACACTTCGCCGCCCGAACGAATCGTCGTCTTGTCTTTCAACGTAATAGCATTTACCGTAGCACTTGCACCGCCAAGCTGTAAGCTCATTTCATACGTTTTCCCAGCCACCGTTGCTTGTACGTTTAACACGTTTGAGGCTTGGGTCATGGGCACGTTTACCGTGTATTCGTTTCTATCCCCGTTTGCCGTCGGTGTCAACGTTTCACCGTTGGCTTTCAGGCTAACGCCCGCCGCGGCAGAGAGTTTAACGCTCGTAACGCCGTCGATGGTTTTGATTTCTTCAATCACCGTTTCCGCGTTGTAAGCAAGTTCCAAAAGCCCCGCCAAGGATTCACGGCTTTGCGCCATATAATCGGTCAAACCGTCGCGAATACGCACTCTCGTCCCCGCATACAAATCCACCGTCAAATAACGGTATAACGCGTTGAAATTCTCTTCTGAAACGCCGTATTTTTGATACGCTTCTTCCAAAGCATACAGCAAATCGTATTCTTCGTTGCCGTCGCGAATGGAATGAATCCGCACCGTACCGATAGGACCGTACACCCCGTAATCTCGCCCGGGATAGAACAAGAACCCGTCGCCGTTGGTCAAGGGATAACGCATTGCCGTATCGTAATAATCTTGCAACTGGTAATCCCCAAACGCCGCTTGTCGCCACGTGTACAGCGCCGTTTCCCAATACAAATTCCCGACGATATCGTAATCGTACATCATCCAACTCAAAAGCCTAGACGACGCCAAAATATCTTCGATATGATAAGTCGGGTGCGGCGTACGAGGCTCTAAACAGGTATAGCACCAAAGTTCCGCATCGTCGCCATAACACTCTTTTGCAAAATCCGTATACGTTTGCCGTTCGGCTTCCGTTTCATAACGGCTAATGAGCGGAACGCTGGTTGCCGCTTTCACTTGCAATCCGTCCGTCAAACTTCCGACGACTTTATGCTTAATTCCCGCAAGGTCTGCAAGCATTTCCTGCAAAAATTCCGCATCGTCGCAAACGAGTGTTTCCGCAAGCTCTGCCGCTACGCTTTCGCATACTTCCGTACCTTTATTCAGGTTATAATTCGCCACGTCAGTCGTGCCGTTCAAATCGTATTCGTCAAAGAAAATGAAATAGGTGGACGCCTTTTCAAACAGGTTGATTTTATTCTCCACACTGTACGTCGCCATTTCACGGAGCAACTTTGCAAACTGCTCGAAATCAACGCTGTTGATGCTCTTGCCCTCATAGATAGCCGTAGACATGGTAAAGGGCAAATTGAACGTGGACACGCGCGGGTCTTTCGTGTATTTATCCGCGTAGTATAAAAATCTTTCTAGCGATTCTCCCTCGGGTAATACGTACACCATTTCATTCCCAGGGAGTTGTTGCGCGTTCAAACGATAAGAAAGCAACGCTTCGTAATACGCTTCTTGCATTTCTACCGACGTATCCAGCTCGCCCCAGCCAAGGTATTCGTATCCAAACGAGAACGACGATTTGGAATGTACTTCGTCCGAAAGCGTATAATCGTACACCGTAACAGATACGGGAACGTTATAACTTTCGCCTGATACTTCCACCGTGAACGCGCCCGTATACGTGCCTGCGGGTTGGTCTTCGGGTACGTTGAGCGTTACCCAAATCCCTTGATTTTTACCCGTCGTCACGTTCTCCTCGTAAGCCACCGCTTTATCCATGGGGATAAGCGCGTCGGGATAATATCCCTCTGCCGTAGGCGAGTTCGTGTCGCGGATATGCGTGACGCTGATATACTTTTGGTGATAGAGTGCGAACGCATCTTTTGAAAGCGTTTCACCCGCGGCATTTTTCAACGCCGCGGTTTCCACCGTGTATTCTTGATCCGATTCGCCGCTGATCATAATCTGCGCCGATTCGTATTCGTTTTTAAACGCTTTGATTGTCAACGTATCATTTTCATAACGAGATGAATAATCGGCATCGCGGAGCAATTTTTCCGCACCGCCCTCCGTCCATACGTTGATTTCTACGGGCTTGGTTTCCGCACCCGTTTCCGTTTCGCAAGCGTACGCCGTAACCAACATACACACGCTCAGTACGCTTGCTATGGTTCTCTTTTTCATAAGCCGCCCCTTGCGTTTTTATTATTATTGAATACCTGCGCGCGTGAGCAATTCGCCCCAATACCCGCCGTTATTCTTCACGATATAATAATCAATGTCGTTGTCGTAAATTTCTTTTGCCGACTTTCTATCGTTGGCGTTTTGTCTGGTGAAATAGGATTCTAACGCGCCGTCGAGATAGTAGGAAAGCCCACCCCAGTAAACGAGCGGCGACGTGGTCGCTTGGAACGGAACGATACCCTTTTTCGCAATAGCCGCACGGCTTTGTTGTAAAGTCGAGAAGTTTGCGTACAAATCGGGAGATTTCGTTTGCACGTCGTATTCAAACGCCGTAGAAGCACCGTTGGTTGCTCTCATAAACGTTTCAATACCTTTATCCGTTGCCATAAACAGCAAGAAATCTTTCGCGATTTCTTTACCCGTTGCGTATGCGGGGATATACCCTTCGTGGTTTTCAACGCTGTATACGACTCTTCTTGCTTCGTTTACTTTCTTGAAGTCTTTTTCCGTCAAGCCCGCAACCGCCGCTTGCGCATCTTGATACGTACCGTCCGCATCTACTACTGCGATAATCGCCGCCAGTTTCGCATCGTACGTATTCTTTTCCGCATCGGTAAGCGCGCTGTACGCCTTTTCGTGCGTGTATAAATCCATATTTTCCACAATCGCGCTCATAACGGGCAATTGCATAAAGCGAATGTCGTAATGGTTTTTATCTTCTTCGTAGTTAGAACGCATTTCCTGTTCAAACCAGTCGCCGTTGGGCATCATCATCGCTTCGCCAAGCAAATACAACGATTGTGCTTCGGTGAATTCCGCCGTATTCACTTCGTCGTGGTTATAACCCTTGCTTTCGTGAATCAAGCCTTCCAAGGTTTCCAACGAACGGAGTCTGCCAAGCTGTTTGAAGTTATTGCTGGTCGTTTCGTCGTTCGCGTCTACGCCTAACCAATAATCTTCGTATTTTTCCGTACCTTCGTATTGTACCCACCAAGTATACGAGATTTGGCTCCAATACCCTGCTTTGGACGAAGAGATAAACGGCGTTTCGCCCTTCGCTTTCAAATCTTTTGCCATGCCCTCTAACTGAATGGTCGTCTTGGGCAATACGTAATCCGCGCCCAGCTCCTTTTCCACCAACGTTTTATTGTACAACAAGCCCATGTAGCCGTTTACCCATTGCATGGAATAATACGTTTGTTTCGTACTGCCTCTGGGGGTGTATTGCATGTTAGAAAGGATATTATCGTCCATTTTCTGCGCAAACGTTACTTCCCCTTCCCCAGGCACTTTCGTTGCATACAAATCGCTCAAATCTTCAAAATAGAGATTGCCGCTGCCGTCCTTTTTATCGTAGTTCGCCGTTGCGGAATCGCAAGCGAACAACAAATCGTACGTATTCGTTTTCCCGTCGGTAATCATTCTGTCCGCAGGGAACGTTCTTTCCGAGTTCTTATCGGGCGTGGGAATGTTCAAGTTTGGATACTTTTCCGTAACCCAATCCTGTTTTTTAAATTCGGTGATGAGCGCGTCCACCCAGTCCGTGCCGTAGCCGAAATTGCTGACGAAGATTTGCAGCGTATTTTCGTCGTCCGCCACTTTCTTCTTACAGCCCGTAAACCCGATTGCAGTAGGCGCAATCACGCTCAAAGCCAACATCGTTGCCAAAACCTTTTTCTTCATAATATTTTCTCCTTTCATTTTTTCTTATTAACCTTTCAAGCCACCGATAGAAATACTTGTCATAATTCGGTTGCTGAAAACACTGAATAGAATAATCGTCGGAATAACCGAGATGATAAGCCCTGCGTAGTACACGGGCCAATTCGTACCGCGTACCGCGTTGTCTTTAAACTGGAACAACCCCGACGCCAACGTAGGAAAGCTAGGCATAAACAATATCATGGTATAATATTCGTTCCAATTCGCGATTGCACCCGTGATAGCGTACGTCAATAAAATAGGCGAAGCTTGCGGCAACATGACCTTAAAGAAAATGGTGAAATGTCCGCCGCCGTCAATCATAACTGCTTCCGCATAGCTCCAACTGAGTGCTTTGAAGAACCCATAGAACACCAAGAAACTACCGCCGAACCCACCAAGGAACGTAACTACCGTATAAAGCGGGGTATCGTATAAACCCATAGCCGCTACGATTTGCATACGCGATGCCGTCGAACCAACGATAGGAATGATCATCGAAACGATTGCCACGCTGAAAATCACGTTCTTACCAGGGAATTGATATTTCGCCATAACGTAGCCCGTGAGCGCAGGCATGAACACGCCCAAAGCGGTTGCAATACCCGTATACCACAAGCTGTTAAACGTCATACCGAAGAAATCCGTATCGCCGACGTTTAACATTTCAAACGCCTTCAAATAGTTATCCCAAAGCCATTCTTCGGGGAGTGCGAACTTATCGCCGCCGATATATTCAAGCGCCCCTTTAAACGACGACATCATCATCCAAAGCACGGGGGTTAAAAGGGTTAAGGATTGTATTAAGAATACAAGGAATACGATAATATACAAAACCTTTTCGCCCTTGGTTTTCCGAGAAAGAATACTGCCTTTATCGACTTGCAATTTTTTTACTCTTGCCATACCTTTCTCCCCCTTAATATTCCACAACGGGAATCCGTTCTATCAACCATTTGAAGAACAGGATAATCGGTGCGCCGATACACGTAAACACCAACCCCGCCGCGGCAACCGAGTTATACATCCCAGGCCCCATTTTTGTTTTTTCAAATATCCAATAGCCTATGGTGGAAGTCCCCTCTTTCCCTGCGGTAAACAGCAGGATAGGCCCGTCCGCCAAGAATAGGCTGGTCATATTCAAAATCAAGAGCGTGGACATGGTGGACCAAATAAGCGGCAAAATCATATAGATAAGTTCTTTCCAAGGCGAAATACCGTCCAATCTTGCCGATTCTAAAATTTCCACGGGAATACGCGCAAGCGCGCCGCCAAGGAGCAACATATTACCGCCCCAACCAATCCAAATGGTATAGAACAAAATTGTGCCCGTCGCATAATCGGAGTTTGCAAGCAGTTGCGGTACGGGATTCACCCCCGCCGCTTCCATGATAATACCGAGCGGACCTTTATGATCGATGAAGTCGGAGAACATGGTAGCAAATGCTACGCCGCTGATAATAGACGGCAGATAGAACACGATTTGATACACGCGATAACCCGTTATCTTCTTATAGAAGAAATATGCAATGAGCAAATGGAACGGGATCATGAGCATATCTTTTGAAAAGTACATCAACGTATTTTTGAGCGACGTTTTCAAATTGATATCCGTGTTCGCGTCGTTATAGATAATTTCCCGAACGACCGATTTCATCGTTTCCATCGACCATTCGCCCGTGGGCAATTTAAACGCCAACAAAATGGAATTGACGTTTACCCCCAACCAGAAAATCAGCCAATGAACGATAGGAATAGCCAGCAACGTTATCACGAATAACGGCGCTCCTTTACTCCCCAGCTTTTTGCCTTTACCTATGATGATCATACAAACTCACTCCTGTTAAATGTTTTTCCAGTAAGCTACCTGCTTACTGAAAAGCCCGCGGGCTTTTCAGCGTTGCGGTTTTTACACCGCGCCGTCCTCGTCGAAAATCATCATTTGTCCGGGCGCAAACCAATAACTGCCGTTATTTTTAGCAAGCGCGCCGTCAAATTCCACGCGCAAACGGGTAGGCAATTCTCTACCCACGTTAACGAGCGTATATTTCACGTTCCCGTCCGCATTCACCCAACGGCTCACACACACCGATTCGTTGTTGACGAGCGTTTCAATCACTTTGAGTTCCTTATCGCCCGTAAACTTGGGATAACCGCCGTACGTTTTACGAAAATAGCACACTTCGTCCACTTCGTATTCTTCCAAGCGCGGCGCATAATATTTAAAGAACAGCCTGTCTTGATAAGAAATCATATTAAACATTTCCGTACGGTCGCCGAACATATTAATCGGACCTCCGCGGTAATTCTCTTCTAACAAGCGTTGATAGAAATAAAACCAGAACATACCCTTTACACCGTGCGCCACGCACATATTCACCTGCCAACGGATATCGTCTTGGTTGGGCACGCGATAATTCCAATGCCCTACGCTAAGGAGCGACGCGTATAGTTGCGAACCCGTACGTTTCGCTGCATTTGCAAACATATGTAAATTGCGTAAAAATTCGTCCTGTTCAAAATCCTTATCCGTATACATGCACTGGGCGTAGCAATCGAACGATACGATATCTGCGCCCGTACGCTGTACGAAATCCACCACTTTATCTTCGTATTTATCCAGTTCTACGCCGATAACGGACGGACATTCAGGGGTTACCCACGACGAGAACATATTGATAAACCCACGTTTACCCTTGGCTTCTTCCTTGACGATTTGGAACGCACGAACGGCAGATTCCCAAGACTCGCCGTTGGGTTCGTCGCCGACGTGGAACCCGAACACCGCAGGGTGCGCACCAAATTCTTTAACTACCTGCTTCACACCCGCACGGAACGCTTTTTCGCCCACTTCCATAAAATGGCTATAACGCGTTCTGCCGTCGCAAACAATCGCTTCGATACCTTTCCTTTGACATTCGTCCAACAGCTCTACCATATCCGCGGGGTTATCTCTTTCCGCTCTGTATTCAAACGTCATCGCAAGGTTAAAGCCTGCGTCTTTCCAGTCCGCAACCGCTTTTTTCGCTTCTATAACGCCCATTTTTTCATAGTTCCAAAAACTGATTTTAAACTTGCTCATATCCGTTTTCTCCGTTATTTCGTTATTTGTTAAATACGATTTTCTGTGCCGCACCACCGTTCACTCTACTGCGTTCTGCCGCAAAGCTCATCAAATGGCTTTCGATGGAAACGTCCAAGTAGGTAATACCCTTGCCCTGTTTCCCGTTCAACACGTCGTGCAATTCTTTCATCATGCAAAAATCGCCGCCGCTGTGTCCACCCGTCGTCACGTGGGAAAGGTCTACGTCAATTCTCTTCACTTCCCCGCCAAACGGCCGTACTTCAATCCAGTTTTCTTCCATCACCCCGACAAGCTCTGCTTTCGTCCCGAAAATCTTGATATCGCGATAGATTTCTTTGGAGAACGCCGTCATCGTATGCGTAGCCGTCTTTCCGTTTTCAAACTGCACGATCGTCGATTGATGATCCACCACGTCGTTGTCGCAATGGAACACGCATCTATCGTATTGAGAATAGGGTAATTCCCGCAAAATATTTTCTTCCGTTATTGCCGTTTTCAAGAAATACGAAGCCATCCATTGATGCTCGGTGTAAATGCGTTTCGCGTTATAGATACAGCTATCCGCATGCGGGCAGTCGGTGCAATACGCCGTTGCGCCTTGGGGTGCGTTCTCTTCACAGAAAAATTTCAAGCCCCCGTACGAGCTTACGGACACGCAACGCTCACCCATTAAATAACGAAGTATATCCATATCGTGGCTGCACTTTGCCAAAATCATCGGACTGGATTGTTTGGAATTTCTCCAAGGCCCGCGCACGTAACTATGCGCTTGGTGGTAATAGCCCACGTTTTCGCTTGCGTGAATGGCAATCACTTCGCCCAACTCCCCGCCGTCCAAAATATCTTTCACTTGGCGATAGAACGGGGTATACCGCAACACGTGGCACACGAACACTTTGCGGTTGCAAGCCTTTGCACATTCGTAAATTTCCACGCAATCTTCTTCCTTGATTGCAATCGGTTTTTCCAACAACAAATCGTAGCCCTTTTTCAAAGCGTACAGCGCGTGTTCTTTGTGCTGTGCATCCTGCGTAGAAATCACTACGAGATCCAAATCGTATCCTTTATCCAAAAGTTCACGGTAATCTTCATACGCTTCCGCGCCGAATATTTCCGTTCCTTCTTTCCGTTTATGTAATTGAGGATCTGCTACGGCAACCAAGCGGAACTGTTCGGGGTTTTGTTTCGCATAATTTCCGTAAATATGTCCCCTGCCGCCAAAACCGATAATCGCAATATTTTTTGTCATTTCTATCCTTTCCTTTCGTAGCGCGCTACGTGTATTAATACATTATAACAATCATATTGTATCACACCCAAAGTATCCCCGCCACCCATTGATTATACTCAATGTTTCATTTGTTATCTTTTTTTAGAATTTCACCTTTTTAAAAGGTCAATTCAACTTGGTTGGCAAGGTGCCGTAAATTTTCTTATACGCCCGATAAAACGTGCTTTGGCTATTAAATCCGTTCTCAAACGCAATTTGCAAAATACTCTTTTTTCCGCGCTTTGCAAGCAACGTTTCGTTGATATGCGACACACGGCAACGGTTGACGTAATCGCGGAAATTTTCCTTGATATACCTGTTCCAAAGCTTGGAACAATACACCTTGCTATACCCGATATGCGATGCCATACTCTCCAAATCCAAATCGTTTTTATAGTTGCTTTCCACGTATTCGAGCATTTGCCGCACGATATTGTCTTGGTCGTGTTTCATTTGCGCTTCCACCCCGTAAATACGCACCATCTCGCTCAATAAACGGTAGGCGTACGCCACGTCTTGGAGCGGTTCGCGCTTGCTTTCATACCACTCTCCCACCAACGCAAACAGCTGTTTATTTTTCTCTTTGTCGTTCATCAGCATACGCAACGTTTTACCTTGCACAATCTCGTCAAAGTAGGAAAAATACGCCTTGGGTATCAGTAAAACGTAACCCTCGGCGTCGCTGCGATCATAATGGTGCAGCGAAAAACTGTCGGAAAAAATAATATCACCCGCCGTCAACTCTTCCCCTTCACTGCTAATAACCACCGATTGTTCGCCTTCGGCGACGAACAAAAACTCTTTCGCAGCGTGAAAATGCGGCTTACATTCGAGAACGTTTTTATACCCCGTTTCGTCGAACGTAGACGATTTTATGATAATAATACAGTTTTTCTTGTCTGCAGTTTCTTCGTATCTCATCTTTTTTACCCACCCTTTACTGCATTTTAATATCTTTTTTAAATTATGTCAAGATAATTTTTAGTCATAAATTTTAGTAATTTTTTTCGTAAACTCCTTTATTTTCAAGGCTTTCCCGTTTTTTTCGTAAATTTCTTAAAGAAAAACAGGATAAAAAATGAAACTGTTTTTGCGTGAAATGAAACAACTTTTTCGCGCAAATAATTACACAGCGGAAAAGTGCAAACTTGCACAGGCGTAATCACTCTTTTCCAAGCGGAGCTGTACTCCTACGCACATCCACGTCTTTCCCGTCTGTATTTCGCCCGTTTCTTCCGCTTTATACAGCACATCTTCGCCCAAACCGCGCAGGCACACGCGTTCCACGATTTTCCCGCGCGTAGGCTCGCTGTCTTTCCGCACGTAGCAAAAAACGGCTTTTTGCTTGTCCTCGGAAACGACGATTTGCGCAAACGCACCGTCAGTAAACGGGTTTTTTAAACGGTATAAATCGCCCGTCAAAATTACGTCCGCGTCCTTTTGATACGTTGCCGTTTGCATACGCACCGCTACGCGTTCTTCTTCGTTTTCCACGTGCAATTCATAACCCAAACACCCCATCATCGCCACCGTGCCACGCGTCGCAAACGAAATCGTTCTACCCGTTTGAATATTCGGGCACGCGGAAACGTGGTTGGACATGCTCTGCAAGGGATAACAAAGGGACGTGGAATGTTGTATCATCGTCCGCGACCACGCATCCGTATTATCGCTCGTCCAAATCATCGGGCTGTAATACAAAATCGCAGGGTCAAACCGCCCGCCGCCACTTGAACAACCCTCTATAAACAGGTTGGGAAAAGACGTAGTTAAGCGTTCGTACAAATCGTATACGCCCAGCATATACGCGCGGTATTTCTTCGCGTTCAAAACGTCGGTAAGCGGTCGATTCATATCCCATTTCACGTAAGAAATATCGTTTTCGTCCAGCACCTTTTTCATGCTTGCAAATACGTAATCCACCACTTCTTTTTTAGAAAAATCCAACACCCATTGATTGCGGAATTGTACGCTTTCACGATGACAACTTTGCAATACCCAATCGGGATGCAAGCGATTCAAATCGCTATCCGGCGAAACCATTTCCGGCTCGAACCACAACCCGAATTTCATGCCGTTTTCCTTGCATTTTCGTATAATCGCTTGCAAGCCGTTAGGCAATTTTCGTTTATCCACAACCCAATCCCCAAGCGAACAATCGTCGTTGTCGCGCTTTCCAAACCAACCATCATCCAAAACGACCGTATCAATCCCCAAACCCTTGGCGTTTTCGATAAAGCGGAACATCGTTTCTTCGCAAACGTCGTACACCACGCTTTCCCAGCTGTTGATAACAATCGGTCGGATTTTATCCACGAAACGGGGGTCAAGTAAATGCTTGCGATAGAGTGTATGGAACTGACGGCTCATTTCCCCAATCCCCTTTGCTGAATACACGCAAACGACTTCGGGGGTATATATCCTTTCACCCGCGTTCAATTCCCACCCGCCGTAAAGGATTTGTTCGCCAGCGTTTAAGCGGATTTGCCCCAGCGCGTCCTTTTCCGTTTCGATTGCGAAATTACCGCTATAAATCAAATTAAACCCGTACGCATTCCCGTATTCTTCGTTGGCTTCGGGTTGTAAAAGTGCGCAAAAACAATTATGCTCATGCGAGGTCGTACCGCGCGTAGACGAAATTGTTTTTATCCCCTCGCTTACGCGTTCGCGCACGATATCCCGTTCTTTGTTCGGTCTGCCGCTCAAATGCAAAATATCGTATTCCCCGCTCGGAAAATCTACACACGTGCTCAAAAATTTATCGACGAACACGCTTTCCGCGCTCTCGTTTTCTATCGCCGCGCTACGGCATAACCCTTGCGACAACGGCGTATAAAACAGCGTGAGTTTTATTCCTCGCTTTTCATCACGCAAATACACGGCAAGCGTTTGGTGTTCACCGCGTAACTGCGGCATGCCGATACGCGGTTTTATTGCCAAAATTTCATGCGATACAAACTGAAAATCGGTGGCGATTCCCCCGTTGTCACGCACGACGATAGACGGCGAGCGGAAATCCCCGCGACCAAACTCGCCGTATTCGTACGCCGCAAAATCGTCCATCGGCGCATCGCAAACGGCTACAAATTTCTCCAAGCGTTGCCCGTAATACCCGTGCAACAGTTTGCCGTTTTTCACGTAAAAACAATAACTGTACGCATCGCCCTGCAAATGATACGTATTCCCGTCGATTGTAATCATAGTTTCACCTTTATTTTTCATCGTGTGTATATTATAACGCTATATTTGCGTTTGTCAATACTTTTTTTTCGCCAAGATATTCGTTTTTTTATCCAATTTTAGTCATGATAAATATTTTTTTATTTGTTTTTTTGTTTTTTAAGCAATTTCTTTTTAGAACGCTTGACAGCGTTTTAAACGTTTTGTTATAATATAAACATGAACACTTTATTCGATTTCACAAAGTGCACGTCGGCAATCGTCGATCGCCACGAAACGGAATTTCAGTTGATAGGCTTTGGGTTTGTAGACACCCTAAAGGAGCAAACAGATACCTTTCGGCGTATCCAACCTTACCATACCTTGCATTTCATTTTTTCGGGCAAAGGGCATTTGGAATTTCGCAAACAACGCTATACGTTAACGGAAAACAGCGTGTTTGTCATACCCGACAATATCCCCTTTCGCTACTATCCCAACGAGAGCGAACCTTGGTCGTACGCGTTCTTTGAATTTACAGGCTCTATGAGTGCGACGTACTTGGAAGAGGCGGGATTTTCCTTAAAAGAATGTACGAAAATCTGTCAAAATCCGACGGCGATACGCGAACAACTGCGCAGCTTTTTCAACGCTATGCACGCGAGCGGAACGTTTCGTTATCAACGGCTTTTGTCCCTATTTTACTTCATACTTTCACACTTCACAAAACCGCAAAAAAACGTACAGACCATGCAAGAAGACGCGTTTATTCAAAACGTGAAAAACTTTATCAACGCGCGCTGTTTAGAACACGATTTTTCCATTGACTACGTAACCGACACGTTCTTCATTTCCCATTCCTATCTTTGCAAAATATTCAAACAAAAAACGGGCGAAACGTTGATTAGTTATATCAACGAACGGAAAATGCTCAACGTCGAACAGCTTTTAAAAACCACCAATTTAAGTGCCGCTGAAATTGCGTATATGTCGGGATATACCTGCTATCCACACTTTCTCACCTGTTTTAAAAAACGGCACAATCTAACCACGCGACAATACCGCGAACAATTGAAAAAATAAACAATACCGTGGATCTTTTTCCACGGTATCATTTTTTGATTAGTCCAACGCTTCTATCGTCAATTCCCCTTGCGCAAGTTCCGCATCTGTGAAATAAATTTTCTCCGTTTGCGCTGTTTCGTCGTACACGCTTGCACGTTCTACGCCGTTGACCAAAAATCGACGTTTATTTTCACCCGTCTTGCGGTATTGTAATTGAATATCACAACCCTTTACGCGCATAGAAATGCTCGCCGTATCGCACGGGAAATAGCGCGCAGGTCGAACGGTTAAGCCGTGCAAATCGGGTTTCAAACCGAACACTTCCCATACGAGAGTCTTAATAAGTACGCAACCGCTACCCGTAAACCAGTCGCTCATCGATTCTCCGTCCAAGCCCTTTTCTTCGTTGTATAAATAGGAATTGGACATAATAAACGGCGTAGTGGAAATATTTTTATGCGTAAGCGGCAGAATTTTAAACAGCTGTTCCCAAGCCTTTTCCGACTCGCCCACTTCAAACATCGACCAAAGCCCGAATAACGTTGCGTGAATGTATGTCGCACCGTTTTCCGCCGTACCCTTGGGCAGTTTGGTGATACGCCCGACGTCCTTATTATCGCGTGCGAAATACGGTTCAAACGTCTTTAATCCGTACTTGGAATCCAAACGTTCGTACGCTTGCATAATATCCTTTTTCAAGCTCTTATCCCACACCAACGCATCACATAAAATCCAGTACGCGTTGGACGTCAAGCCATCGCGGCTAAGCCCGTCGTTATCGCAATAGCTTGCGATTTTATAACGCAACTTATCCCCCCAACCGTGCACGATTTTTCTTTCCCCTTTATCGTTTTGCACGATAGCGTGTTTTTGCAAGCCTTGGCGAATACTTTCACGACGTTGCATATACCCGTCAATTTTATCGGTATATTTGCCCGTAGCATGGAAAATATCGCACAGTTCAGCAAGATTTTTATACAGTTGCAACGTCGCCATAACGGATACGCCGTCGCCGAAATCGCGGCTCTTGTCTGCGGAAACGCCCAACCCGTCCAAAGCGTCGTTCCAATCCCCGTACAGTGCACGCAAACACCCCGTGTCTGCGGCGAGTTTGGAAAGCAAATACTCGGCTATGCGCACCAAGTGGTCTAATACAGTATCCTTATCGTCCGAAAACGCCACCGCATTTCCGTCAAATTTATAATACCCGCAAACTTCGTCCAAAATGGAATAATCGCCCGTAAAACAAAGATAAGTGTACACCGTAGAAATAACCCACACGCCTTGGTCGATATACGGTCGCAAATCCATTTGCGGTAAAATTCCCTTTGCCGGCGGATAGGAATATTGCCGCGGCGCACGCCCGTCGTCGCCGATATATCCAAGCGCTTCCACGATTTTTCCGCGCGAATACGTAGGAATCCACGTAAGCGCCGCTTCCACTTGTTGGAAGATGTCGCGAATCCCAATCAGCGTTCCCGCATAATTTTTCGACCGTGTACAAAACTCCACTTGCCGCAATACGTTTTGAATAAAATATTCTATGGCAACCGCGTTCAAGCCTTGCCCTAGCATATCCCCAAACTTGATAATCGGCATACGCTCGTCCGCCGTCTTATTCTTATCTTCGCAAGCTTTCCGCGCGACATATTCGTCGATAGCCGCCGTTTCACGGTTCGTCGCAACCATGGTTTCCGCTTTTTCTTTATCGTCGTAAAACGCCGCCGTATAACTGACGACAAACGATTCTTTCGCGCCAAGCTTTACGGGAATAATATCCCCTGCCACCGCCGTTTCGGTAAATTCCGTGTGCAGTTTTTCCACGCCGAACTTACCGTTTATGAGCGCCGTCGAACAGTTGAGCTGGTTGTGCATACTCCCCGTATACACGCTATGCGACGTGGTTCTGTCTATGAACCCGTTATACGGACTACGCGCGATTGCCGCGTAATGTTCCATACAGTTTTCCCTGCCGCGGTATTCGGTGGTATGCAAAATATACCCGTAATCGTTTGCCGTGCAACGCTTATACCATTTGGTTTCCAAATTCTCGTACGTTGCGTGTGAATTGAGAAAATTGATATACGTCGACACATACGTTTCGCAAACCGTATCCCCCGTGTTTTCCAAGTACACGGAAAGTCTCAACAGCTTTTTATCGTCTACAAGCATACGTACGACAGACAAAAACGCGGGTGTTTCCGTGAAATAATACGCCGCTTGGGGCGTAAACACGGTATACCGTCTTATCCCCTTTTCAAACGCTTGTTTTGCAGGTCCTAATAACGAAACGGGAAAATATCCGTCCTCCTGCTTAATTCCCGCAAAAAACGCTAAATACGGCTCTTTCGCTTCAAATACGGGCAGAAAATGATTGAACGTACTCTCTTCCATCTTGACATTTCCCGACGCATACGCCCAAAGGGTTAACCCGTCGTAAGCGTAGGGATAGCGCGCATCGCCGTCATCGCGGCGGTAAGAGAGCACCGTATCTTCAGACAAAAAATAACAATCGCTGGGCAGTTTTCGTTCCTGTTGCAAGGCTTTGTCCCCCTCCAACGCACGAATTGCGCAAAGCAGCGATTGCACCTTACTTTGAAAATCTTGCATAACGTTCTCCTTATGTTATCACATATAGTTTCATTATAGCAAATCGGTTATGGAAAGTCAATTTTTTAATTTTTTAAACGATGTTGCAGTTTTTAAACTAAATTCCCAAAAATTAACCACCTGCCAAAGCAGGTGGTTATATTCGTTTTACGCTTTATTCGCACAGCCGAACAGGGAGATTTTTTTCTTCACTTCTTCCTTGATGTATTGCACTTTCAAGTTTCTCGTTTCCAAATACCCAAGCCCCTTTTCCGCGCCTTCCTTCATCGCTCGGTCGCCCGCAAGGCACAAGTCGGTGAAGATATTCATCTTCGCGATACCTTTTGCGATAGAGTTTTTGAAATCGTCATCGGTCAAGCCGCTGCCGCCGTGTAATACGAGCGGAACGTCCACCGTCGAACGGATTTCTTCCAAACGCTTCAAATTGAGCATAGGCTTTTTCTTATACACACCGTGCGCCGTACCGATGGCTACTGCAAGCGCGTCCACGCCCGTCGCTTCCAAGTACGCTTTCGCCTCTTCGGGGGTGGTGTACATATCGTGCAAATCTTCGTCGCCGTCCGCCGCTTGACCAACGTGACCGATTTCCCCTTCTACGCTTGCGCCGAACGCATGCGCGATTTTCACGATTTCACGCGTTTCCGCAATGTTCGTGGGATAATCTTTCGCCGAGCCGTCGTACATAACGGACGAAAAACCGAGTTTCAACGCCTCGATACAGCGTTCAAACGTCAAGCCGTGGTCATAGTGCACGACAACGGGCACTTTCGCGCGCTTTGCCGCCGCTAAAACGCTGGGCGCAATCAATTGCAGTTCACCGTACGGAAGCAATACTTCTGCCGTACCGATAATGATAGGCGCGTTCATTTCTTCCGCCGCTTCGATAACGGCTTGCAACATGTCCGAATCGGTAGAATTGAACAAGCCCACCGCATAGTTTTCGTTCTGTGCCTTTTTCAGCACGTCGTTCAAATTAACGAGCATATTTCTTTTCTCCTTATATTTCCGTATAATTTTTCAATCGTCTTTTCGTCTTTCATACCGCTAATAGCGTCCGTTTCCGAAAGCGCCGCCGCAGCTGCCAAAGACGCGCGGCGTAAGATATTCTCGTCGCTTTCGTCTTCGTAAATCCCGATAAGCGCGCCCGCGCAAAACGCGTCGCCCGCCCCCGTCGTACCTTTGATAAAGCCTTTGGGCAAATCCAAGGACGACAAAACGGTCAACCCGTTTTTAGACAAACACACGCCCACGTCGGGCATATGGATAATCACCCGTTCTTTCACGCCGTACGACATCAGCTTTTCGGCAATCTCCCGCAAGTTTTCCGCCTTGGGTTCTATCCCCGTCAGCGCACCCGCCTCCACTTCGTTGATAATCAAATTATCTACGTACGGCAAGCAAGGCAAAACCAACGCGTAGCGGTTGGAATTTTCGCTTACGAGGTCAATGGAAGTTTTGATACCGCGCGCTTTCGCTTCTTGCAAAACGCGCAATCCGTCGCCCGCGTCGATTTTATCGAGCAACAGGAAGTAACCGAGATGCAGCATTTTCACTTGCAAGCTATCAAAGTCGAAATCGCCAAAGCCGAACTGCGCGCTTGCGCCTGCGTACGTAAAAAACGTACGTTGCCCACCCTTTACGCTCATGACTTCGGTAAAACTGGTTTTGTCGTCGCACGTACGCACGTTGCCTATCAAAACGCCGTTATTCGCCAGCGTATCGTTCACAAACTCGCCGTCCGCGTCCTTGCCGATTTTCCCTACGGCTTTCACCGTCAAATCGGGGCGCATACGCTTGATATCAATGCCGACGTTGGGTACGCACCCGCCGACGGCTTGCATAACGCTTTGGATTTGCGTCAATTCGCCCGCCTGCGGATACGCCTTAATTTCGTTGATTTTGTCTACGAGAATACTTCCCGCAATCGCAATCCCGTTCATATTAATTACATTCCGCAACGAGCGGGCCAGCCAAGTCTTTCAAGAAGAACAATCTTCCTGCAAGCGTGGGGATATACGACGAGGTAATCCAAGGCGTCGTACCGTGACGGAGCGTCATCCAAAGGGACATACCCTGCCATTGCATACCGCGACCGAGCGTACCGTCCGCACCGCCGATAGCGTAATCCGCTTGCAAGAACAAGCCGGGGCCGATCGTGTTCGCACGACAAGGCACGAGGGTCGTACGCGATTTAAAGCTCGTAAGCGCGTTTTGTTCTACGGTAAGCGGGTGGATTTTCGCCGCGATACGATAAGGTGCTTTTTCCCATTCCGCCGCATCCTTGTAATCTGCCGCAAAGTGCGGTTCCCAGAACGCGATATGGCACATTCTGCCGATACCGTACACAAGCACGAGTTTCGCGCCTTCCTTCTTGAGCGCAGCAATCTTTTCGGGATAGGTGGGAAGGTTGTCCTTGGTTGCGAAGTTTCTTTGGTTCTTCGGCACGGTCAATTCCCCAAGCGGGTTGAAAAGAGCCTGTTCCATAGCGTATTGGAACGCACCCGAATTGTCGGGAGCAAGCGTGTTACCTTCGCTATCCGCCCATTCGTCCATGTTAAAGGTGTACACGTGTTCACACGATACTTTCCATTCTTTCAAGAAATACACCACCCACTTATACATACCCATAGGTCCTACGGGCAAAATGAACGCGATTTTTTCCTTTCTTTCTTTCGCCAAGCGGATTTGCATAGCGATTTCATGACCCATGTACGTTTCAAATTCGCCGAGGCTATCGCATTGAACGGGCGTGAAATCCTTATTCCAGAACGCCTGTCTTTGCGTTATCGTTTCGGGCGCGTCGATACACGCGTCGATTTTGTCAAAATCCCAGCCCGCGGGATAAAACCCTTCGAGCATACTACCTTTTACAGTCGAGTTAAAATTCATAATATATTTTCTCCTTATTATTAATTTTTATCATATTTATACGCCATAGCGTAATGTCGCTAACGCGAAAAGCGCAAAACTATGTTTTGCTTATTTGGGGGCTTGTTTTGCGGGGCGTTGCCTCACACCTCACAAGGGACCTCTTCTCGCGCAAAGCTGTACTTTGCGTTCGGTCACGTTCGCGACTACCTATCGTCGCTCACTTATCTTGGTGCAAAGGTAGCACCAAAGAAAATGCAACCATTTTCCGCCCCTGTCACACAAGGCATTATCAATGCCTTGCTTAACGGGCAGCTCGTCCCTTGACCCTTTTTTGATTGTTCCGCAATTATGCATTATGCATTTTGCATTGTTACGGCAGCAAGCGTTTAGTCGTGCCCTTCAAAGCCACTTGACATTGTCTAAATCCTTCCGCATACGCCGCGCCGCATTGATAACCGCGATAACGGGAACAGGTTCTCACCATGTCGGCAAAATCAATATTGTCGTGATCACGCATCCATACGACTTGACTTTCATGACATTCAAGCATCTTGATTTTTAAATCGATTTCGTCGGTAATATCTACGTATTCCGTCGGGTTAAAATTCACCCCTGCATACGTGTCCATATAATAAATAGGCACTAATTTAGCGGGCTGTTTATACTTGCTCTTATAATTAGGCAACGTCGCCGTGAAACTTGCGTCGAACACCAAACGGGAAACCGCCGTGTGGTCGGGCATATAATCGTCGGGGTTGTGGGTAATGATAAAATCAGGGTTTGCATACTTGATAATATCCACCATTTTATCTCTGGCTTCTTTGTTATTATCGTAAATATCCAAATCGTTAAAGCCCGCGCAAATCACTTCAATCCCCGCCATCGCGCCCGCTTTTTTCGCCTCCGCCGCGCGGATTTTGGTGAGCTCATCGGGCGGAATCACAACGTGCCCCAAATTCCCCGTAGACGCGTGACAAACGATTACCGTATCGCCGCGCTTCACGCACTTCGCCAACGTACCGCTACAAGCAATTTCAATATCGTCAGGATGACAACCTACTGCTAAAACTCTCATAATTTTTTTCTCCTTAACTTGTTATAAGTTAAGTATATTATATCATAGATATGTATTTTTAGCAATGCCGCACAGTCTTGAAAAAGAGTAAAATATTCCACTCTTTTTTTTACCTTAAATTTATTGACAAATCCACTCGTTTCGTGGTATACTTTCCGTATGAGAACACAGTATTATAAACACAAGATTGAAAATTTGCTCGTCATCAACAAAATCGTTACCATTCACTATCTTGAATTTGACAAGGATTACGTAGGCAAAGAAGAATTTCACGACTTTTGGGAACTCGTTTACGTAGACAAAGGCGAGGCGGTTGCCTCGGCGAACGGCAAGGAATACACCCTACGTGCAGGCGAAGCGATTTTCCATCAACCCAACGAACGACACGCCTTGCGCGCGAACGGTCGGCTTGCGCCAAACGTCATCATCGTCTCGTTTACGACCAAAAGCGAATCGGTAGGCTTTTTCACCGAAAAGCGGATTACGCTCGATAAGCGGTTGTTACCGTTTATGTACACGATTATCGACGAGAGCAAAAAAACGTTCGATTTACCCTATTCCGACCCCGCCTTAAAGAAAATGCCCTTGCTCGAAAAACCCACGCTTGGCGGACGGCAGCTTATTAAAAACCTGCTCGAAGTATTGCTTATCAATATCATGCGCGACGAAACGGAAACGCGGAGCGAAAACACCACGTTCCTACCCAAGGAAGAAATGGAAAGCCAAGTCGCCAAACGGGTAATGGCGTACTTGCAAGAGCATATCCGCGACGATATCCAAATCGCCGATTTGTGCCACGCACTCCATTACAACAAATCGCACTTATTCGCGCAGTTCAAACGCGCGACGGGCAGATCGATTATGTCCTATTTCACGCTCCTAAAAATCGACGCGGCGAAAAAGGATTTACGCCAAAGCGACATGAGCGTAGCCCAAATCGCCGCTCTATACGCATTCGACAGCCCCAACTATTTCTCCAAGACCTTTAAAAAATACACTCGTTACACCCCCACTTCCTATCGGAAAATACATAAGGCGAAAAAATAAAATTCCCCCGTTGCGCAATTCCTTACCGCAACGGGGTTTTCGTTTTATTCCGTTTTTGGCGCTTTGTACTCGCCGATTGTTTCACTCGAATATTTACATTCCAAATAATCTTTTTCTTCTTCCGCCGTCAACACCTTATCCATAAATTTCGGTTTTATAGAAAAGCGCGATTGATATAAAAACGCCGTTATCTGTCCATCCCTTTCTACAGCGTAATGGAATTGCCCGTAATACTTTTGTTTTTTACCATACCCCGCATATTCCCAAGGATTACAACCAACACTTATCATTAAAGTATAATAATATCCGTATTCGTCGATACGCCCTAAAATATAGTGCCTGT
>SVHY01000053.1 GCA_015055545.1 Clostridiales bacterium
GTATGGCGAAAAGCAAATAATAGGGATTATCGAAGCTGATATTTATCATAACAATACACCACCCAATCTGCTACAAAAAGCACTGCTAAAAGAGCGAACAGGATAATCAGTTTATCGTATTTCCCGTCGCGCATTCCGTTTTCCGCCTCGCCCTTTAATCCAACCGTTTTTTCCGTCTGCAAAGGATTTCTTTCCTCCTCAGCAAGTGCGGAATACACGTGGAACACGCGCGGCGTTTCGCCTACCGTCATCGTTACCGTATATACGCCCACTTCCGTAAGCGTGAACGTGCTGGTTGCACTGCTCGTATCCAAATACGAAACGTTGCCGAGCGGACTGTCGATTCGTACGCTCTTACAACCAGCAATAATATTTACCATGGCTTCTTCGCCGCTATGATAGAATACGTCCTCTACCACCGTCGGAAAAGAATATTCCCATAAATTGCCCGTCAAATATAAGTAATCGAGCAGCATGGGGAAGTTGGAATCGTGCAAATCAAACGCAAACACGACTTCTCTGTTTCCGTATTCGTTCGTGCCCGTAAACACGATCGGGTTGCTCTTATAATGTAATAAAGTCGTGAAATTACCGCTAAAACCGTATTTCACGTATTTGGAAACGTAAATACCGTTGCCAGACATATTTTTCGTCAACGTCTTTTCCACCGTCGAGCCGCCGCGCGTCAATTCTAATCTACCGCCGCCCTGTTCTTCCAAATTGACAAAGCCCTGTACGCTAAACCCTGATTTGGGTAAACTTTCGGTGAGATTAAACAGCCAAACCGCGCCGTCCTGCGGCATTTCCGCGGGGCTTACGCAATCGAATACGTACAAATCAAAACCCGTTTGCCCCGTATATTCTTCTTCCGAAAATACGGTGAGCGACGCGTTCCCGATATTCTTTAAAGCCGATTGCAAATAAATAGGATTCTCGCTAACGAGCAGTACTTTGTATTCGTTTTCCTTTTCCACGCTGAATAAAACGACTTCGTTATCCAAATCCAAACCGTCCGTTTCCTTTATTTTCACCGTCAAACGGTTAAATGAGGAAATCTCGCTCGTCAACTGCACGCTTTGCGGTACGTTCTTTTGCACGCTGACCGTTTTCATCGCCGCCGCTTGCGTGTTGTCGTCTACGTACAGTTCCACGGTCAAATTCGCCGCGCTAGCGTACGAAACGGCATCGGCGTTTACCGTAAGAGCGGTATCGTCCAAAGCGTAGCTAACGTTCGTGAGCGCGTAATTTTCCTGTTCGTCAAACACGCGGATTATCTCAATGTTTTCGGAATTTTCGTATAATTTGTCCGTTACTAAATAGGTGAGCGTGGACGGATTATCGTCAAAATAGCCTTGCGCTACGCCTAACGCGTCCGCGAAATCAACGTTGACGTACGCGGGCTGCAATTCCGACAATACGTTAAGCGTTTCTTCCTTATCGTCCGTCACGTCGAACGCAATCGTCGCGTCGCCTACGTAAATAAGCGAATACGTACTCCCTTCCGCCGCGTCTTGGACTATGGACGAAATTTCGTCTTTGCCCAGCTCAAAACGGGTTTTACCGCCCTGCTTTGCATTCATGCTCCCCGACGCGTCCAAAACGAAACAATAATCGTGCGCCGCGTTTTCTAAAACCAAAACGGGGTGCGCGACGATAAAGGACGCCGCCGCCACGACGAGAATTTGTAAAATCAAACTGATAATGCCCGTTAAACGGCTGACGGGTTTTTTACGTTTTAAAAACCGTTCGCTAAGCCGCCATATATACGTAGACGCTACCGTTTGTTCGCTGTATTTGCTTTTTATTATATATATAATGATAAGGACGGGGATACCGATTAAACCTAACAGCCCCAAAGGATAAAGAAACGTCATTTCAATACCCCCATATCCACTAATTTGCCGAAGAAAATTTCCGAAACGGACGTTTCGGCGGAAACCAAAACGTAGTCCGCGCCGCGCGCCGCGCAGTAATTTCCAATGCGTTCGGTCACGTACGCAAGCGCCGCTTTGTACGCTTGGATAATCTCTTTATCCACGTTTTTACGGTAGGTCAAGTTGAAATCTTCCGAATCGAACAAATGTACTTTCCCTCGCGTTTGCGGATTGAGTTCTTCTTTGGAAAGCACTTGCATACAAAATACGTGCCGTTTTTTATCCGTCAAATAATCAATAGCTTTTTCAAAATCGTTGTCCGTCAAGAAATCGGAAATGATAACGGACATACCGTCCCCGTAGCCCACGCGAGTGGGTAAAAGCGCGTCGCTAAAATGTACGTCGCCGCTAAATTCCACTTCGTTGAGCTTGCCTATCGCCTGTAAATACGCTTCTTTACCGACCATGCCCGATATAATTTCCGTAACCGTTTTGTCTTTGACTACGTACACGGACACTTTATCCATTTGGTCTACGGACATATACGCAAGCGTTGCCGCCAGCCGCAAAGCCTGTTCCGCTTTCTTGCTTTTACCGTAGTCCATAGAACGGCTCGCGTCGATATAAATACGCGTGTGCATTTGGCGCTCATCAAGATAGAGTTTTTGATACAGCTTATCAAAGCGCGCGTAAACGTTCCAGTCGATTTTACTGATATCGTCGCCCGGAATATACTCGCGATAGTCGGCAAATTCGCAGGAAGAACCGAAAGACTTGCTTTGACGGTTTCCACCGAATAATCCGGCTACGTTATTTTTAATAAGCATTTGCAAGGTTTCCACCTGTTGCAAAAACGCTTCGTTGATGACCACTCTGCTCATAAATTATTTAGACAGCCTTCTGTTTTCCTTAATCAATAACCCGATTACGTCGTCTACGGACAGTTTATCGTTTACTGCGTTGTAATTAATCTTAATTCTGTGTCTTAACACGGCACACGCCAACGCCTCGATATCCGCGTAGGAAACGTGGTATCTGCCGTTAATAAGCGCGCGTACTTTTGCGCACGTAACGAGCGCTTGTGCCGCACGGGGCGATGCGCCGTATTTGATATATTTTTTCGCCGTGTCCGACGTTTTTTCCGTTTCAGGGTGCGTATTCGCCACCAAATTGATAGCGTATTGCAACACTTCGTCGATAACGGGCACGCTTGAAGCGAGCTTTCTCATTTCCAAAACGGTTGCGCCGTCTACCACCGCTTGCGCCGATTCCGCCAACGTCTTTTGCGTCATTTTAACGATATCCGCAAGCTCTTCTTTCGTCGGGAATTTCATGATCAACTTGAACACGAAACGGTCCATTTGCGCTTCGGGCAAAGGATACGTACCGTCCTGTTCCACGGGGTTTTCCGTTGCGAGCACGAAGAACGGCTCGTCCAAAACGTACGTTTTGTTCGCGATCGTTACTTTGTGTTCTTGCATAACTTCCAACATTGCAGATTGCGTTTTGGGCGTAGCACGGTTTATTTCGTCCGCAAGCACGAGATTTGCAAAAATAGGACCTTTTTTAAACTGCGTATGTAATCTACCGTTTTCGTCCTTTTCAATGATATTCGTACCCGTAACGTCGGAGGGCATCAAGTCGGGCGTGAACTGTATACGCGAAAAGTCCAACCGTAACGTTTGCGCCAACGAACGCACTAAACGCGTTTTGCCTACGCCGGGCACGCCTTCCAACAGGACGTTACCGCCCGCAACGATAGCGATGAGCACGTTGTCGATAATGTCCGCGTTGCCTACGACGTCTTTACGCAATTCGTTTTTGATTTTCGCAATCGCGTCGCTGAACTTTTGCACTTTGTCCGCGTTGGCGCGCATTTCCGCGCTCATTTCTACCACGGGTTCGAGCATAGGCTCGTCCAACGCTACGTCCGTTTGCGGTTCAGGCATATCTTCCCCCGAAAAAGAAACGTTCGCGTCGAAAAGTTCTTCCGCTTGCATCATGTTCTTATTCTTCTTCATTTTCATAATCAACTCCTTAACTGTTGATACTTTTTATTCGTTTTCAATACCGTCGCGAAGTGCCGAAAAATATTCGTACACCCAAAGCTGCATTTCCTCGGACAACTCGCCGTCCATGAGTTTAGAAGAAATATGCTGATAATATTCGTCCATCACGTCGCCGTAGGCTACGTACTTGTTTTCGTCGGGATAATACAGTTTATCGTCGCTGCCGTATTGCGTACTACCGTCTGAAAAACCGCCGTCGTCTATTTCCTCTTTGTCCTCGTCGCCTTTGCCGTCGCCGTTCCCCGTATCCCCGCCAAGCGGAGCGTCGCTTAAATCGGGTACTTCCAAATCGGAAATATTAAAAATCAATTTCAGTTCACTTATCGCAAAATCGCTGATTTCACGATTGAGATATTGCTGACGCAACGGCAACTGTGCGTTCGTTTCAAATTCGTCCGTTATCGTCGCCAAGCCGTTTTGCAGCTGTTCATACGTCGTCGCCGTCGTCGTAAGCGTAGCAGCGCCTTGCGCAAACGTGCACACAGCTTGATACAGCCCGTCGTCCGTCGGCATTTCCATAAACGCAACCGCCGCAACCACCGTCGTCGTAAATTCGGTAAACGACGTTTGCACGGTTTCAAAATCCGTTTCTTCGTCCATAACGAATAAATCTTCAAACGCAGCCAAATTATCGTGTAAATACGTTACGTCCGTCGTGTTTACCAAACTCGCAAACGCAAATGCAGGTTTCGTCCGTTCCACGCCAAGCGCCAACGTTTGCGCGATTTTCGCATGCGTGTTCACGCCGTCCGTTACCCCGTCCACGGCAACGATCGCGTTGATAACCCGCGTTTTCATCAGTTTTTCCGTTTCCGTTTCCTGCAAAGCAGCAAGCAACGTTTCCAGCTCTGCCACTACGCCGTCTTTTTCCGCTTGCTCCGCTTTCGATTCTTTTACTTCTTCAATGAGCGAAGTTAAACGCATAATCTGCCATTTGGAAATCTCAAACGGAGTTTCCGCTTGCCCTTGCACTACGTCCGTCTTAACGGGAATGAGCAACGCTCCCACGAGCGCAACGCAAGCCACCGCAAACGCCGTTATGCACGCCCAAAACCGTTTCAACGTACCCTTGACAGGCTCTCTTTGCAGTTTATCGTCCGCTACGGCGCGTTGCAGTTCCACGATTTCGCCATCGCGCGAAGAAAACTCGACCATCGTTTGCACCGCTTCTTCTAAACCGAGCGTTTGGTCCAAACGCTTTGCCACCTTTTTATCCGTAGGCAAATAGAACAATAACGCTACGTCACCCGCTAAAACGGTCAAGCCTACGCCAAGCACAATCAAAAACCAAACGGGCACGTCAAATTCTTTCCATTTCCCTATCGCCAAACTGAGCGCAACGGCAAAAACACCGCAAGCCAAACCGACGACGGCACTTTTGATTACCGCCGCGCTTGCGAGTTTCTTTTTCCATTTATCAAAACCCTTGCGCATATTTTCTCCGTAAACTTTTTTATACCGTATTGGAATACGGTATAAAGGGACATCCCTTTATATTTTTTCTTAATTGCATAATCCGAGCATTATACATTATAATACAGTTTAAGTATACCAAAAAAGTTTTTTTAAGTCAATGCTTTTTGAATTGCTTTACGCATTTTTTCATAATTTTATCATAGCAGACTTTTCCAAACGCTACTTTTCCAAGCAAAAAAGCGACTTCCGAGTAAGAAGTCGCTTTTTTTACTTTTTCGTTTAGTTCAAGTTCGCGGGAGCCGCTTCGCCGCGGTCTTCGGGGAACATCGTACCTGCGGGAATAACGGGCAAAATCAAAGGATTGATAAAGCTGTTCGCAGTGAGCGCGCTTACCGCCGCACGAAGATAGGGATATACGATTTCGGTCATGTTGATAACCAAATCTTGTCTATCCAAATCGGATTCCACTTCTTCCGCTTCAAACACGCCCACAAGACGAGCTTTAATATTGAAAGGTTTGGGGGATTCTTCGGTGGATTCCACTTTCACTTCCAAATTCAAAAACCAAAGCTTGTCGTTTTCTTGTACACGACGAACGGTACGGGAAAACTGGGGTTTGATTTCAAACTTGGTGTCTTTGTCCACTTTAATACGGTTCATGGAATAGGACAGTTCTTCGGCTACGATGTTTCTGAGTGCATACTTCATAATAAATTACCTCTAAAAAATTTTTTCTTTGCGTCTATTATAACACGCGCAGCCCCCTTTGTCAATCTTTTTTTGAAAACTGCCTTGTTCTTTCATAGATACAGTTATATATAACCGCCTTTTCAAGAATGTAAACAATTTTTACGAAAATATTTTTTCAAAATACGGCAACACGCTTAAAGGCGTGTCCACGACGATTTCTACGCCGCCGTCGTAAACCGTTCCGTCGCAATATTGCCACTTGCCTTGGGGCAAAAAGACGCGTTTTTCTCTTGCGCCTTGTTCCACTACGGGGCAAACGAGAATATTCTCACCTAACAAGAACTGGTCAAAAACGCGTTCGTAGCCTTGGTGTGGATAGGCGTATTCCATACTACGTAAAACGGGTTCGCCCGATTGCATGGCTTGATTTACACAATCGACGATTTTATCCGCGAATTTCACGTGCAATTTCGCCGCTTGCAAGCAAAGCTTTTGCGCTGATTTACCAAGCATACGCCAAGGTGCCCACGAAAATTGCATCATGGGAAAGAGCGCGCTACACTGCGCCATACGCACGAACAGTTCTTCGTCGCATTTGAACTTAGGGTCAAGATTGAACCACCATTGACCGCCGCCTATCATATCGGGGCAGACATACGGATAACCGAGCAAACCTTGCATAATCGCTATCGGCACGAGCGTTTCCAAGCCTTCTTCTTGCCAAGAATGGTGTCTGTCGCGTATGCGTTGAATGGTGGCTCTGCCGCCCCTGTCGTAAGTGTCTTTGTATTCGTGATAGGTATATCTTGCTCCGAAATCGTTCCAAGCCTTATTTAGTTCTTCGGGGGATTGTTTCGGGGGTGCGGTTATCCAACACTCCGCGCGCAGAGAAGCGATATTGCCGCCGTCGAATTTGAAGCCGTCCACACCGTACGTTTGCATGAGGTATTGCAATCTGCCGTCAAGGTATTCCCTATCGTTTTCGTCCGTCATATTCAGCACGGCAGAAAAACCGTTCCACCAATGGAGCAAACAGATTTCCCCGTTTGCATCGCGTACCAAGCGCGGCTTATATTCCTTGTGCATAAGCTCTGAAACGTAAGGTTCGTAATGTTCCAAAAACGCGCGACCGTCGGCGGTCACGTAAGGCACTATCCAAAGCATTACCGTAAAGCCGAGCGCGTGCAGTTCGTCTATCATAGCTTTAGGGTCGGGGAATTTGACGAAATCGAATTCCCAAATGCCGTAATGGATATGCCAGCCTTCGTCAATAATGAGTATGCCCGGCGCATAGCCGTTATCCACAATAGCGTGTGCGTAAGCAAGCACCGATTTTTGCGTAGGGTTATAAGTAAATTCCATCCAAGTATTATACTGCGCCGTCGTGAAGAATTTCTCGGGTAAAGGCTTATTCTCGAACGGGAAATGCGCTTTCATAGCGGCAAGATACGCCTCACGCAAAGTCGTGCCCGCCTGTACGAGTTCCACATCCTTGCCCTCTACAATAATCGTGCGTTATCGAACGTTATCGTCATCGGCGAGTTCGACCAAATATATCTACCCTGCGACGACAAATACAGCGGTGCAGACTGATTGCCAAGCAGCGCCACGTCTAACGTCAGTACCGTCTTGGAATCGTACGCCTGTTCGCTTGCGGGGCTTGCCGTTCCACCCCACCAAAGTTCGTTTTGCAACATTTTCGTAACCATTTTTTGCATTTTTTTCTTTTCTCCTGTTGATTTTTTTATCGCGTATATGTTATAATATATATAATTATGTACACGCCTGTTATTTCCAAAAGTTCAAATATGACCGTAATCGCCGCGCCCTACGAACCAAGCGATGCGATTTTTGTGTGCGATATGGGTTGGCATAAAACGCCCGTTGGACATTCTTTCGGACCTGCCGTTCGCCCTTATTATCTATTGCACCTTATCGTAGACGGCAAAGGCGAAGTGGAACGCGACGGAAATATCACACAGCTTGGCGCAGGCGACGCGTTTTTAATTCAGCCCAACGAAATTACTACCTATCGCGCGGATAAATCACAGCCTTGGGAATATTATTGGATTTCTTTCCAAGGCAGCTTTGCCGAAACGCTCTTGCACCGCACCACCGACAAACTGTTTTTCACCCACCGCTTAGGCGGTCTACGCGCTTTACAAACGGCGGTAAATACCAGCGAAACCGATTCGTTAGAACTTTTGAACGTTTTACTGTCCGTTTTGCGATCCGTTCAAACGGTAAAAACGAGCGCGCGCCCCCTACCAAACGTCGTCGAAAATGCCGTGGAATATATCGAACGGAATTATTTCCAAACGTTGGACGTGGCTACCCTTGCCTATGCGTTTGGATATTCGCGCGCGCATTTCTCTACGTTGTTCAAAAAACAAACGGGCGTTGCGCCGCATCAGTATTTGAATAAAGTCCGCATTGAAAACGCAAAACAGCTTTTGACAGGCTCCACTTACAGCATAGAGGAAATCGCTTTTTCCGTGGGTTTTTCGTCTGCACAACAGTTTTGTTCGCATTTTAAAACCAACGTCGGCGTTGCACCTTTACAGTTTCGTAAACATATTATACCATAGTCCCTATCAAAAATCCATACCGTTTTGTTTGATGTTTTTCTCGATTTGTTCGGTTTTTGACGTTCCTTTCCACACAAAAAAAAGTTTTTTAAATTTTTTTAATTTTTTTTGAAAAACTATTAAAAAACGCTTGCCTTTATTTTTTGAATGTGGTATAGTATATAAGCTTTCGACGGAAGTTTAGCTCAGCTGGGAGAGCATCTGCCTTACAAGCAGAGGGTCATAGGTTCGAACCCTATAACTT
>SVHY01000007.1 GCA_015055545.1 Clostridiales bacterium
AACAGCTCTCCGATCACAAACAAACGAAGGGAATAGTGGAACGCGACGTCGTGCGTATCGTTTCAGCGGGTACGGTTATTGAAGAAGGGCAGCTTGACTCGGCGACGAATAACTATATCGCGTGCGCTTATAAACATGCGGACGGCGTGGCGCTTGCTTGGGCGGATATAACCACGGGCGAGTTTTTGACGGAAGAATTTTTCGGCGCGCAAGCGGTAGAGGACGCGATAGGACGGCTTATTAAGCTTTCCGTTGCGGAGGTTATTTGTAATGAAGAAATGTTGATGGAAAGCAAAAACGTGAAAGAAGTCTCGCGCGGCGTATTACCTCCGTTTTCTTGTTATTTCCCTTGGTCGTTTAACGTGAAACACGCAGAGCGTAATCTTTTGCAACAATTCAACGCATTATCGCTTGCGGCGTACGGGATTGCAGCGAAAGAAAATATGATTGCCGCGGCGGGTGCGCTTGTTGAATATTTGCGTGAAACGCAAAAACACGCGCTTGTCAATCTCAATACGATAAAAGCGGTTTCGCGTGAACAATATATGGAACTTGACGCAATTGCGGTACGGAATTTGGAACTCGTTCGCAACAATGCGGAGGGAAAGAAATACGGTTCACTCTTATGGGTAATGGATAAAACGAAAACGGGTATGGGTGCGCGTTTATTGCAACGTATGCTGCTTGCACCGTTGAAAGACGTAGGTCAAATCGAATACCGTCAAGACGGCGTGGAAGAGCTTGTGAATGCGTCCGTTGCGCGCGTAGGGCTTTCGGAAACTTTGAAAGAAATCGGGGACATGGAACGCTTGACGGGTAAGATATCCAACGGGAATTTCAATCCGCGCGATTGTTTGGCACTTGCCAAGGGCTTACATGCGTTGCCGACGGTAAAAATACAGCTTACGGGTTTTTCGTCTGCGATTCTTCGCGACGTGTCCAACGAACTTGCGGATATGCAAGAGCTTGCCGATTTGCTCTCGGCGGCAATAGACGAAAACGCGTCGGTGGTGATGAAAGACGGTGGGTTTATCCGCGCAGGTTTTAACGCGGAACTGGATAGTTTGCGCTCGATTAATCAAAACGCGCAAGCATACATCAAAGAAATTGAAGCCCGTGAAAAAGAACGTACGGGCATACGAACGTTAAAGACTGGTTTTAACCGTGTTTTCGGGTATTATATTGAAGTTAGTAATTCGTTTAAGGACCAAGTTCCCGCGGAATATATCCGCAAGCAAACGCTTACGACAGGCGAGCGGTATATCACGCAAGAGCTGAAAGAATTTGAAGAAAAGGTGCTTTCAAGCGGGGAAAAGTCGTTGCAGCTTGAGTTACAGTTGTATGCAAAGATTATGGAATTGCTTACGCAGCGTATTGAAAGCTTGCAAAAGATAGCGGCGGCGCTGGCGTTGCTGGATTGTATCGTTTCGCTTAGCGTTGTTGCAAAAGAACGCCGTTACGTTCGCCCGAAGATGCTTGAAAGCGGTAGTCCGCTTGTAATTACGGACGGTAGACACCCTGTTGTCGAGGCGATTTCCAAAGAACGGTTTGTGCCGAACGATACGTGTTTGGACAACGGAGAAAACCGTTGCGCGGTAATTACAGGTCCGAATATGGCGGGGAAAAGTACGTATATGCGCCAAGTCGCGCTTATCGTCTTGATGGCGCACGTTGGAGCGTTTGTTCCTGCGCGTGCCGCGGAAATTCCTATTACGGATAGGATTTTTACGCGTGTTGGGGCAAGTGATAACTTGATTTTTGATCAAAGCACGTTTATGGTGGAAATGATGGAGGTTGCGTCCATTTTACTTCGTGCAACGAAAGACAGTTTATTGATTTTAGACGAAGTGGGTAGAGGTACGAGTACGTACGACGGGCTTTCTATTGCGTGGTCTGTGATAGAGTATTTAGCGGATAAAATTCGAGCAAAAACGTTGTTTTCTACGCATTATCACGAACTAACGGAGCTTGAAAATACGCTGGACGGCGTGAAGAATTATAAAGTTACCGTACGTGAATTGAACGGTTCGATCGTGTTCTTGCGAAAGATTGCACGGGGTGGTACGAACCGAAGTTTTGGGATTGAGGTTGCGTCGCTTGCGGGTGTACCCAAGGAAGTTACCGTGCGTGCAAAAAAACTTTTGAAGACTTTGGAAAAGAACGATTTGCTCGCCGGTGGGCGCGTTGATTTGGAAGAGGAAGCGGAAGAGGCGACTGAAAAGCAACTGAGTGAAGTGGAGAAGATGATAGCGGAAACGGATATCAATACGCTTTCGCCCATGCAAGCGTTGTTGCTGCTTGGGGATTTGAAAGATAAATTAGCGGAGGCTTAATATGGCAAAAATCAATATTTTACCTGCAAAGGTATACAACCGTATTGCAGCGGGCGAGGTGGTAGAACGTCCAGCCTCTGTTGTAAAGGAGCTTGTCGAAAATTCGATAGACGCGGGCGCAACGGAGATTGAAATTCATATCGAGCAAGGCGGGAAACAACTGATTAAAGTAATCGATAATGGTTGCGGGATTGAGCGCGAGGACTTACAGTCTGCGTTTTTGCCCCATGCGACGAGTAAAATTGCCGCGGCGGAGGATTTGGAGAGTGTGCGCACGCTTGGATTTCGCGGCGAAGCGATCGCTTCGATTGCGTCCGTATCGAAAATGACGATAACGTCTAAAACGGAAGACGGGAAGTGTTATTCGTTGACGTCGGACGGCGGTACGCTTGGGAATATCCGCGAAGTGTCGGGCGAAAATGGCACGGAAGTGAGCGTTGAAATGCTTTTTTATAATACGCCCGTGCGTTTGGGGTATTTAAAAACGGATAAATCGGAAGAATCGGAGATCGTTACGCTTGTTTCGAGGTTTGTGCTTTGTCGTCCAAAGATTTCTTTTTTGTGCGTGATAAACGGGAAGACGGTCGTGCAATCGTTCGGTGAGGGCGAAGACGAGGCGTTTGTGAGCGTGTACGGCGCGAATACGTTGCAAAATTGCTATAAAATCGATGCGGAGCGGCATGGAATCCGCGTGCGCGGGTATATCGGTAATCAAATGTTTTATAAGGCGAATAGAAGTTATCAATCCGTCTTTTTGAACGGTAGATACATTACCAATCAAACGATTGCTACGGCAATATCGGGTGCGTATACGAACTATATTATGAAACGGCAATATCCGTTTTACGTTTTATATATTACGATGCCTACGGATATCGTCGACGTTAACGTGCATCCGAATAAAGCGGACGTGCGGTTTGTGAACAACAGTATGATTTACGGTTGCGTTCATACGATTGTCAAGAACGTGCTGGACGGAAACGTTCAAGCGCTTTCGTATTTAGTCCAAGACGACCAACCGCTTATAAAACAAACGTCTGAGCCGCAGAAAGACTCGGAAAAGGCTCCTGAAACGTTGAAAAAAACGCCAACGGTGGAGGGTGCGCCGCAGGCAAGTCACGTCTTGTCTGATAGTATTTTGGGAACGCCCGATGTGCGTTTGGACGAGAAAACGCCGCAGACGGGCGGTTTAGTGTACGGTTTTGAAACGATGACGTTGGAAGAGGCGAAAGAAGAAATGGAGCTTTGCAAGCCTGTTAAGACGGACGAGGGATTGGATGAAAACGGACGGGCGAAAGGAGTTATTCCCTTTGACGAAATCCCTGATATAAAACCGAATTATCCTAATTTTGATGAAATGGGAATGGTGGGCGATCACGCTACGCGTAGAGCGGATCCTGAGCGGTTAAAGAGGAAATTCCCCAACGTTCCTTTTGAACGGGTGGAGTTGATTTGGGACGATCCGATGTATGAGGCTGCGAAAGAGAAACACGAAGACGACGTTTTTGCCGCGAATAAACGTTTTTTAGAGGAGTTGGACAGAAAAAACCGTCAAAATCAAGTAGACGTGGAGCGTTGTGAATACGTCGGGTGTTTGTTTAATACGTATTTATTATATCAATGCGACGACGCCGTATACGTGGTCGATCAACACGCCGCGCACGAGCGTATACTTTTCGATTGCTTAAAGGAACGGCTTAAAAACAGGACTCCGTTGCCGCAAAGTATGCTTGCGCCGTACGAGTTGAAATTAAACGCGTTTGAGGCGACTTTTATTCGTGAACGCATGGAAGATATTAAAGCGTTGGGTTTTGAGCTGGAAGAAAACGGCGATACGCAGTTTAACGTTTGGAGTGTGCCGGCGGATTTTCAGAAGATGGATATAGGCGTGTTTTTCAACGAAATTTTAGGACACGTCGGCGATTATCGTGCGATTAAGGTGGAAGAAATCTTGCGTGATAAGTTGGCGATGGCGGCTTGTAAAGCCGCGGTGAAAGGCGGAAAACGGCTGACGGTGGAAGAAATAGAGGAATTGCTTCGGCAAATGAAAGGCGATATGTCGCTGAAATGTCCGCACGGCAGACCCGTCGCGCAAAAAGTATCGAGAAAACAACTCGAAAAAATGTTTAAGAGAATCGTATGAGCGCAAAAGTGTTGGTTGTATGCGGCGCAACCGCGTCGGGAAAAACCGCGCTATCGGTTGCGTGTGCGAAAGCGCTTGATACGGAGATTATTTCTGCGGATTCCTTGCTTGTATACCGTGGTTTGAATATCGGCACGGCAAAACCCACCAAGGAAGAACAACAGGGCGTAAAACACCATTTAATCGACGTTGTTTCCCCCAAGGAAAGCTTTTCCGTGAGCGATTACGAGTCGATGGCGTTGCCAATTGTTGAAGACTTGCTTGCGCGCGGTAAAACGCCTGTGATTTGCGGTGGAACGGGGTTTTACGTCAACGCTCTGTTGTATAAAAGTCAATTCGGAAACGCGGGTGCGGACGAACGTGTTCGTGCGTATTACGAGAAGCTTTGCTTAGAACACGGCAATGCATATATACACGCGCTATTGCGAGAAAAAGACCCTGAAAGTGCGCAAAAATTGCACGAAAACGACGTAAAACGCGTCATACGCGCGTTGGAAATTTACGATATTACGGGCAAACCGAAATCAGCGCAAAAGGATTTACCTGTTCCGCGTTTCGATTTTCTCGCCGTTTCTATCGATTATCCAAGAGAAACGTTGTACGAGCGTATTAATATTCGCGTCGAAAAAATGTTTGAAGCGGGATTGTTGGATGAAGTGCGCGATTTAACGGCGCAGGGTATAAACGAGCGGTGTCAATGTATGCAGGGAATCGGTTATAAAGAAATTATAGAAGGAATTTCTCTTAATTTAACCGAAGAAGAGATTAAGGAAAACATCAAGAAAAACACTCGAAATTACGCGAAACGGCAAATAACGTTCTTTAAACGTATGCAAAATCATATATGTTTACCGCCTAATCAGGCAACGGCAGAAAAAGTGATACAAGAGCTTGAAAAATAGGGTACTATGTCAAACATAATACCTATGTATGACATAGTAGATATGTCTGACATAGTAATTATGCCACGCATAGTACCGAATAAACGGAGAAATAACGAACATGATAGAAAAGATGATACGTCAAGCGGAAATAGAGCTTGCGGAAAATTTCAAAAAAGCAGATGAAATCAGTGAATATAACCAAGAAAAAGTACTGAAAGCGTTTAACAGCCGTGGAATAGCATTAAGACATTTTAATGCGACGACGGGATACGGCTACGGCGATGAAGGGCGTTTTGCGCTTGGAGAAGTGTTTGCGCAGTCGCTCGGGGCGGAGGCGGGGATTGTTTCGCCCGCGCTTTTGAGTGGTACGCACGCGTTGACGGTTGCATTGTTCGGGGTTTTGCGTACGGGCGATAAAGTGCTTTGTATATCGGGTATGCCCTACGATACCATTCGAGGGGTAATTTTTGGCGACGGGAACGGTTCGCTCAAGGATTTTGGAATTTCGTTTGACTGTACGCAGCTGAATGCCGACGGAAAATTCGATAAAAAGCAAATCCAAGCGGATATCGAGCGCTTAGGCGATAAATTGAAAATGATTTATATACAACGTTCGCGTGGGTATGAGCTTCGGGACGCGTTCACGGTTGCGGAGATTGAAGAAATTTGTAAATTTATCCGCGATTTAGGGTTTAAAGGTTGTATTTTTTGCGATAACTGTTACGGGGAATTCGTTGAAAAACAAGAACCTTGTGACGTTGGCGTGGACGTTGCCGTGGGTTCGCTTATCAAAAACCCGGGCGGTGGGCTTGCGCCTACGGGCGGGTATATCGTTGGTACGGAAGAATATATCGACAAAATCGGTCGTCGTTTGACCGCGCCGTCCATAGGAAACGAGGTGGGTTCGTATGCGTACGGATATAGGCTGTTTTATCAAGGGTTGTTCCTTGCGCCGCATACGGTCAATCAAGCGATTAAAGGCAGTTTACTTATAGGGAAATGTATGGAAAAGCTCGGCTATGAGAATTTCCCTAAATTAGAAAAAACGCCCGCGGATATTACGCGCGCGATTCGGTTTGATACGGCAAAACAGCTTTGCGATTTCATTCAATCGGTGCAAGAAGCGTCGCCTGTGGACAGTTTCGTAACGTTAGAACCGTGGGATATGCCCGGGTATGATAGTAAAGTTATTATGGCGGCAGGCTGTTTCGTGGAAGGTTCGTCCGTAGAACTTTCCGCGGACGCGCCCGTAAAAGAGCCGTATACGGCGTATTTCCAAGGCGGCTTAACGTACGAACATTGTAAATACGCTTTGAAAAAAATCTTAGGGAAATTATTGTAATAGGAGGATTGTAGTTGAAGAGGATTTTATCGTTTTTTTGTGTAGCGTTTATCTGCTTGTTTAACTGTTGTGTAAACGGTTTTTCTGTGTCGGCAAACAGTGCTGCGCCTACAATTAGTGGGACGTCTGCTTCGGGTGAAGTGCTGTTTACAGACGAAAATTGTCCTTTACAAGTTAAAAAAGAAAATTTAACTTTCGAAATCGGTGAATTCCCTGGGTTGGGCTTTTCCAGTGCGGAGAGCTTGTTGTCGTATTCAGCTAATTTTACAGCGGAATATACCTTTTACAATCCAACGGACTATGATCTGACTGCGAAAATGGTGTTTCCTATTGGGAAATTGCCTGAATATGCGGGTGATTATTACTCGAAAGAAACGTTTGACGATACGAAGAATTACGCGGTTATGATTAATGGTGAAACGGTAGAAAAGAAACTCCGTTATACTTGGTTGTCGTACGATTTTCGTATAGAACGCGAATTGGATAAATTATCGGATACGTACGTGGAAAGTGAGTTTTATTCGCCCGATATGCCTGTTTATAAGTATGAGATAAAATTTTTGGGCGAAGATGCGTACGTTGCCGCTACAATCGAGTTTTTATATGACGAAACAAAAACGCAGTTCGCTACGGATTTTGATTTCGATTTTTATGGGAAGACAAATCTTTTCTATCCCTATTTTTATAAAAAGAACGATATTGTCACCGTATATGCAATTGGTGAATCGTTTTCAATGATGAAAGTAAATTGGTTGCAGAAAAAACAAGAGGAAGGCGTGTATTGGGATACTCTTTCCAAGGATTTGATTACGATAACGCAAACGGAACAAACGACTTTTTTAGAATTTGTTTCATCGAAATATGCGCAATCTGAGCCACTGCCCGTCTTGGATTGGTATAATACAATCGTTTGCGAGGCGGGGAACTCGTGGCGATACGGGTATGCACTTACCCCAAAAGATTTTACGTATTCCAAACCGTTGCGGTGGTATGCCTATGAAATGCAAATTCCCGCAAAGGGTTCGGCAACGAACGCTGTATCTGCGCCTATTTATCCGACGATTAATAATGAAGACGGTTATAACCGATTATTGTCGTACACTTATAAATATTTGTTGTCCCCTGCTAAAACTTGGGATTCGTTTGAGAATTTGCAAATCAATATCCGTACGCCGTACGAGCTTGAATATAGTAATTTGCAAGGATTTACTAGGGTTGACGACGGATATACGTTACAACTTGCAGAATTGCCCGACGAAGAGCTGAAATTTAATTTATTTGACCCTGTGGCTAAGGCGGAATGGAAAGAACAAAAACAACAGCAAGAAAAAGAAGAAAAAATGAAAGTTGTGAGAGTGGTCGTAATTGTTGTTTCTGTGTTTTTAGGTCTGGTGTTGATTTTGGGTTATGAAATGAAAAGAGTGAAGTAAACGAAAAACGCGACGAGAAGTCGCGTTTTTCGTTTATTTCGTTAAATCCCAGTCGATGGGAGTTTTGCCGTGTGCCTGTAAATAGGCGTTGGTTTTTGAGAAGTGTTTGCAACCGAAAAATCCTGCATAAGCGGAAAGAGGGGACGGGTGCGCACATTCCAAAATTAAATGCTTGTTTGTGTCAATGAGCGGTTTTTTACTGCGCGCGTTTCCGCCCCAAAGAATGAATACGGTGTTTTCCGTTTGGTCGGAAACAAGTTTAATCACGCTGTCCGTGAACCATGCCCAGCCGCATTTTGCGTGCGAGTTGGCTTGGTGCGCGCGAACGGTAAGCGCGGTGTTCAAAAGTAGAACGCCTTCGTTGGCCCATTTGGTCAAGTTTCCGCTGTTTGGACGCGGGCAGCCAAGATCGCTTTGCAATTCCTTGAAAATATTTTCAAGCGACGGTGGGTTTTGCACGCCGTCCTGTACGGAAAAGCACAGCCCGTGGGCTTGACCTTCGTTGTGATAGGGGTCTTGCCCTAAAAGAACGACTTTCAAGTTCGCAAACGGCGTAAACTTGAAACAGTTATATAAATCGTACATATCGGGATATACGACGTGGTTATTGTATTCGTCGATCAAAAACCGACGGATTTTCAAATACCGTTCGTCGGCAAAGAGCGGTGCGAGCCGTTCGTTCCAATCGCCTAAATCGACCATGTTTTACTCCTTTGTTTATAATTGTTCAAATATAGCGGGTAATGCCGCTTTCAAATTTTGTAAAGCTTTGTCCTTATTAGCTAAAAACTGTTCGGTGGTGCTACCGCTACCTGCTACGTCGGAAATGGCTTTTACGGAATATACGGGCAGTTGCGTTGCGTACGCTGCTTGTACGATTGCCGCGCCTTCCATGTCGCGGATATCCGCGCGCAGCTCTGCCGTGAGCAGTTTATAATCGGCGGGGGAATCGTTGAAACGATCGGCAGTGCCGAGTTTTCTAATTGGGAATACGTCTTTGAAACGGTTGAGTTGCAGATAATTTTCCGTGTATTCGTCCAAAGTGCCCATTGCCGTTCCGTTTAATTGCGTTAAATCGAAATCGAACTGTACTGCCGCGCCGATTTGATATACTTGGCAAAGTTCCGTATCCGCGTTCAAACCGCCGGCTACGCCGAAATTGAGTAAACATTTCACGTCGAATTTGCTCACGAGAAGTTGCGCGCCGAGTGCCGCGTTTACTTTTCCAACGCCGCATATACAAAGAGCAATTTCCTTGCCGAACGCCTCGCCGATATGGACTTTTTTACCGCTCACCGTAAGGAAACGGTGTGTTTTCATTACGTCGAGCAGGATATCCGCTTCCGATTGCATTGCTATTACTACACCTATCATAATCAATCACCTTTTCGTTAAAATTAGTTGCTTTTTTAAAAACAGTATGATATAATATTATCAGTCTTATACTATATTATTATAACAGGAGAGAAAAGAAATGTCAAGAGCAGAAACGGCAAAAAAATATTTTGAACAAGGATATGCGTGTTCGCAAGCGGTAGCGTTGGCGTTTGCCGACGTAGCGGGTGTTAATGAGGAAACGATTGCAAAAATCATGTTGCCGTTCGGCGGTGGTTTTGGTAGACTGCGTTTAACCTGCGGCGCGGTGAGCGGTATGGTAGCGGTGCTTGGAGCAACTTGCGCGGGTGCGGAGAACACGCCTGAAAACAAAACTGGTACGTACGCAATGACGCAAGAGCTTTGCAAAAAATTCCAAGAAGAAAACGGCAGTTTGATTTGTGCGGAGTTGTTGGAAGGGGTGAACGTGACGGTTGGCGGCGCGCCTGAGGCGCGTACGGCGGAATATTACAAAAAACGCCCCTGCGCGGAAATCGTATACAGCGCGGCGGCGATTTTGGAAAAATACCTGCAAGACAAAGGCGTTTTATAATTCTACGCAAAGCATATAAACGGGAAGAGAAATAAAAATCTCTTCCTTTTTTTGTGCTTAAAAACATAACGCGGACAAAGCGTGCATAGGATATACATGTATTAAAGGAGTAAAAATTATGCGTTTGTCTAAATTGGTGCGGGCTGTCCGCGGTTGTGAAATGGTATACGGTAGCCCGTGGGAACGGGATATTGAACAGTTGTCTACGGATAGCCGCACGGTGCGACAAGGCGCGCTGTTTTTTTGCTTGGTCGGCAAAAACGCGGACGGACATTCGTATGCGGCGGATGCGGTTAAATACGGTGCTGTGGCGGTGGTCGTCGAACGGAAATTGGATATAGCCGTGCCACAACTACTAGTAAAAGATACCCGATTAGCACTTGCGTTGATCGCCTCCGTTTTTTACGGCGAACCGAGTGAACGATTGAAAGTCGTGGGAATAACGGGTACGAACGGGAAAACGACGACTGCGCATATGCTCGCCTCTATTTTTGAGGCAAGCGGTAAAAAAACGGGTTTGATAGGTACGCTCGGCGTGCGTTACGCGGATAAATATTTTCCTGCGGATTTGACGACGCCCGACCCGATACCTTTGCAAAAAACTTTGTCGGAAATGGTGGCGGCGGGCGTGCAATACGTAGTTATGGAAGTGTCTGCACACGCGCTGTATTATAAAAAGACGGCAGGGGTACGCTTTGCCGCGTGTATCTTTACCAACGCTACCCAAGACCATTTGGATTTTTTTGGGGATATGCAAACGTATAAAGAGGCGAAGGGCGAACTGTTTTTATCGTCCGTGTGTCCGATAGCCGTTTTAAACGGCGACGACCCGTTTGGGCGTGAGTTGGGAAAACGGCGTGAACGGGAACAGGAAACGAAGTCGGAATGGGGTGTGAAGACCTGTTATTACGCGTTGCAAACGCCAGCCGATGCGTTCGCAATCATAACGGACGAATCGATGGACGGAACGGAGTGCGTTTTGAATATCGACGACGGGCTTTGTCGCGTATCGCTTGCGCTTGCGGGACGGCACAACGTATATAACGCGTTGGCGGCGGCGGTGTGCGCCGTGGAAATGCAAATCGACGCTGAACGTATCGCGGCAGGATTAATGCGATTAAAGCGGGTGAACGGTAGGTTGGAACGGGCAGGGGAATATCGTGGTGCGCGGATATTCGTTGATTTTGCACATACGCCCGACGGGTTAAAGCAGTCGCTACAAACGCTCCGCGTGCATTGTAAAGGTAGGCTAATTTGTTTGTTCGGTTGCGGTGGGAACAGGGACAAGGAAAAACGTCCGTTAATGGGCGAGGTTGCGGCAAAATATTGCGATTTTGCGATATTGACGTCAGATAATCCGCGCTATGAAGACCCGTTGGATATTTTGTCGGAAATCGAACGCGGTTACCGTCGGTTTTCTATGCGATACGTGGTCGTGCCCGAACGGAAAAAGGCGATGGAATACGCGATTGAAAGTTTGCGCACGGGCGATATATTGCTCGTTGCGGGAAAAGGCGGGGAAGATTACCAAGAGATTATGGGTATAAAATACCCGTTCAACGACCATGATATAATCACTGAAATCGTCGAGGAACAACGCGTTTTAACCAAACGTTGAAATTTGGTAAATTTATGAAATTATATCTATTCGTTGCGCTGGTGGCGTTTGCTTTATCGTTTGCGTTTTGCTATGCGCTGATACCCGTTTTGCGAAAATACAAAGCAGGTCAAAATATTCTCGTATACGTAAAGGAACATTCCTCTAAAAAAGGTACGCCGACGATGGGCGGGATTGCGTTCGTCGCGGCGGCGGTGCTTGCAATAGCCGTTTTCTTGCGCACGCGTGAAAGGGTTGCGCTCGTTACGCTTGCTATCGGGCTTTCGTATATGATAGTTGGGCTTTTGGACGATTTTTTAAAACGGAAGCATAAGCAAAACTTGGGACTACGCGCGTGGCAAAAATTCGCATTTCAAGCCTGTATCGCCTTGCTTGCGGGGATATTTTGTTTTCGGGCAGGATTAACAAAGTGGTATATACCGTTGACGAAAAGAACCGTAAACGTAGGTTGGGGGGTAATACCTTTATCTGCGTTCGTATTTTTAGCTACCGTCAACGCGGTCAATTTAACCGACGGTTTGGACGGCTTGGCGGCGGGGACGAGTGTTCCGTTTTTTGTCGTGATGGCTACGTTGATTTTGGTGGAAGTCGGTAATTCGTCGATGGTCGTCGTGTGCTTTGCGTTAAGCGGTGCGTTGATAGGGTATTTGCCTTTTAATATATCGCCGGCAAGCGTATTTATGGGCGATACGGGTTCTTTATCGCTGGGAGGTTTTGCTGCGTGCGTGGGGCTGTTTACGGGTAATGCGTTCTATATCGCGATTGTTGGCGTAATGTTTGTGCTCTCCGTTGTTTCCGTTTTGTTGCAGGTGGTGTATTTTAAATGCACGGGTGGGAAACGTATTTTTCTTATGTCGCCCATTCATCACCATTTTCAAGAAAAGGGGTATTCGGAAAGCCGGATTGCGTACGCGTATTTCTTGGTTACGCTCGTTGTCGGTACGGTTTGTATCGCGGTAATATTATAAAAAACGGAGTAAAGTATGTATCTTAAAAATCAAACATTTTTCGTATTAGGTCTTTCACGTTCGGGGAAAGCGGCGGCGGAATTTTTACTCTCGCAAGGCGCGCTCGTGTATATCTACGACGACGCAAATTCCGAACGCGTGGAGAAAACGGCGCAAGAGCTTGAAAAAAAAGGCGCAAAACGAGTTGTAAAAGAACAGCTTGTAAAGTTGCCCGACGTTTGCGACGTGCTTGTGTTAAGTCCGGGAATTCCGATTGATCATTCGCTTGCGGTGGCGTTTAAGCGCAAGAAAAAAGCGGTGATAGGTGAAACGGAGCTTGCAGCGCGGTACATAAAAACTCCTGTCGTAGCGGTTACGGGTACGAACGGGAAAACGACCACCGTTTCTATGATAGCGGAAACGCTTTGTAAAGGCGGGTTCAACGCAAAGGCGTGTGGCAATATCGGTACGCCGATGATAGAAATGCGCGAGATGGACGAAACGGGCGTTGCCGTTGCGGAAATTTCCAGCTTTCAAATGGAAACGCTCAATTCTCTATGCCCGCATATCGCCGTTGTTTTAAATATAACGGAAGACCATCTCAACCGCCATTATAATATGGAAAACTACGTTTTTCTCAAAGCGAAACTGTTGAAGAATTTGACGGAATCGGAGTTTGCGGTGCTCAATTACGACGACGTAGTTGTGCGCGGTTTTGCTGAAAAAACGAAAGCGAAAACCGTTTGGTTTTCTACACGTGAACGGGTACAGGGCGCGTATTTTGCGGACGGCGCGCTGTATTTTAAAGGCGAGAAAATACTTGCGGCAACGGATATGCTCACGGACGGATTGCATAACGTACAAAACGCGCTCGCATGCATTGCCGTTGCAAAAATTATGGGTGTAAAGAGTGCGGATATAGCCGCCGTACTTACTTCGTTTAAGGGTATTAAACACCGCGTGGAATATATCGGCACGGTAAACGGCGTAGCCTATATCGACGATTCCAAGGGTACGAACGTTGACGCGACGGTAAAAGCGGTGAGTTGCATGAAAAAGCCTACGCTTTTATTGCTCGGCGGGAAAAATAAGGGGTATGATTACGCAAAACTGTTTGCGGTTTTGAAAAAATCGGCGGTTCGACACGCCGTGTTATACGGTGAAAACAGATACGTTCTGTTAAAGAGCGCGCGCGAAAACGGGTTTGAAAGCGTAACCGTTTGCGAAAACTTCACGATTGCCGTAAAGGTAGCGTCGCTCGTTGCCAAAGTGGACGAAACGGTGTTATTAAGCCCTGCCAGCGCAAGCTTCGACGAGTTTGCGGGTTATGAAGAAAGAGGTGATAGATTTGTTGAAATCGTACGATCGCTTGCGGTTGAACCCGTCGAAAAGCCGCAAGAACAAAACGGAAACGAAACGAAAGACGGCGACTTGGACGAACGAACGGAGTAAACCGCACGGGGATTTGCTTATTCCGATTTTGACGTTGTTTTTGTCGGCGTTTGGCGTGCTTGCCGTGTATTCGGCAAGCGGTTATACCGCACAAGCGCAATACGGGAATAAATGGTATTTCGTCAAAAAACAGGCGTTAGGTTTTTTGTTCGGACTTGTGGCTTTTTTCGTTTGCAGTCGGCTCAATCCGCAAAAACTGTGCGGGAAACGCGTACGTATCGTTGCACTTATCGTGCCTATGGTTTTGCTTGCGTTGGTGTTCGTGCCCGGGCTTGGGATAAGCAATTACGGGGCGACGCGTTGGATTGGCGTAGGAGGGGTTACCATACAACCGTCCGAAATAGCCAAATACGGGTTCGTGATATTTGCGGCGGGATATATGTCCGAGAATATAGGCGAAATGCGAACGTTTAAGGGCGTGTTACCTGTACTCTTTGCGGGCGGGGCGATTTGTCTGCTCATCATTTTAGAACCGAATATGTCCGTAACGATGTGCGTCGCGCTTTTAATGCTCGTCATGCTTTTTTTAGGCGGTATGAAGATAAAACATTTCCTAATCATTTTCATTCCCGTTTTAGCGGTAGTGCCCGTGCTTATCGCGATAGAACCGTACCGCTTATCCCGTTTATCCGCGTTTTTAGATCCTTGGGAAAATCCGCGCGGGGAGGGGTATCAGCTCATTCAATCGCTGTACGCGCTCGGCAACGGCGGTTGGTTTGGTACGGGCTTGTTCCGTTCGCGGCAAAAATACCGTTTTTTGCCGTTTGCCGAAAGCGATTTTATTTTGTCGATTATCGGCGAAGAGCTTGGCTTTGTCGGAATTTTCGTGTTGTTTTCGGTTAGCGCGCTGCTCATTTTTCGGGGTATTAAAACGGCGAAAGAATCGCACGATTTGTTTTCAATGTTACTTGCTGCGGGAATAACGCTCGTATACGGGATACAAACGGTGGTCAACGCCTTGGTCGTGAGCGGGGCTATACCGCCGACGGGATTGCCGTTGCCGCTCGTGAGCGCGGGGAATACTTCGTTGATTATCACTATGGGTTCGATGGGGGTATTATACGCAATTTCCGTACGTAATCGTGTGCAAGTAAACACAAAACGGGCACAAAAATTCATACAATAAAGCATAAGGAGCTTTATGTATGGATAAATTTATTATAGACGGCGGTGAAAAGCTGTATGGCAAAGTAGAAATACAAAGTGCCAAAAACACCGTGTTGCCTTTGCTTGCCGCGTCCGTTTTAACCGATGAACAAGTGAAAATCAGGGGCGTGCCGACGATTGCGGACGTAGAAAATATGTTGCGGATACTCACCGAACTTGGCTGTAAAATACAGCGCAAAAAAGAGTATTCCGTTATCGACAGTTCCAACGCAGTTTCCCACGAAATCCCACCGCGGCTTACAAGGGAACTGCGTTCTTCCGTTTTTATGCTCGGCTCGGTATTAACCCGTTTCCGTCGCGCAAAAATTTCCTATCCCGGCGGTTGCGATATAGGACTTCGGCCGATTGATTTGCATTTGTCGGGCTTGAAACGTTTGGGTGTGGAAATCACGGAAGAGGGTGGTTATATCGATTGCAAAGCGGATAAACTCGTCGGAACGGAAATTTTGCTCGATTTTCCCAGCGTCGGAGCGACGGAAAATATCATTCTTGCCGCGGTAAAAGCGGAAGGGTTTACCGTTATCCGCAACGCGGCGAAAGAACCTGAGATCGTCGATTTGCAAAACTTTCTCAACGCGATGGGCGCGAAAGTGCGTGGCGCAGGCGGGGGAACGGTGCTGATTGAAGGCGTAAAACGTTTGCACGGCGTGGATTATACGCCGATAGGCGACAGGATAGAGGCGGGAACGTACCTCATCGCGGCGGCGTCTTGCGGGGGTGAAATAGAAACGGACGGCGTTCCGCCTGAAAATATTGCGGCACTTTTACATAAATTGCGTGAAAACGGTTGCAAAATACATACGAAAAATGATAAAATAGTATTGCAAAGCAACGGACGGTTGAAAGCGGTGGACTTGGTGGAAACGATGCCCTTCCCCGGTTTTCCTACGGATATGCAGGCGCAGTATTCCACGCTTTGCTGTACGGCGCAGGGTACGACGCTCGTGGTAGAGAACCTGTTTGAAACGCGGTATAAATACGCAGGGGAGCTTAAACGCATGGGCGCGGATATTACCGTGCGCGGCAGAACCGCAGTGATTCGCGGCGTGGAAAGATTGCACGGCGCGCAGGTAACGGCGGGGGATTTGCGCGGCGGCGCGGCTCTCGTTTTAGCGGCGCTCAAAGCCGAAGGTCAAAGCACGGTTATCGACCTTTCTCATATCGATAGAGGGTATGCGGATTTTGAGTACAAACTCAAAAAACTCGGCGCAACTATTCGTCGCGTGCATATATAGAAAAGGCTTTTAAAGGGATAAAAGAATGCGAAAGAAAAATTTGTTGGTGTTTATATTGACGCTTTTGATATTTTTATCGGCGGTATTGCTTGGTGTTTCCACCGTATACCGCGTGAGCGACGTTACGGTGTACGCGCCCGTCGTTTCCAAGGAAGCGCAAGCGGAGGCCAAACAATTGCAAAGCGAGTTGCTTTCTGCGTACGAAAAGGACAGTACGCTGTTTGTCAGCGACGAAAAAGCACAGGCAATCGTGGAAAAATTTCCGTATTTCCATTTGACGAAATTTGAAAGAGCGTATCCCAACCGTATCGTTATCGAAGTCCAGGAAGAGGCGGAAGTGTACGCCGTGCCCACTGTGGATAAAAAGGCGTATTATATCCTTTCCGCAAACGGAACGGTGCTCGGCGAACGTGCGACTTACGAAAACCGTTCGGACGGCGTGAAAAACGTACTCATTAGCGGTTTAAACGCTACGGGCGAAAAGGGTGCAGAGCTTGCGGGTGACGCTTGCTTGGATAGTCTATTTGCCGTGCTGGGGTATATGCACGAACGCTTGGGCGGCGTGCGTCGAAATCTGTTGTCGGTGGAAGTACAACGCCCCGCAACCGACGAGAAACAAACCATGTTCGTATGTACGATGACGGAAGGTGTAAAGCTCTATATCCGCAATCCCTATCAGGACGGTTTAGAAAAGGCTACGGCGGCAATGGACGCGTATTTTGCTCTGTCTGACGCGCAGCGTTTGACTGGCGCGGTGCTCGTCTACGACGGGGAAAACGGCGCGAAAGCGCAGTATTTTACGCGAATAGACGTTTTAGCCTAAAAAATATACGGAAAAATGCCGTAAAAACGCGCTTTGTGCGCGTTTTTTCTTTTCAAGTTATTGACATTTCTTTGTAAATGTTGTATAATTATAACAAGATTTTATTTTGTAGCAAAGGGGGAGAAGGTTGTGAAAAACGAAACGGTTGCCGTTTTGGACGTGCGTTCGTATGAAATTACTTTCTTTCTCGGTACGAAAGGGGTAAACGGGAATTTCGTTATCAGCGGTATTCACACGGAAAAATACGAAGGTTTTTCATCGGACGGATTTTTTGATACCGCCGCGTTTCGTCGTGCCGTAGTTGCCGCCGTTACGATTGTTCGGCAAAACTACGATGGAAAAATCAACGAAATCCACGTCGGCGTGCCGTCGGCGTTCGTGCAGGTGGCTACGAAAGGGCATACGCTCTCTTTCCCGTCCAAGCGTAAAATCTCGTCGCAGGATATCGATGCTTTATACGAAAGCGGGCTTTCTGAATTGATGTGTTCGGGGCGGTGCGTACGCCGTTCTAATATGTATTTTACACTCGGCGATAATCGCAAATATTTCTTTGCCGACGATTTATACGGCGTGCCGACTACGCAGTTAAAGGGCGCGCTGTGTTATTATTTTATTTCAGAAGAATTTGCAACGCTTGCGGAAACGGTGTTAAACGATTTGGGCGTGCAAACGGTTTGCTTTTTACCGTCAACGTTAGCGCAGTCGCTTTATTTATTGTCCGAAAAACGCCGTGAGGGCTATGCGTTTTTGTTAGATATAGGGTTTATGACTACGTCTGTTTCCGTCGTTTACGGCAACGGGATCGTGCATGAAGAAACGTTTGATTTTGGGAAAGGCACGCTGCTCGTTTCTCTCATGCAAAATTTATCTGTAGATATGGAAACGGCGGAAGAGATTTTGAGCTCGTCCAACGTTTCCGGCGGAGGAGTTCCGCGCGGTTTGACTTGGACGAACGAACGGGGCGATACGTCTTTTCCCGTGCAATTCGTTACAGACGTTTTGAAATGTGAGCTGGACGTTTTGTGCGAAAAAGTGGAAACCTTTTTAAGTAAATACTATCGTGAAAAAGCGGCAACGGTGTTTGCGGTAAATCCGATTAGTATTACGGGCGAAGGCAGTACGTGTGTAGCGGGCGCGGCAGAACATATCGCAAACCGCTTAAACCGTTTGACGGAAGTGGCGTATCCTGATTTGCCTTATTACGATAAGCCCAACTGGTCTTCGCGGATAGGGCTTTTGAATATGGCGACTTTAGAACGAAAAAAACGCGGTTGGATTCAAAGATTTTTCAGTAAAAACGGAGGAAAAAATAAATGATAGATACTTATCAAAACGGTATGGGCGGTTACGGAGTATACGATGATACGCCGATGGAAAACGCCGTTTCATCGGCGGTAGAAACTGCTGTGAATAATTTGTCGGGCGTGGCAAAAATAAAAGTTGTCGGCGTTGGTGGCGCGGGGAATAACGCCGTGGACCGCTTGATCGAATCGGGGCTTAAAAGCGCGGAATATATCGTCGTTAATACGGATAATCAAGCATTAGCACGCTCAAAAGCGAGCAATCGTATTCAAATTGGCGTAAAGCTGACGAAAGGTCTTGGCGCGGGTGCAGATCCCACGGTTGGGAAAGCCGCTGCGGAAGAAAATAAGGATGCTATCCAAGCCGCTTTAAAAGATACTGATTTGCTGTTTATCACGGCAGGTATGGGTGGCGGTACGGGTACGGGCGCAGCGCCCGTTATCGCAAAGATAGCAAAGGAAATGAAAATTTTAACGGTGGCGGTAGTTACGTTACCGTTCACGTTTGAAGCGAAACGCAGAATGGACAATGCGATGGCGGGTATTGAAGAACTCCGTAAATCGGTAGATTCCATTATCACCATTCCCAACGATAAAATCCGTCAAGTCGTTCCCAAGGGTACGTCCTTTTCCGATTCCTTGAAAGTTGCGGATGAAGTTTTGCGGCAGGGTATTCGCGGTATAGCCGAACTGATCGTAAAACCGTCGCTTATCAACCTTGATTTTGCCGACGTGAAAACGACGTTAAAAGGCAGGGGACTTGCGCATATGGGTATCGGCGTAGCGAAAGGCGAAAAACGTATTTCCGACGCTGTACGTTGCGCGGTTTGCAGTCCGCTTTTGAATACGACGATTGAGGGCGCAAGCTCGGTTATTTTAAATATTATCGGCGGTAAGGATTTGTCTTTGGATGAAGTAGTAATGGCGGCAGATTTGGTCAAAGGCGTTATCGATTATTCCGCAAACGTTATATTCGGCGCGTGTATCGACGAGAGCATGGCGGACGAAGTGGAAGTCGTTATCATTGCTACGGGCTTTAACAATCAACAAAACGGCTTTGGCGTAGAAGCGCAAGAATCGGCTCTTAGACAAGCCTCTTTGCTTTCTCGTAAAATCGATTTTGCTTATAACGACGGGGATATGCAACCGCAAACGCCCAGCTATCAAGCAAATACGTACGCACAACCTGCGCAACCTGCGCCCGTGCAAAACGTTCAGCCTGTTCAACCCGTTCAACCTGTACAAAGTTTTGAACCGGACGATCCCATTCCCGACGTCAAGAAGGAAGAAACGGTGGATAGAAAACACCGCCCGAGATTCGTCGATTTCTTCATGAAAAGAAATTCCGACGATAAATAACGAATAATCAAAAAGCCCCGAAAGTTTTTTCGCTTTCGGGGTATATTTTTTATATAGTATAGGAAATTCGCTTGACATGCGTTTGAAAAAGTGATATCATTTTAATATCAATAATATATAGGAGCTATGAAATGGACGAAGTAATTCGGATAGACGGTTTGCGAAAGACGTTCAAAGACGTGGTCGCGGTGGACGGTTTGGATTTTAAGGTCAAGCGCGGCGAGCTATTTGCGTTTTTGGGGGTGAACGGCGCGGGCAAAAGCACGACGATTTCGATTATGTGCGGACAGCTTAAAAAGGATGCTGGCACGGTTTTGATTAACGGAATGGATATCGATAAAGATTTCGACGGCGTGAAGCGCGAGATAGGCGTTGTGTATCAAAATTCCGTGCTTGATAAAGTTTTGACTGTGGAAGATAATTTGCGGGACAGGGCGGCGCTTTACGGTATCGTTGGCGCGGATTTTGAAAAACGACTGAAAGAGCTTTCTGAAAAGTTGGAATTTAGCGATTTGTTAAAGAGAACGGTGGGCAAACTGTCGGGCGGGCAACGTCGTAGAATCGACGTGGCGCGCGCGTTATTACACGAGCCGAATATTCTGATTTTAGACGAACCGACGACGGGGCTTGATCCGCAAACGCGGAAACGGCTTTGGAACGTGATTACGAATCTGCGGAAAACGCAGGGTATGACGGTGTTTTTGACGACGCATTACATGGAAGAAGCTGCGGAAGCGGATTACGTCGTTATTCTTGATGCAGGGAAAATCGTCGCGGAGGGCACGCCGTTGCAATTAAAGAACGCGTATACGGGTGATTTTATATTGTTATACGGCGCAACGGTTGCGCAGTTGGAAGAATTGGGATTGCCGTATGAAACGGTTGTCGGTGGGTATAAGGTAGCCGTTGAAAATACGGCGGTTGCTACGCAGTTGATTGTAAAAAATCCGCATATATTCACCGATTACGAAGTGATAAAAGGGAAAATGGACGACGTGTTTTTGTCGGCGACTGGCAAAAAACTCGGTGCGACTGGAGGGGAAAGCAAATGAATACGCTTACCGTTTTGATTAAAAGAAATACAAAGATGTTCTTTAAGGATAAGGGATTGTTGTTTACGTCGCTTATTACGCCGTTGATTTTGCTCGTTTTATACGCTACGTTTTTATCTAACGTGTATAAGGATTCGTTTATGATGAGTATTCCCGAATTCGTAGAAGTGGAAGAAAGTCTAATCAACGCTTGTGTGGGTGGACAGCTTTTATCGTCGCTACTCGCCGTTTGTTGCGTGACCGTCGCGTTTTGCTCGAATATGCTGATGATACAGGATAAAGTGACGGGTACGCGTAAAGATTTGTTGATTACGCCCGTATCTCCGTCTACGCTCGCGCTGTCCTATTATATAGCGACCATGTTCGTGACGCTTATTATCTGTTTTATCGCCATTGTCGCAGGTATGGCGTATTTGGCGTGTATCGGTTGGTATTTGCGATTTGCGGATATCTTATTGATATTTTTGGACGTCTTTATTTTGGTTCTATTCGGTACTTCCATTTCGTCTATTGTCAATTGTTTTCTCTCCTCGCAAGGTCAAATTTCCGCGGTTGGATCAATCGTTAGTGCGGGGTACGGTTTTATTTGCGGTGCGTATATGCCCATTTCGTCGTTTGGCGACGGCTTGCAAAAAGTCGTTTCGTTCTTGCCCGGGACGTACGGAACGTCGTTACTTAGAAACCATGCGCTTGGCGGCGTGTTTGAAGAAATGTCGGCGCAGGGCTTTCCAAGCGAAGTAATAACGGGTATTAAGGATTCCATTGATTGCAATTTATATTTCTTCGGCGATAAAGTACAAAGCTGGGTAGGGTATTTGGTGCTGGGTGTGTCCGTCGCGGTACTGATAGGCGCGTATGTCCTTATTCATAAATGTAGAAAGGATAAATAAAAAGCAAAAAGGAGAAAAAAACAGAGCCAAGCAAGTTTGCTTGGCTCAAATGTTATTCGGTTATGATCTGTGGCATTCGTTCGGGCTTGACGAAATCGGGAATGGTATGGTTGCTGACGATATAATCCACGTCGTTGAGCGAACATAAATGGAATAAATTCGTTTTGCCGAACTTCGTACTGTCGCAAAGGAACACTTTTTTCGTCGCGTGCTTAATCATTGCTTTTCGGATTACGTTTTCTTCTTCAAAACAATCGTATATTTCGCCGTTATTATCCACCGAACGGGCAGAGAAGAACGCGATATCCGCGTGGAAATTTTCAATCATTTTTTCCGCGTAATGCCCTACGAGCACCGAACGGTTGAGTTCTTGTACGCACCCGCCCGTCGAATACGCGGCGATATTGTTTTTCGAGAGTAGGGAAAGCGTGTCGATACCGTTCGTGATTACGCGAATATTTTTAAATTCGGAAAGATATTCCGCGATAAAGAACGCGGAAGTCGTACCGTCGAGAAAAATCAAATCCCCGTTTTTAATCAGTTTTATCGCGGACAACGCGATTTTTTTCTTTTCATAGCTGTTTTCGTGTACGCGGAACGTAAAGCTGGGGAAGAAGTTATTGTCATCATTGAGCTGTGCGCCGCCGTGCGTACGCGTTACCAAGCCTTTCTTTTGTAAAAGATTCAGTTTCCGTCTTACGGTAGACGGGCTGACGAATAATTTTTCCGCAAGCTCGTCAATGGTTGCGTACTGATTGTTTTGTAAAATTTCGAGAATGTCTTTTTCTTGATTTTCTTTCATAGTTTTTGCTCGTTTTTGAAAAAATGAGCGGGGTAAAACCGTTCATTCTTTCTTTTTCCTTTTCATAATTGCAAATTAGGAAAATTACTTTGCTTATTTGCTTATTTATATTATAATATAGAAAAATAAAACTGTCAAGTAATTTTTACAAAAAAGGAGAGTAAATGTTTGACGTAATCGTAATCGGTGGCGGGATTGTTGGCGGAGCGGTATTGCGAGAGTTGACCAAATACGAATTGTCCGTGTGTATGTTGGAAAAAGAAAACGACGTTTGTATGGGTCAAAGCAAAGCGAATAGCGGTATCGTACACGCTGGGTTTGACGCGCCGCAAGGAAGTTTAAAGGCAAAATTCAACGTTTTAGGCAATAAAATGATGGAAAACTACGCAAAAGAATTAGGCGTAAAATACGTAAATAACGGTTCGCTCGTCGTGGCGTTTTCCGCGGAAGATATGCAAACGCTGGAATCGTTAAAAGCGCGCGGGATAGCAAACGGCGTAGCGGACATGGAGATTATAACCGCGGAGCGGTTGCGCGTGTTAGAGCCGAATATATCGGACGCGGCTGTGGGAGCGTTGTATGCGAAAACGGGCGGAATCGTTTGCCCGTACGGCTTGACGATTGCCGCAATCGGTAACGCTATGGACAACGGCGCGAAACTGTATACGGATTTTGAAGTGGTAAAAATTGAAAAGAAAGCGGACGGGTTTTCCGTTTGTTCTGCGCTTGGCGAAAGCGTTTGCGGGAAAGTGGTTATCAATTGTGCGGGGCTTGGCGGTGGAAAAATCGCGGCGCTCGTTGGCGATAACGATATTATAATAAAAGCGCGCAAGGGCGAATATATTTTGTTGGATAGAGAGAGTGGGGAGTTCGTGGCGCATACGTTGTTTTTCACACCGACGGCAAAAGGCAAAGGGATTTTGGTCACGCAAACGGTGGATAACAATATTCTGCTTGGTCCGACGTCGGAAGAAATGGAAAATGCCACGACGGAAACGACGGCAAGCGGACTTTCGCATATTATTGAAAAGGTAAACGGCATGGTCAAAAATCCGCCGCTATATAATACGATTACTTCCTTTGCAGGTGTTCGCGCTTATTCTACGCGCCATGATTTTATTATAGAGGAAAGCGCTCGCGTAAAGGGTTTTATCCATTGTGTGGGCATCGAATCTCCGGGGCTTACGTCCGCGCCTGCGATTGCAAAATACGCCGTGGAAGAGCTTGTTGGGAAATTATTGCCGTTGACGAAAAATAAACGCTTTAACGGTAAGCGCAAGGCGGATTATTTCTTTAAAGATTTATCGATGGAAGAGAAAAACGCAGTGATTGCCAAAGACCCGTCTTATGGTAAAATCGTATGTCGTTGTGAACGGATAACGGAAGGCGAAATCGTGCGTGCCGTGCGTGAGAACCCACCGGCAAAGAACGTTGATGCGGTAAAACGTAGAACGCGTGCGGGTATGGGTAGATGCCAAGGCGGTTTTTGTCAACCGCACGTTGCGGAAATTATTGCGCGGGAATTACAAATTCCGTTTGAACGAGTGACGAAAAACGGCGACGGATCACAGCTCGTCGTGGGGGTAAGCAAATGAAAAACGTTTATGATATAGTCATTATCGGCGGTGGTCCTGCGGGGCTTGCCGCGGCGGTTGCGGCGTACGATAACGGCGTGAAAGATATTCTCGTTTTGGAACGTGAAACCCGTCTTGGCGGTATACTTAATCAATGCATACATAACGGGTTCGGGTTAACGCGTTTTAAGGAAAGTTTAACGGGTCCTGAATACGCGGCGCGGTTTGTGGACGAAGTACAAAAAAGAGATATTGAAGTGCTGACGGAAACGACGGTGCTTTCTCTTGCCAAAGATAAAACGGTTACGGCGATGAATACCACGTACGGTGTGTTTAGCGTGCAAGCAAAAGCGGTCGTTCTTGCTATGGGCTGTCGCGAAAGAAGTCGCGGTGCGCTCAACGTGGCGGGCAGTAGACCTGCGGGCGTATATTCGGCGGGAACGGCGCAAAAATACGTGAATATAAAAGGGTATTTACCGGGAAAAAGCGTAGTTATTCTCGGGTCGGGCGATATCGGTTTGATTATGGCGCGACGTATGACCTTGGAGGGTGCGAAAGTGTACGCCGTATGTGAAATTATGCCCTATTCCAGTGGCTTGAAACGTAATATCGCGCAATGTTTGGACGATTTCAATATTCCTTTGTATCTTAACCATACGATTACGAAAATCGAAGGGGATAAACGCGTAACGGGGGTTGTCGTATCTAAAGTGGACGAAAACAAACGCCCGATTGCGGGTACGGAAATGCACTTTGATTGTGATACCGTACTCTTTTCCGTGGGGTTAATTCCCGAAAACGAACTGACGAAAGAGGCGGGAATTATAATTTCGCCTAAAACGCGCGGTGCGGTGGTCGATCAAAACCGTGAAACGCCGATGGACGGCGTGTTTGCGTGTGGAAACGTTTTGCAAGTCCACGATTTGGTGGATTATGTGTCGGAAGAATCGGAACTTGCAGGGAAATGCGCGGCAAACTACGTTTTAAACGGCAACGGCGAACGCGACGAGGTCAACGTTATAAACGGTAAAAATATCGGCTACGTCGTGCCGCAACGCTTAAACAAAACCGTTGGCGGTATGGTAAAACTGTTTTTCCGTGTGACGAATACGTTCCGTGATTGCTCGATACGCGTAAAGTGCGGCGATAAGGTGCTTTTGGAGCGCAAGAAAAAAATTGCCGTACCAGGGGAAATGGAAACGTTGCTTTTAACCGAACAAAAATTAGCAATGGTGGATAGTGATTTGGAAGTGGAATTAACGGAGAATTGATATGAAAAAGACTTTGACTTGTATAGAATGTCCTATTGGTTGTACGATAGAAGTGGAATTGCAGGACGGAAACGTGATAAGCGTGCAAGGCAACGGCTGTCCGCGTGGCAGGCTGTATGCTGAAAACGAAGTGGTTTGCCCTAAGCGCGTGGTTACTTCCACCGTACGCGCAAAAAGTGGCGAAATGATACCCGTGAAAACGGACGCGCCCGTGAAAAAGAGCGAAATTTTTGCGGTTATGGAGAAAATCAACGCTACCACTTGCGAACTGCCTGTAAAAATTGGCGATGTTTTAGTTGAGCATATTTCTGACGACGCTAATTTAATTGCGGCTGGAAACGCTTGATTTTTAAATAAAATAGTGATATAATATTGAAATTATAATATCTGTGGAGTATTATGAAAGATTATTTCGGGAAAAATGCGGACGATTTAAAAGCGAAAAAGCTTTTTCTGTTCGATATGGACGGCACGATTTACCGCGAAAACGATTTATTTGACGGAGTAATTGCATTGCTTGCCAAGATAAAAAGAGAGGGAGGGAGATATGCGTTTATTACCAACAACCCTTCTAAGTCGGTGGTGGATTATATCGCAAAACTTAACCGTTTGGGGATAAAGGACGTAGACGAAAACAATTTCTTTACCTCGGCGCAAGCGGCGATTATGATTTTTAAAGCTAAATTCGCAAACGATTTGATTTACGCACAGGGTACGCGTTCGTTTATAAAGGAACTCAAGGACAGCGGATTGCATATTACTTGTAGCTTTGATGAGAATATCAAAGCGGTGCTGGTGGCGTTCGATCCTGAACTGACGGGCGAAAAATTGAGAACGACTTGTGAAGTACTTACGAAGTTGGACGTTCCGTATTACGCGACCAATCCCGATTGGGTTTGTCCCGTCGATTTCGGCTCGATTCCCGATTGCGGTTCGATGTGCGTGGGAATCCGCTATGCAACGGGCAAAACGCCTGTCTTTATCGGTAAGCCCGAACCGACGATGATTTTTGAATTGATGAAGAAATTCGGGTATCAAAAAAATGAAGTGGTCGTTATAGGCGATAGATTGTATACGGATATTGCTTCAGGAGTGAACGCGGGTGTGGATACGGTGTGCGTGTTATCAGGTGAAGCGACGTTGGATGATATAAAAAATGCAACGGTAAACGATACGCCGACGTTCGTTTTTAACAGCGTCAAGGATTTTCTTGCAAATTAGAAAAAAATTAAAAAGGGAGATTTATGATATGATAGAAGAAATTTTACGTCAACTGGGCATGTTGCCCGAGCTTTTGCTTTCCGTTCTTTTGGGGTTTATAATCGGCTTTGAACGCAAAATCCGCTTTAAAGAAGCGGGGATTCGTACGCATACGATCGTGTGTTTCGGCGCGGCGCTGATGACCGTTATTTCCCGAAATATCGGTACGGGTGATCCGGGACGAGTTGCGGCGCAAATCGTATCAGGCGTAGGCTTTTTAGGTGCTGGTATGATCGTGTTTAAACAGCACGAAGTGAAAGGGTTAACCACGGCGGCAGGAATTTGGGCTGCTGCGGGCGTAGGTATGGCGTGCGGTGCAAGCTTGTACGTGCTCGCTATCGGTGCTACGGCGATTTTGATTACGGCGCAATGCGTCTTTCATATCAACTGCCGTGTTTTCCGTCATAAACGCTATTATTCGGTAAAAATCGAGTTTACGCGTACGGAAACGGGCACGGAAAATTTAAAAATTAAAGAAATTTTCGGTACGGACAGATTTAATCATTTGGTGTTAAAGCGCGAAGGCGAACAGGTAATATATAGTGCGACGCTTACGACGGATAACGAATTTTCCTCGTCCGAGCTCAACGCGATTATGGAAGAAAATCCTTTTATATTCTCGCTGGAACGTTGTGATAATAATTAAGATTCGGAGAGTTATATGAACATCAATATTGAATATCGCCACGAGAGTGGTTTTCAAAATTTTTTTTCAAAAATAGCACAAAAAAAAGTAGCACTCATGTACGATATCAACACAAAACCGTACGCTTTGGCGATGAAAACGGATTTGCAAAGAGTTGGCGCGAATATTGTCGATATATTTTTTCCCGACGAGGAACTCGTGCCGACGGAAGATAAATGTACGTATGCCTACGAGCTTGCAAAATCCGCTGATTATCTTTTAGCGGTGGGGAGTGGTACGCTTAACGATATGTCGAAATCCGTTTCCACACGTTTGGGGATTGATTGTGGGGTGTTGATTACCGCCGCAAGTATAGACGGGTATTGTTCTAAAGGTGCGGCGTTGATGCGAAAAGGCGTTAAAGTGACGGACGAAGTACATACGCCGACGGATGTTTTAATCGATTTGGATATCGTTTGCAACGCGCCGCGGATTATGACGGCGGCAGGTTATGGGGATATTATAGGCAAATATACTTGTCTTTTGGATTGGCAGACGGCGCATTTTGTCACAGGCGAAGAAATTCACGAACAAGCGTATGCGTTAATGGAACAAGCGCGCGCAGAATGTGTGAATGCATTCGACGGCTTGGTTCAATACGAAAGTAGTGCCGTAGCAAAATTGACGAGAGCCTTGATAACGGCAGGGCTGTCTATGGCTATGTGTGGAAATTCGCGTCCTGCAAGCGGTAGTGAACATCATCAATCGCATTATTTGGAAATGGATTTCGTACGCCGCGGTGAAAAAATACCTATGCACGGATTAAAAGTGGCTATCGGTACGCTCGTGTCTATGGAGTTATATCATTATTTAAGTGATAATCGTATTGCGTTTCATGGGGCGGAATCTGTGTACAAACTTGTAAACGAATTGCCGAAGATAGAAACGTTAAAAGAAATGCTTATAAAAATGGGCTGTCCTGTGCGGTATTCCGAGTTGGGAGTACGCAAGGAAACGATGGAAGAAATGATAGAAAAAGCGTACACCGTTCGCGACCGCTACACCGTTTTAACGCTCGTTCACGATTTAGGCTTGACGGAACAAGTCAAACCGTTGCTTCTGGAAAAATATTTTTAAGATACAAAAACGCCGCACGTGCGGCGTTTTGCGTTTATTGCTTGGCTTTAAAAAGTGTTGCGTATCCGTTTGGCGTAATGCCTGTTGCTTTTTTGAACTCACGGCTGAAATACGCCGCGTCGTTAAAGCCCGTTATCATGGCGATTTCGGTTACGGAATATTCCGCGGATAATAGTAGTTCTTTGGCGTACTCTATTTTTAAATTGCGTATATATACGATAGGCGATACGCCGAATAAGTTATGAAACAGCTTGCGTAAATAGGGTTCGCTGACGTTGCATAAACTTGCAAGCTGCGCGCTTGTAATTTGTTCGGTTGTGTGTCGCTCGTCAATAAACCGCAGAGCGGGTGCTAATACGTCGCGCGATTTTTGTATAGGGGCGTAATTGGCTAAGTCCGTTTTAATCGTTTTTAAAATTTTATAAAAAAGACTGAAACAGTCGTCGCGATAGGCGACGTCTTTTTTTCTCCAAGCGACGTTCATTTTAGAAAACGCGGCGTGCAGGGTTGTTTTAGCTTTGACTTGTATCGTTTTTGGGGAAAAAGCTTCGTTGTTGTTTAATAGGAAGTTAACGGCGTATACGCCTGTGTTCACATTGGATTGTTCGTTGTCGAATTTTGCAGTGTAATTTGCACCTTTGGGCAGATAAATCAGTTCGTCTGCATGACACACGAGTGTTTCGCCCGTTTCAAAATGGTAGGTGACGTCGCAACCTACGTTAAAAGCAAAGCCGTGGGTTGGTCTGTTTTTATGAAGAGGTCTGCCGCACCCGTAAGGAACGAATACGACGGACACGATTGTATTGAGGCTGATTTCGCTTTTAAAAATATTCATATACGTATTATAATATTTTGTTTCGAATAAGTCAAATAATATTGAATTGTTATTGTAAAATAAAACAAAAAATTTATAATATAATTACAGTCATTTGTAAATAAGGGAGTAAAGTATGGATTTTGAAGCGAAAAAGGATTTTTTACAAGCAGAATATACCAATCCTGCATGGATTTTAGAAAGCGGCGTTGCCGTGGAGGAACTTGAAAAATACGTGAATGAATTAGAAAATACGGCTTTATCCAAAGCGATTATAAAAGCAAAAACGTTTTCGTTTATTGCAAATAACGCGCGTATTGCGATTGATAAAGACGATATGTTTCAAGATAAGGTTTTAACCGATGGGCTTATGCGCCACCAAAAACAGAGATGGTCGGCTGAAGCGAAAAATCGGTATTTATCGAAAGAGTTGTCGGATATATCGAAGGCTTGGTCGTGTGGGGCATATAAAAGTCACGAGGATTTCGGGCATATTTCGCCTAATTCCAAAGCCTTGTTAAGCCTTGGTTTTGCAGGACTTTTAGACCGTATCTACGAAGCGGCAAGCCGTGAAAAATTAACGGACAAACAAAAGGAATTTTATGAATCTTGTGAAATCGTTTTAAAGGCGTTTATTGCGCTTGCGAAACGGTTTGCCGAAGGGGTAAAACCGTACAATGCAGACAACGCCGTTGCTCTTGAAAATATTGCAAACGGAAAACCGAGTAATATCTATGAGGCAATGCAAACGTTGGTTTTATATTTCTTTGCGCATGAATATATAACGGGCGCAAGAGTGCGTACGCTTGGTCGGTTGGATGTTTTATTATATCCGTATTTCGTCGATGATATCAAGAGCGGTAGATACACGAAAGCGGAAATTAAAAACATGTTAAAATTTTTCCTGTATAAATTTTGGCTTGCAAAAGTGCCGTACGATTTGCCGTTTTGCTTGGGCGGTGGCGATGAAGACGACAAGGAAGTAACGAACGAGCTTTCTTATTTGATAGTGGAAACGTATAACGAATTGAATATTTACAGTCCGAAAATCCATATTCGCGTATCTGATAAAACTCCAAAAGATTTTATTAAACTGGTATTAGATTGTATTCGTCGTGGGAATTCCAGCTTCGTATTCGTTAACGATTACGTTGGGGTAGAGAGTTTACGTCGCGTAGGGATAGAAGAACGTGATGCAAAAAATTTCGTGCCGATCGGTTGTTATGAACCCGCGGTGTGGGGTGTGGAAATCGGTTGTACGGGAAACGGCGGCGTGAATTTGGCAAAAGCGATAGAATTTGTATTTACGAACGGCGTGGATTTACGAACGGGTGAAAAAATCGGTTTGGCAACAGGTGAAATCAATGATTATCCGCAGTTTGTACGTGCGGTAAAAGAACAAATCGCGTATATGATTAAAAATGCGTTAAGCTACGTTGTGCAGGTGGAAAAATATTACGGGGAAATGTATCCTGATGCGATTTTGTCCTGTCAATACGACGAAAGTGTGAAACGTGGCGTAGACGTATACGAAGGCGGTGCAAAATATAACAATAGCTCAATGTATCTTTATTGCATTGCAAGCGTGGTGGATAGCGTTTGCGCGGTGAAAGAGCTTGTGTTTGAAAGCAAAAAATATACGTTTGCCGAGCTTGGTGAAATTTTGAAAAAGAATTGGGAGGGTTACGAACAAGACAGGCTTGCCGCTTTGCGATTAACGCATAAATACGGCAATAACGATCCGATTGCCGACGCAATCGCCGTGGAAATGTCGGATTTTTGCGCAAAGCTTGTCAACAACCAACCGAACGGTCGCGGCGGTGTGTTTAAAGCGGCGTTGTTTTCCATAGACGAGTGTTTCAAAGTAGGCGCGCGTACGATGGCTACGCCAGACGGCAGAAAGTCAGGGGATATCCTTTCCAAAAATCTTTGTGCTACGGTTGCTATGGATAAAAAGGGCGTGACGGGTTTGATTAACTCGGTCACGAAGATGGACTTGGCGGATTTTGCTACGGGTTCGGTTTTGGATATCGTATTGCACCCGTCGGCGGTACGGGGGGAAGACGGTTTGGAAGCGTTTTACGGGATATTAAAAACGTATTTTTTAAAAGGCGGTTTTGCTATGCACGGTAACGTGTTTAATGCGGCAGATTTGCGTGAGGCGCAGAAAAACCCCGAGAAATACGCAAATTTGCAAGTTCGCGTATGTGGATGGAATGCGTATTTCGTCAATTTGAGTAAAACGGAGCAAGACGCGTTTATCGCACAAGCAGAAACAAATTACGGAGCTTGATAAAATGGAAAAAGGAAAGATATTTGAAATCAAACGTTTTTCGGTGCATGACGGCGACGGGATTCGTACGACGGTGTTTTTTAAGGGCTGTTCGCTTAAATGCGCATGGTGCCATAACCCCGAAAGCTTTACGTTTTCTTCTGAGCTTGCGTTTTTTCAAGAAAAATGCGCGCATTGTGGGACTTGCGTAGCCGTTTGTCCGCAAAATGCGCACACTATACAGGATGGTAAACACGTGTTTTCCCGTGAAAAATGTACGGCGTGCGGTGCATGCATAAGCGTATGTCCAAACGCTGCTTTGCAGCTTTTTGGCAAAGAAGTAACCGTGGACGAGCTTTTAAGTGAACTTCTGGAAGATAAGGCGTTTTACGATACGACGAACGGCGGGGTTACGTTATCGGGCGGAGAGTGCTTATTGCAAGCGGATTTTTGTGCGGAGCTTTTAAAACGCTTAAAAGAAAACGGCGTGCATACCGCCGTGGATACTTGCGGATTTGTGCCGCGAACAGAGATAGACAAAATTTTACCGTATACGGACGTATTCTTATACGATATGAAAGCGTATGACGAAAACGTACATATACGTTGTACGGGGAAATCCAACGCTGTGATTTTGGATAATTTACGATACATATCAAAACGAGGCGTAGCAATCGAAATAAGAATCCCGTTCGTGCCTACCTATAACGATAAAGAAATAGAGTCGATAGGGAATTTTTTAAGAGAAGTCGAGGGAATACGAAAAGTGAAAGTGTTGCCCTATCATAATTTAGCGGCATCGAAATATACGGCGCTGGGGAAACGGAATGATTTACCGCAAACGATACCGACGGAAACACAATTAGAATATGCGAGAAATGTTTTACGTGCATATGGTTTAACGGTGGAATAATGTCAGCATAGCTAAAAAACGCCGCACGTGCGGCGTTTTTTGATATTTTGAAAAATTCCTTTGTTTTTCGGGTGAAAAAGATTTGACAAATGCTTTTTTTTGTTATATAATAGCTACGTTGTATAGGGGTTTGGTATAGAGGTTGTGCCTTGGTCTCCAAAACCAAAGAGATGAGTTCAAGTCTTATAGCCCCTGCCAAAAAATCGACAAGTTTCTATGGAAGCTTGTCGATTTTTTTTATCCTACTCGCAGGCTTGGTGTGTAGTCATGCGAAAGCGAAGTCTTAAAGCGCGAAGTGTTTATAGATTTAATCTTTATTCAAATTGAAGACTGTATCAAAAAAAATTAAAAAAATCAAAAAAAATTTTTAAAATATGCCTTTCATATTATTGTAAAATTTAAATAAATTTGTTATAATATTTTTGCAATTTGGCGTGAAATGCGACCAAATGCCCGAAAATTGTATTCTATTTAAAGAGGTTTATAATATGGAAAAAATCTACACAGGTAAAACGAAAGACGTTTACAAACTTGAAAACGGCAACGTATTGTTGAAGTTTAAAGACGATTGCACGGGCAAAGACGGCGTGTTTGATCCGGGCGAAAACACGGTCGGTTTGACGATTGAAGGTATCGGCAAGGCGAATTTGAAATCGTCCATATACTATTTCGAGCTTTTGAAAAAAGCTGGTATCAAAACGCATTACGTTTCTGCGGATTTGGAAAACGCAACGATGGAAGTTCTTCCCGCAACGGTATTTGGACACGGTTTGGAAGTTATTTGCCGTTTGGTTGCAACGGGCAGCTTTATCAGAAGATACGGTGAATATATTGAAAACGGTACGCCGCTTGCAGGTGGATATGTAGAATGTACCTTTAAAAACGACGAAAAGGGCGATCCGCTCGTTACGGCGGAAGGACTTGCGGCTCTTGGCGTTATGAGTATGGATATGTTCAATTCCATGAAAGAGCAAACGCTGAAAATCACGAAAGTGGTTGCCGACGATTTGAAGTCTATCGGTCTTGACCTTTGGGATATTAAGTTTGAATTCGGTTACAACAACGGCGAGGTTATCCTTATCGATGAAATCGCTTCGGGTAATATGCGTGTGTATAAAGACGGCAAAATCGTTGAACCGGTAGAATTGACCAAGCTTATCAATAACAGATAAAAGCGCGAAAAATAAAGCACCGTTCTTGTGAAAAGAGCGGTGCTTTTATCGTATGCGTTTTACAATACGTTGCCGAATTTTTCAAGACGTTTTGCAACGTTTTCGTTGTAGTTGATTAAGTTTACGGTTTTTCCTTGCGCGTTGGCTTTACGGTTGGTTGTAAGCAGTTTTTCAAGCGCCGTTTCGTCGATACGCTCAATACCGCTCATATCGATTGTCATCTCGTCCGCGGCTTCGAGTTCTTTGTTCATACAATCGGTGAGTTTGTTTGCGTTGACGAAGAACAAAGTCCCGTCTACTTTGATAAGGTTTGATTGTTCGTCTTTGCTGATTTTTAAACCCGTTTTGAAATTCTTCGCGTTTGCGATAAAGGTAACGGCAACGCCGCCGAGAACGCCGTACGTCAAGTCGAATACAACGGTTAAAATGCAGGTAACGGACAAAATAATCGTATCGCGCACACCGAATCTCGTAAGTTTGATAAACAGCGGGAAACGGCTCATGTTAATCGCGACGGAAATCAAGATCGCAGAGAATACGGCAAGGGGAATGTATTTAACGACGTTCATGAGCGCAAAATACATAATCAATACGAACAGGGCGTGGAACATACCCGCAAGCGGGCTTTTCGCGCCGTTTTCAATTGCCGCGGCGGTTCTTGCGATTGCCCCCGTAGCGGGCAAGCCGCCAAGCAAGGACGAGCAAATATTCGCCGCGCCTTGACCGATAAGTTCTTGGTTTGCGTTAAAGGGCGCGCCCGTCATACCCGAAGCTACGGTTGCCGAAAGCAAGCTTTCAATTGCGCACAAAAACGCGATAACAATAGCGGGTACAATCAATGCGGAAAATTTCACGTTGGCAATTCCGCCGAAGTCGATAGGGAAGAAACCTGCTTCAATTTCGCCGTATTTAGAACCGATTGTGGCGACGTTTGTCCCCGCAACGTTATTTAAAAGCAACGCCGCCCCCGTGCAAACGATGAGCGCAACGAACGCCGACGGGATTTTCTTGCTAATTTTAGGTAAGAATATAACGCACAATAATCCAATTGCGCCTACGCCGAACGTAGCGAGATCGAAACTCGCAATATTTTTAATATAGGAAACGACCTTTTCAATAGCGTCGACGCCGCCGGCGTTTAAGCCGCAAAGGTCTTTGATTTGCCCGATAAGTAGGGTAATACCGATACCCGTTGTAAAACCGATAGTAATGGGATAGGGGAAAAATTTCATGACGTTCCCTGCTCGGGAAATACCCATTAAAATCAGTAAAACGCCAGCCATTATTCCCGCTAAAGCAAGCCCTAAAACACCGATTTCAGGGTTTGCCAGATAACCGAACAGAATAACGACGAACGCCGCGGTAGGACCACCGATTTGGTGTTTACTGCCGCCCAATGCGGAAATGAAGAACCCTGCGACGATAGCGGTGATAACGCCGAATTGAATACCGCGCGAAGAAACGTCCGCGGGAACGGATTGCAATCCGAGCGCGATTGATAGAGGAAGCGCGATAATGGCAACCATGAGCCCTGCCATCAAATCGTGCAACAAATCGCTTTTTTTGTAGCCTTTCAACGAATCGAATAATTGTGGTTTCATATGTACTCCTTTATTTCTATACCGCAAAATTATAGCACAAAAAACGCGGCTTTGCAATCGTTTGAACGCGTGTTTTCGTATAAATTTCGACGAATTATGCAAACTGAATAACGGGGAAAAGAAATATGGGTAAGTTTGAGGAAGTATATGCAATCAACGTCAACGACAAAACGGAAAAGAAAGGGAATTTGACCTATCTTTCGTGGGCTTTTGCTTGGGCGGAGTTCAAAAAAATATATCCCGACGCCGCGTATAAAGTCAACGAGTTTGACGGTACGTTCTGTTCGGGAAACGAAAAAATGGGATATATGGTGCAAACACAGGTAACTGCGGACGAGCGCACGTATGAGATGTGGTTGCCTGTAATGGATATGCGCAACAATACGCTTTTGCAACCGAAAATGACGGAAATTAATAAAGCGATTATGCGTTGTTTGACGAAAAATCTGGCTATGTTCGGGCTTGGATTGTATATTTACGCAGGGGAAGATTTGCCTGAAATTGCAAAAGATTTTGAACCTATTACCGAGCGCGAACTCAAAGAAACGTGGGGCGTGCAAGACGCTTTAAAGGCGATTAAATGGTATGAAAAGCAATTAGGCGTTCCTTTTGGCGAATGGGGTGCGGACGAATGTGATGCCGTACGCAGCGTGCTTGAAAAGCAAAAAAATAAACGCGAAAAACAAAACTGATTATATAAACGGATTTTTATTTGTTTTTGCGCTGGGGTACAACAATCCGTAAACGAGATCAGCAAACAAATCCGCGTCAAAACAAGCTTTTGCTGCGCCCGATAAGCCGTTTTCGTCGTGCGCGCGAATAATGAGCGGGAAAGGGCTTTCACTTAAAGCGGAAAGCAAATCCGTACGCTCTTTTTTTGCTGCTAAAACGCGTAAATATAGCGGCGCGTATAAACAGTCGCGTATTAATTTTTCGTCGATATTGAGCAGGTTTTGTAAGGCGATGCGCCGTATTCGCGACGAAGTATAGCGCGCGGACGTGAGCGTTTCTACGAGCGGTTCGTTCGTTTGCGCGACACGTTTTAAAGCGTTTTCCAAGCCCTCGTTGCAGTCGCAAATTTGGGCTATTTTTTTATTTGTTTTGGAAAGTAGAGCGTATTTTTCCAAATTTTCTAAACCGTTTTTACTATCGCTTGGTAAATCCGCATACACGTATTCGGGTACGAACGCGCGTAAGGCGGTTTTTTCTTTTAAATGTTCACGAATAGCGGTGGCAGAGGCAAATTCGCCGTCTAATCGTCCGTCTTTGTATTCGCCTATGCGCGTGATGGGCAATATATCCAAGTTTGCGCCTTTGGTTAAAATTGCTTTCGTGTATTCCAAACCCAAAATATTGTTGGGGGAATTAAGCAGGTTTTGCGGAAGTTCGCCTTTCCAAGCCTCAAAACGTGCTTTTGCATAGCTCATTCCTTGCGAAACCATGGCTTGAATGGATTTTGAAACGTTTGTAGGTTCGTTGTTTAAGAGCTTTGCCGCGTTTATAAACGCTTGTTTGTCCGCCGTTTCCGCGCCGAACGAGAGCGTGGAAAGGTTGGGGATAGAAGAAAGGATATGCACCGCGCCTTTGGCGAACAGTTCTGCGTTAGCCGTGGCAAAAGGGGAGGGTAATTCCAAAACCAAATCCGCGCCCGCTTGCACGGCGTGTTTTGCGCGGACGTATTTATGCAGAATAGCGGCTTCGCCGCGTTGGACGAAATTTCCGCTCATAATACAAACTACCGCGTCCGCGCCTGATTGCGTGCGCGCGGCGTTTATTTGATATAAGTGCCCGTTATGGAACGGGTTATATTCGCAAATTATCCCGCAAATTTTCATTTTAATGCTTTTCATTTCCTTTACATTCTAAAAAATGTATGCTATAATATAACAAGAATTTTATTCTATATAATATTATACACGAAAAGAAAAAAATAATAAAGCGTTTTTGAGAGGTATTTTATATGAAGAACATTTTAGACGAAATCAAATCGAAAGCAAAAGCGTTGCAAAAAACGATTGTGCTTTGCGAAGGCGAAGACAGCCGCGTAGTGAAAGCTGCGGCAGACGCGACGAAAGAAGGCGTTGCGAAAATCGTACTCCTTGGCAACGAATCGGAAATCAAGGCGAAAAATCCCGACGTGGATTTGACGGGCGTTACAATCGTTGATCCGCTTACTTCCGATAAATTAGACGAATACAACGCAAAACTTTGCGAACTGCGCGCGTCCAAAGGCATGACGCCCGACCAAGCTGCAAAATTATTACAAGACGGCACGTATTTTGGTGCGATGATGCTTAAAATGGGCGACGTAGACGGGCTTGTTTCCGGTGCGTGCCATTCCACGGCGAACACCTTACGCCCCGGGCTTCAAATCATTAAAACGGCAAAAGGCGTATCGTCCGTTTCCAGTTTTAACTTGATGATTTGCCCGCCCCAAGGCAACCCGTATTGCCCCGACGATTTGGTGATTTTCGCTGATTGCGGTTTGAATCCCACGTACACGAGTGAAGGTCTTGCCGATTGCGCGATTGCTACGGCAAACTCCGCGAAAGCGATTGCGGGCGTAGAACCGAGAGTTGCGATGCTTTCTTTCTCGACGAAAGGTAGCGCAAAACACGACAACGTTAGTATGGTAGCCGAAGCGGTGCGTATTGCAAAAGAAAAAGCACCCGATTTGAAGTTGGACGGCGAATTGCAGTTCGACGCGGCGATTGTTCCGTCCGTAGCGGCTTTAAAAGCACCTGATTCGGACGTTGCGGGTAAAGCCAACGTGTTTATCTTCCCCGACTTGCAAGCGGGAAATATCGGTTATAAAATCGCGGAAAGATTGGGCGGATTTATGGCTGTCGGTCCGATTTGTCAAGGCTTTGCAAAACCGCTCAACGATTTGTCGCGCGGTTGTAAATCGGAAGATATCGTAGCAGCCGTTGCTATTACGGCTTTGCAAACACAGTTATAAGGAGTGAATAAAAAATGAAAGTACTTGTAATCAATTCGGGAAGTTCTTCCCTTAAATATCAATTGATCGATATGGAAACGGAAGGCGTTATCGCAAAAGGTAATTGCGAACGTATCGGTATTGACGGTTCTAAATTAACGCATAAAGCGAACGGGAAAGAACTCGTAGTGGATAAGGCTATGCCCGATCATCACGTAGCCGTAGAACTCGTATTAAAGGCGCTCACGGACGGCGAATACGGCGTTATTTCTTCCATGGACGAAATCGACGCTGTGGGACACCGCGTCGTTGCGTCGGGCGAAGCGTTTAAAAAACCTACGCTCGTAACGGACGAGGCGATGGTTCTTATGGAAGAAATTAAAGATCTTGCACCCTTACATAACCCTGCGGCAATCGTAGGTGTCAACGCGTGCCGCGCGGCTATGCCGAATAAACCCATGGTGCTTGTTTTTGATACAGGTTTCCATTTCACGATGCCCGAATACGCGTATATGTACGCAATCGAATACGAACATTACGAACAATATAAGATTAGACGCTACGGCGCACACGGTACGAGCCATAAATTCGTTTCGCAAGAAGCGGCGAAATATTTGGGTAAAAAGCCCGAAGAACTGAAAATCGTTACCTGCCACTTGGGTAACGGCTCGTCCATTTCCGCTGTTGACGGTGGCAAGTGCGTAGATACGTCTATGGGCTTTACGCCGCTTGCTGGCGTGCCTATGGGTACGCGTAGCGGCGATATCGACTATGCGGCGGCTGAATACCTTGCGAAGAAAGAAGGTATGGACGTTTCGCAAATGCTTACCTATCTCAATAAAAAGTGCGGTATGGCGGGTGTTTCGGGCGTTTCGAGCGACTTCCGTGATTTGACGGCGGCTGCAAACGAGGGCAACAAACGTGCAAAACTTGCTTTGGATATGTTCGGTTATAGCTGTAAGAAATACGTCGGTGCGTACGCGGCGGCAATGAACGGCGTAGACTGTATCGTATTTACGGCGGGCGTCGGCGAAAACACCGAATGTGTGCGCGCGGCAATTTGCGAAAATATGCAATATCTCGGTTTGGAAATCGACGCGGAAAAGAACAAGGAAAAGAATAACGGTAAAATCCGCGATATCACGGGTAAGAATTCTAAAGTCAAAGTTCTTATCATTCCGACCAACGAAGAATTGGTCATTGCGCGTGAAACGGTGGAATTATTATAAAAATTCTCAAAATTCGTCGAAAAAAAAGTTGACAAACGCGTAGAAATATACTATACTTGTAAAGCTTGGTTTTACAATGATACTTGAAATAAGAAAGCTAAACGCACAAAAAAAGTATTTCGGCAACGTAGAAACGGAATATTCCGCGCCGAAAACTTTAATTGAAATCCCGTTCGTGGATTTTGCCGCTCCCGTCCGCGTGTGCTTTGAATACGAGATATTCGAAGACGATTCCGTGGAAGTGAAAGGCGAAGTTTCTTATAAACTCAAAGGGCAATGCTCGCATTGTTTAAAGGAAACGGAAACGGACGTGGTGGGTGAGCTTAACGCGTATTTCCAACCCGTCAAGGATTGCGAAGATTACGCGTATGCAAACGGAGTCGTCGATTTGAAACAAGCCGTAGAGGACGCGATTATGGCAAGTATGCCGTTCACGCTTTCTTGCGGCGCGGATTGCAAATCGCTTGAATATTTCGACGAACCGAGTAAATGATTCAAAAAAAGAAAAATAAACGAGAGGTGTTATTATGGCAGTACCTAAGAGTAAACAATCTAAGAGCAGAACGAACAAGAGATTCGCAAACTACAAGGCAACGGCGGCTACGCTCGTAGAATGCCCGCATTGCCACGAACTTTACGAAGCGCACAAAGTTTGCAAAAGCTGCGGTTTCTACAACGGCGCGGAAGTTATTGCTCAAAAAGAAGAAAAGAACAACTAAATTTCGTCTATGTGCAATCATCAGACGGGTGGCAATCAGCACCCGTCTTTTTGCGTTTAAAATAATTTATTTAAAATTAACCGCGGTTAAATAAATTAATTGACAAACGCATAAAAAAGTGTTATAATAAACACGAGAGAAAGGAATAGTAATATGAAAGAGAAATTTACGATAACGGGTATGACCTGCGCGGCGTGTAGTGCGGGAATAGAACGCACGACGCGCAAATTAGACGGCGTTGTGCAAGCGGACGTTTCGCTGATGGGCGAGTGTATGACCGTGGAATACGACGAAAGGAAAATAAATAGAGAAAAGATTTTCGCGGCTGTTACGGGCTTGGGGTACGGCGTATCCGATTACGACGACAACGCGTTAAAGGCGCGTAAACCACAGCCGGACAAACTCAAAAAACGGTTTTTGATATCGTTATTATTTTTGTTGCCGTTGATGTATTTTTCTATGGGCGGCATGATCGGTTTGCCGCAACCGCCGCATAAGCTGGGCGTAGCTTTACAAGCGGTACTTTCCGCAATCGTAATCGCGATCAATTTTAAGTTTTTTACAAGCGGCACGGTTGCGCTCATAAAACGAACGCCGAATATGGATACGCTCGTAATGATGGGCTCGGGTATTTCCTTCGTGTACAGTTTCGTTGCGACGGTTTTGCTTTATTGCGGGCGTTTAGATACGCATTTCCATATGTATTACGAATCGGCGGCGATGATTTTGGTGCTCGTTACCCTTGGCAAGTGGTTGGAGGAAAAATCCAAACGCAAAACGGGCGACGAGATAGAAAAGCTCATTAAATTAATGCCGAATACCGTAACGGTGGAGCGCGACGGAGAACAGGTAAAAACGGCGTTTTCGGATATTCGCGTAGGCGACGTTTTAATCGTAAAACAGGGCGAATATATTCCCGTGGACGGTAAAGTAGTAGAGGGCAGCGGCTACGTTGACAGAGCGGCGATTACGGGCGAGAGTATGCCGATTGCCGTACAAGTAGACGACGAAGTTACGGGTGCGGATATCGTCAAGAGCGGATTTATCAAGGTTTTGGCGCAAAAAGTAGGCGCGGAAACAACGCTTTCGCAAATCGTGAAAATGGTCAAAGAAGCGGGTGCGAGTAAAGCACCGCTCCAAAAGATAGCGGACAAGATAGCGGGTATTTTCGTGCCTGTGGTTACCTTGATAGCCGCGATAACGTTCATCGTTTGGATTACGGCGACGTGGGATATCGCGCGCGCGGCAAATTACGCGATCAGCGTGCTCGTTATTTCCTGCCCGTGTTCGCTGGGACTTGCTACGCCCGTAGCCGTTATGGCTGCGACGGGACGGGGTATGTCGCTTGGTATTTTGTATAAGGACGCAGAAGCGTTGCAAAAAGCGCGCGATATTAACTGCGTGTTGCTCGATAAAACGGCTACGCTCACCGTCGGTGCACCGAAAGTAACCGATTTTAAAGCCGTTCAAGAGGAAAAATTCGCCTTGACCGTTGCGGCGGCGATAGAAAGCCGTTCCAATCACCCGATAGCCGAATGTGTGCGCGAATACGCTTTGACAACGCTTGGTGATATATCTTTACCCGACGTTGTCGATTACGAATACGAAACGGGCAAGGGTGCAAGCGCTACGGTAGACGGAACGCGTTATCGGCTTGGGAATCGTCGTCTGCTTGGCAAAACGGCGGAAAAGGAAACGCATGATTTAGAGCAAGCGTATTCCAAACAGGGCAAAACCGTTGTATTTTTGGCGGACGAAAGCACGGTGTTGGCGGTGTTTGCTATTGCCGATACGTTAAAGGTGGAAAGCAAGGAAGCCGTGCAAACTTTGCAATCTCGCGGCGTTCGCGCGGCAATGCTGACGGGCGATAATGAAAACGTTGCGAAAGCAATCGCCGATGAAGTTGGTTTAAAAGAATATTTTGCCGAGGCGTTGCCTAAGGACAAAACGGCGGCTGTGGAACGCGTTCGCGCGGTTGGCGGGTTCGTGGCTATGGTTGGCGACGGAATTAACGATTCGCCCGCGTTAAAAGCCGCGGACGTGGGGATTGCCATGGGGAATGGAACGGACGTGGCGATAGACAGCGCGGATATCGTGCTTTCGCGCGGGGATTTGCGTTTGGTTGCTACGGCGATGGATTTAAGTAAAGCTACCGTTCGTAATATCCACCAAAACTTGTTTTGGGCGTTTTTCTATAATTGCATAGCCATTCCAGTTGCGGCGGGGGCGTTCGCGTTTGCAGGGCTTTCGCTCAATCCTATGATCGGCGCGGCGAGTATGAGTTTGAGTTCGCTTTTCGTAGTAACGAACGCCTTGCGTTTAACGAGGTTTGGTAAGAAAAAAGAAGAAAAAATAACGGAAACGGAGAATATAAAAATGAAAAAGACGATGAAAATTGAAGGTATGATGTGTCAACATTGCGTAGCGCACGTGACCAAGGCTTTACAGGGCGTAGACGGCGTTCAAAGCGTAAACGTCAATTTAAAGAAGAAGTTTGCCGAGGTGGAGCTTGCGCAGGACGTTTCAAACGAAACGTTGACGGCTGCCGTTGTGGAAGCGGGCTATGAGGTGAAGAAGATTTCCTGACAAAATAAAAGCTTTCACGACAGGATATAACAAAATAGTGAAACAAGTATATGTTATCATATTCTCAATCAAACATATGGAGGTATGATAATATGTCGCAAATGTTACTACTTGATAAACGCACGCAAGGTCTTATAGAGGATTACGTTCCACGGGGCGAAATTCTCGAAGGGGTTGTGTGCTTTTTTTCCGTATTCGCCGATTATACGCGCGTGAAAATTTTGTCCGCGCTTGCGATAAGTGAATTGTGCGTTACCGACCTTTCCAAGATTCTTGAAGTCAATCAAACGACGGTGTCGCACCAACTGCGGTTCTTAAAGAGCGCGGGGATTGTCAAAAGCTGGCGTTACGGAAAAATCGTGTTATACAGTCTTACGGACGAGGCCATTAACGACGTTTTGTTAAAAGGGATAGAGTTTTTGGGCTGTTAAGCGTTCATTCCCTTGCAAAATTTTGCGTTTTGGTATATAATAATGGTAATGGATCGCTTGCAAGAAAAATTGAAGTTGCTCCCCGATAATCCGGGCGTATATATTATGTTGGACAAGGACGGGGTAGTGATTTACGTGGGAAAGGCGCGCGTACTGAAAAACAGGGTGCGTCAGTATTTCCATTCTTCGGCAAAACCCGAAAAGGTTGCGGCGATGGTTGAGCGTATCGCTGATTTTTCGTATATCATTACGCAAACGGAAGTGGACGCGCTTGCGTTAGAAAATAACCTTATTAAGAAATATAAACCCAAGTATAATATCCTTTTAAAGGACGATAAAACGTATCCGTATATTAAAGTCCACACGCACGAACCTTTTCCGCGCGTATCGATAACGCGTAGAATAAAAAAAGACGGACGGTATTTCGGACCGTTTATGGGCGGTGTACGTTGCGGCGATTTGTTGGATATTATCACGTCCGTGTACAATATTCGCGCGTGTACGACTTCAATAGGCGTAAAACCGAAAAAGCCTTGTCTTGAACATCATTTGCACCGTTGTCTTGCGCCGTGCGCGGGCTTGTGTGATAAAGCCGAATACGGCGAACGCGTTAAAAGGGCAATTTCTTTTTTGGACGGCAATTATGAAGAAGCCGAAGAAATTTTACGGCAGAAAATGTTGAAATTCGCCGAAAACGAAGAATTTGAGCTTGCCGTACAATATCGCGAAAAATTGCGTATGTTATCCAAGCTCAAATTAAAGCGGATTACGTCGCTCAACCGTTCTTTAAACGCGGATATCATTGCCATCAAAACCAACCGTTTATATTCTGCCGTTAGCGTTTTAGTTACGCGCGGCGGGATTATGCAAGGTGGGGATAATTTCGCGCTCAACGACGGTTCGTTTTCAGAAGCGGACTCGTTGACGGCGTTTATTTTGCAATACTACACGAGCCACGAACTACCCGACGAGATCATCACGCAAGACTACGTGGAAAAAGATTTGTTGGAAGGGTATTTCTTAGCACGTTTTGACAAAAAAGTTTCCATTATAACCCCCAAACAAGCGGTGAAAAAGAGCCTTTTGGATATGGCGGAAAAGAACGCTGCGGAATATTTGTCCAAGTCCGTAAGTAAGCTGGAACACAAAAACGATATGACGAAAAACGCTTGTAAACGCTTGCAGGAACTGTTGGGCTTAAAGCGTTATCCAAAACGTATGGAATGTTATGATATTTCTAATATCAGCGGCGTGGATAAGGTGGGTTCGATGGTCGTATTTATCGACGGCGAAGCGGATAAAAACAGTTATCGGCGTTTTAAAATCAAGACGGTAGAGGGCGCGAACGATTACGCATCCCATCAAGAAATGATGCGCCGTCGGCTTGCCAAGCTTGGCACGGACGAAGAAGAACGCTTCCCTAAACCCGATTTAGTGATTATCGACGGTGGTAAAGGTCAGCTTTCCGCCGTGAAAGAAGTGTTCGATGAATACGGCATAACGGATATCGAACTCATTTCCCTTGCCGAACGCGACGAGGAAATTTTTACGCTGTTTACAAACGAAAGTATTCGGTTGGATCGTAGGGATTACGCGTTAAAAGTTTTACAGCGTATCCGCGACGAAGCGCATAGATTTGCTATCACGTATTTTAGAAATCTACATTCCAAACGCAATCTTGCCTCGCTTTTGCAGGAAATAGACGGGATAGGCAAAAAGAAACAGTTGGCTCTTATGCAAAAATTCGGTACGATCGATAGAATTATGAAAGCGAGCCAAGACGAGCTTTGTCAAGTAGACGGTATCGGGGCAGAGTTGGCGAAAAAAATTCAAGCGTCCTTAAAAGGAGGACTTTAAATACATGCGAAAGATAAATTACAGGCTGTTCGTTTCCGATTTTGACGGTACGCTTGCAAAGAAAGATTGTACCATTTCTGAAGAAACGAAACGGACGATTAACGAATACGTAGAAAACGGCGGAACGTTCGTCGTATCCACGGGCAGAATGCCTACGGGGATATTACCATATCTTCGGGATTGGGGTTTTCAAGGCGTTGTTTCCTGTTATCAAGGCTCGGTGATTATGGATATAGAAAGCGGTGAACCGCTTTTAAGCGGCGTTATGGACAAGCAAACCGTTCTTAAAGCATGTGAGATAATGGAAGAACTCGGGTTGCATATTCACTTGTATACCTTACAGGGTTATTACACGAACAAGCGGAACGAAGTGGAAGAACATTATGAAAAGCTCGTTTTAACGAAAGGCGGCTTGGTTGAGAATATGTCCGATTTTATCAAAACGCAAGACGTGGTTTTTTATAAAATATTGGCAATCGTTTTTGGGGACGAAATCGAACGCGCAAGGTCTGTTTTACAGGAAAAACTTGGAGATAGTGCGGAAATTACGATGAGCGCCGACTGTCTACTGGAAGTTTGTAATCCTAATTACGACAAAGGCACAGCGTTGCGCTTTTTAAGCGAATATTACGGCGTGCCTATGGAAAAAACGTTTGCCGTTGGGGATCAATTCAACGATATACCCATGATAGAAACGGCGGGGTTAGGCGCTACGGTGAAAAACGGCAAGGTCGAAGTCAAAGCGCGTGCAAAAGTCGTTTGCGAATATTCTAACGAAGAAGACGCGGTGGCGCGGTTGATTAAAAAATACGGTTATTTGGAGAATGAAATATGAGTAGTCAAGTTACGCAAAGCGTAATGTTAGATAAGTTTGCATACGATTTACATTTGGAAACGGTGTATACGGGCAGGGGCGTAGTTACTCTTGCAAGTATGAGTGTCGAACGCCCGGGCTTGCAGCTCGCAGGCGGATTTTTCGATTATTTCGATCCGCGTCGAATACTCGTTTTAGGGCTTGCGGAATACGAGTATTTGCGCACGTTTTCCGCGGAGGAGCGGAAAGATAAGGTCGATTCGCTGTTTATGCACGGAGAAATTCCTTGTATTATTTTAAGCCGTGATTTGCCCGCGCTCCCTGAACTTGTTGAAATGGCGAAAAAATATGCTTGTCCCGTGTTCCGTAGCCCGAAAATGACGACGGATTTGATGAGCGATTTATATATCTATCTCAACCGTTTACTTGCGCCGTCCGTCACGGAACACGGTGTTTTAATGGAAGTATTCGGCGTTGGCATTTTATTGACGGGCAAAAGCGGCGTTGGGAAAAGCGAAACGGCAATGGAACTTATCAAACGCGGACACAGACTAATTGCCGACGACAACGTTATCATCAAGGAAATCGCCAACGAGTTATACGGTACCGCCCCCGAAATTATCCGATATTTCATGGAACTTCGCGGGATAGGGATTATCAACGTCAAAAGTATGTACGGTTCGGGCTCGGTATTAGACGAAAAAACCATTCAGCTCGTTATTCAGTTGGAGAATTGGCAACAGGGTAAGGAATACGACCGTATCGGCGATGAAATGTCGTCAACGGAATATTTAGGAATAAAAATTCCCAAGCTCACCATTCCCGTCAGCCCCGGTAGAAATCTTGCGATTATCATAGAGGTCGCGGCTCGTAATTTCCGTTTAAAGAGCATGGGTTACGATGCATCGGAAGAACTGATTACGCGGAGTATAGGTAGATAATATGTTAGAAATTTTAGCCCCCGCAGGCAACGCGGAAAGCGCAAAAGCCGCCTTTGATAACGGCGCGGACGCGATATATCTCGGATATAGCGCGTTTTCAGCCCGCCAAAGCGCGGAAAACTTTACGCTGGATACGTTGCTTGAAACGGTGAAAAACGCGCATTTTTACGGCGTTAAAGTGTACGTAGCGATGAATACCGTCGTCAAGCAAAGCGAATTGGACGAGTTTTGCCGTACGCTACTTGCCGTATGGTCGGCGGGGGTAGACGCGATTATCATGCAGGACGCGTTGCTCGGCAAAGCCGTGAAAGCGCGCTATCCCGAAATCGTATTACATTTAAGTACGCAAGCAGGGGTATGCAACGCGGACGGCGCGGCGTTTGTAAAAGCGTGCGGGTTTTCGCGCGTGATTTTGGCACGGGAAACACCGCTTGCAGAAATTAAGAAAATAGCGGCTATTATCGAAACGGAAGCGTTCGTGCAAGGCGCGCTTTGTACTTGTTTTTCTGGACAATGTTATTTTTCGTCTTTTGCGGGCGGGAATAGCGGCAACCGCGGCAGGTGTAAACAGCCGTGTCGAAAATTATACGCCTATTCGAGAAACGGAAACGCGGAAAAAAATTACGCGCTTTCCTTATCCGATTTATCGGTGGGAGAAAAGATACAAAGTTATATCGACGCGGGCGTTACGTCCTTTAAAATTGAAGGTAGAATGCGCCGCCCTGAATACGTCGCCGCGGCGGTTCGGTATTATAAAACGTTGTTAAACGGCGGAACGCAGACGGAAAAGGATAATGCGCTGTCCGATTTGAAACGGACGTATAACCGCGGCAATTACACGCAAGGCTTGGCGTTTGGACAGGACAAACGTTTGCTTTCTACGGCAATTCAAGGTCATATCGGCGAAAAAGTGGGCGTGGTCAAGGTGGAAAACGGGAAATATTACGTAGAAAGCCCGTTTAAACCAAGCGTAGGCGATGCTTTTAAAATCTTACGCGACGGAAAAGAAATAGGCGGCGCAACGTTTGGAAAAATAGACGGAAAACGCTTTGTCGTGCTTTCTAAGTTGCGCTTAAAAAACGGCGACGGCGTTTTTATAACCACGGATACAGCCGTGAATAATCGCGTTATGTCCGCAAAACGCGTATTGCCCGTAAACGTGCGTTTGCGTTTTTGCGTAGGAGAAAAAGCTTGTGCGGAATGTGGTGATTTGCGCGTGTATTCGGACGAGGTTTTGACGGCGGCAAATTCCCGCGCGCTAACAAGCGAAGAAGTGGTTGCGTGTTTTTTGAAAACGGACGGCTTGCCGATAGAACCGACGTTTTCAAAAATTGATATCCAAGGGGATATTTTTATAGCGAAATCCCAGCTCAACGCATTCCGTAGACAATTCTACGCGGCGCTGTACGCCGCAAAAACGAACGTGGAGAGAATGGCGTACGAATATCAACCGTTTACCGTTTCGATCAAACAAAAGCCGAATAACAAAACGGCGGTTATCGCCTCTAATTTCACGGGTTTGGAAACGGATATAGCCGTGTATAAAGCGGACGATTACGCGCAAATCTTACCCGAAAGCTTTGTAAACGGTGCGTTTGAAAAATACGTATATTATCCACCGTTTGCTACGTCGGAAGATATTGCGGCTATGGAAAAGTGGTTGGGGAAAACGGAAATCGACGGGGTATACGCCGAAAATTACGCGGCGATCGAGTTTGCGCGTCGCAACGGTTTGAAAATTTTTGCGGGTAGCGGTTTACACCTTTGCAACACTGTCGCGCTGCAAACCTTTTTTGAACAGGAAAACGCCGCGTATTATGCGCTGTCCAAGGAATTAAACGAAAACGAATTATCCGCGCTCGTGGGCGAAAATGCGTTCGTGTTGGCTTTGGGCGATATCAAGCTCATGGATTTGTGTTATTGTCCGTTTAAAAAGACCTGCCGAGAGTGTGATAAAAAGCGGATATATACGCTTACGGACGAAAACGACCGCGTATTTCCCGTACGTCGATACAAGAGCGCAAACGGCGAGTGTCGTTTTGAAGTTTACAACTGTGCGAATTTGATTGGTTTAGGGCAAAAAAGCGCGGGGAAATTGTTGGATTTAACGCTGACGGAAGATAAACGCGCGATAGTTGCAGCCAAAGATAACGTGGGAATGCAAAAAACGCTGTATAAAACGTACACCGCAGGGCATTTAAAGCGCGGTGTGTTATAGGTAAGATATGAACCAAAGAGCCATTGAAAAGACGGAATTGAATAAAATTCTTTCGCTTGCGGCAAAGTATGCCGTTTTAGACGGAACGAAAACCCGTTTGCGGGAAATGCAACCCACGGCGGATTTACGCGAAGCGAAAAAACGCTTACAAACGACGGATGAATGCGTCGCGTTGCTCTTTTCCTACGGGCTTTCCAAAGTGGAATATTTTCCGCCGTTTTTAGACGAGTTAGAGCGCGCGCAAAAACAATCTACGCTCACGTGCGGGGAGCTTTTAAAGGTGGAAAATTTATTGCGTTCTGCGCGGATTGCGTACACGTCCGTAACGGGCGCGACCGAACGCGAACACCCGCTTTTACAAGCGCTTGTGGACGGAATTTATTACGATGAAACGTTGGAAACGGATATCCGCACGAAGATATTGAGCGATACGGAAGTGAGCGATTACGCAAGCGATAAATTGTATTCCGTTCGTCGGGAAATTCGGCTTTTAAACGAGCGTATCCGTTCCCGCCTTGCCGAATATTTGACGGGTAGCGACGGGAAATATCTACAAGACGGGATTATCACCATGCGTGATAACCGTTACGTGTTGCCTGTTCGCGCCGAATATAAGCGGAATATAAAGGGTTTTATTCACGACCGTTCCGCAAGTGGCGCAACCTTCTTCATTGAACCGGAAGAAGTGCTGGAAATGAACAACGAATTGCGTTCGCTTGCGATAGACGAAAAGGAAGAAGTAGAGCGCATTTTAGGCGAACTTTCCCGTCGCGTGGGTATGCTTGGCGAAGAACTGAATCGGGATATTTCCTTATTGGAAGAATTAGACTGCGCGTATGCCCGCGCGGAATACGCGTACAAACTCAGATGTGTTATGCCCGAAATGAACGATACGGGGCATATAGCAATCGAACTGGGTAGACATCCGCTTATTGAAGGAACAAAAGTAGTACCCGTTAGTTTATCACTTGGAAAAGAGTATCGATTTCTGCTCATAAGCGGTCCGAATACGGGCGGTAAAACGGTTACGCTCAAAATGGTGGGGTTGTTTTGCGCCATGGCAATGTGCGGTTTGTTCGTGCCTGCGAAAAAAGCCGTTTTGTCCGTGTTTGACGAGATTTATTGCGACGTTGGCGACGCGCAGAGCATTGAAGAAAGTTTATCTACGTTTTCTTCGCATATCACGAATATTATCCATATCGTAAACAATGCAAACAAGCGCAGTTTGGTGTTGATTGACGAGCTTGGCGGTGGTACGGACCCCGACGAAGGACAGGCGCTGGCAAAAGCTATCGTTTCGCATTTATTGCAAACGGGTTGTACGGGCGTGGTTACCACGCATTATACGGCGCTTAAAGAATTTGCGTTTTCCGCAAACGGTATTGAAAACGCGTGCATGGAATTTGATTCGGATACGTTGCAGCCGTTGTATATGATTCGTATCGGCGTGCCTGGGTCGAGCAACGCGCTTGCTATTTCGCGGAGGCTAGGGTTAAAAGAAAGTATTTTAAACGCGGCTATGAACGAGCTTTCCGAGGACGTGCAAAAGTTTGAAAATATCGTCCGAAACGCGGAAGAGAGCCGTATTCGCGCGGAAGAAGTATTAAACGAGAGCAACCGCTTAAAGGCGGAATGGTCGGAAAAAGTACGGCTTTTAGACGTGGAACGGGAAAAATTGCGCAAGGAAAAGGATAAATTATACGCGCAAGCCAAGGCAGAGGCGCGGCGTATTGTCAACGAACGCACGGCAGATGCGGAAGAAATCTTGCACGAAATTGAAGAAATTTTCCAAAAAGAGCGTTTATCCGAAAGCGATTTGATAAGGGCTCGTACGCTGAAAAACCGTTTAGGGGATAAGGCATTTGAAACGGACGATGAAGAAACGGTTCGCCCGCAATATAGACCTGCTACGGAAAAGGATTTAAAGATAGGCGCAAAAGTGTTCGTGAACACGATTGGGCAGGACGGGATTGTGCAGAATATACGCGCGGCGAAAAAGGAAGTGGAAGTTTTATGCGGCAACATTCGCGTTCGCAGTAAATTTTCCGATTTATCCGTGTTAATAGCGGAAGAAAAAGCACAAACTGCCAATAAAGTAAAAAAACAAGTGCAGGTGAGTAAATCGCTTGCGCCTAAACCCGCGCCCGCGCTTGAACTCAACGTGATAGGCTTGACGGTATACGAGGCGTTGCCCGAAGTGCAAGCGTTTTTAGACGCCGCGGTGCTGTCTAACTTGGAAGAAGTGCGCATTGTACACGGTATGGGAACGGGAAAATTACGCGCGGGGATTCACGAATATTTACGCACGGAAAAACGCGTTGCGGAATACCGTTTAGGCAGATACGGCGAAGGGGAAACGGGCGTTACGATTGTCAAGTTGAAATAACTTTTACGGTTAAAAAACGCATAACCGAAAGGGAAAAGAAATAGTATATTACGAAATCTTTTTCTTTGAGGTGAAAGGGTGAAAAAACAAAACGGTGCGTTTAAATTGAAACTTGCTACAAATCTCGTGTTGGGCGTTTTGGTGTTATCGGTTGGGGCGTTATGCCTTGCTCCGCTCGATGAAACGACGTACACAAGCGGCGACGGCGCGGAAATTTACAGGAGCGCGGAAGACGGGGGTGTAGGCGTTTCCTTAATGTTCAACGTTTATTGGGGTACGGAAGAAGTTGAACGCATTTTAGAAGTGTTAGAAAAACACGATGCAAAAGCCACGTTTTTTATCGGTGGGTGCTGGGCGGACGATAACGTATCGTGTTTACGGGATATTTTTGCGGCTGGGCACGAGATAGGGAATCACGGCTATTTTCACAAAGACCACGACAAACTCTCGCTCATGCAAAACCAACGCGAAATAGCCGATTGTAACCGTTTTATCGAGCTTGCTTTGGGGCAAGCGCCTACGCTTTTCGCGCCGCCGTCAGGCGCGTACGGTAACGATACGCTTGCGGCGTGTAAACAGCTTGGTATGAAAACGATACTTTGGTCGCGAGATACCATTGATTGGCGGGATAAAGATAAGAATTTGATTTATACCCGCGCAACGAAAAATATCCGCTCGGGCGAGTTTGTGCTCATGCACCCGATGACGGCGACGGCAGACGCTTTGGACGATATACTCAACTATTATCAATCGCAAAACCTACGGGCGGTAACGGTTGGTGAAAATCTACGAATAAAAGGATAATTGAACATGGTTTGGGAAAAGAAATACGAAAACGGGCTTCGGCTCGTGGTAAAAAATATGGACGGTTTAATGTCCGTGACGATGGGGATATTCGTCGGCACGGGCGCGAACGTGGAAACGGATTCGGAAGACGGCATATCGCATTTTATCGAGCATATGCAGTTTAAAGGCACGCACAAACGCAACGCCTTTGAGCTCTCTGACGCGTTCGATAGATTGGGTGCGCAAATCAACGCGTTTACCGGCAAGGATATAACCTGTTATTATTGTAAATGTACGTCCGATCACACGGACGCGTGTTTTGAATTGTTGTCCGATTTGTTTTTACATTCCACCTTCCCTGAAGAGGAAATGGAACGGGAAAAGGGCGTAGTTTGCGAAGAAATTTCCATGAATGAAGATACCCCTGAGGATTTGTGCTTGGATTTACTTGCCCGCGCTTTTTACGGTAAACGTGGTTACGGTAGGAATATTTTAGGCCCTGCCAAGAACGTGAAAGGCTTTTCGGTCGCCGATATTCTTGCGTATAAGAAAAAACGTTATTGCCCTGAAAATATCGTTATTTCCTTTGCTGGGGGGATTGATATGCAAACGGCGCAAGCGCTCGTGGAAACGTATTTCGGGGATTTGGAAAAAGGCGAATTTGAAAAACGCACGGTGCAGCTTATTAGCGATAAAAAGAGCTTGGTCAAGACGAAACCCATTGAGCAAATGCATATAGGGATTGCCTATCCCACGGTGAACCGTTACGATAAAACGTTAGATGCCGTCAACGCAGTCAACGGCGTGCTCGGCGGCACGATGAGCGCGCGACTTTTCCAAGAAGTACGTGAAAAACGCGGTCTGGCGTATTCCGTGTACTCGTATGTTTCTACCTATTCGGAATGTGGCATACAAGCGATATACGCAGGGGTTAATCCAGCGCAAGCGGAACAAGCCTACGAGGCAATTTTGAACGTCGTCAAGGATATGAAAGAAAAGGGAATAACCGAAGACGAATTCTTGCGTAGCCGCGAACAAATGAAAGCCAGTACGCTTTTTAGTAACGAAAGCAGTAATTCGCAAATGCTCTTATACGGGAAGTATATGTTGCATTTCAACGAAGTGTACGATTTCTCCAAGCGTTTGGACGAGATTAACGCGCTTACGTACAAGCAGGCACTTTCGGCGATTGAGCAAATGTTCGACGAAAAACAAAAGGCGATTGCTTTGGTCGGGAATACGGACAAAGCGTTCCCGCTGTGAAAACCGCCGTGTCAAATTACGAAAAACAGGTGATGGGCTTTCCACCTGTATTCGACAAGTATAGCCGCGTGTTAATTTTAGGCAGTTTTCCGTCTGTGAAAAGTAGGCAAATCGATTTTTATTACGGCAATAAGCAAAATCGGTTTTGGAAAATGCTCTGCGGTTATTTTGGTGAAGAGATTCCACCAACCAAAGAAGAAAAAACGTCGTTTTTATTAGAAAAAGGAGTGGCGCTTTGGGATATGGTCGCCGCTTGCGATATTATCGGCTCGTCGGACGCGTCCGTTAAAAACGTACGAACCGTACGTCTTGAAAACCTGTTGGATAAATCCAACGTAGAAAAGATTTTGCTAAACGGCGCGCTTGCTTACGAGCTGTTCGTAAAAGAATACGCAAAATTACCTGTATCGTATGCGAAAATGCCGTCTACGAGCCCTGCCAACCCACGTTATGATGAAACAATATGGAAACTCGCATTAGACGAAGTTTTCAAAAATAAATAAGGAAGAAGATTATGAACATTTTACAAACGCTTACACAAGAATTTAACTTGAAAGAAAACCACGTAAAGAACATTATTTCGTTGCTTGACGAAGGAAATACCGTACCGTTTATTGCGCGTTATCGTAAGGAGATGACGGGCGCGTGCGACGATCAGGTTTTGCGTGAATTGAGCGATAGATTGAATTATTTACGTAATTTAGAGCAAAGAAAAACGGAGGTTGTAAACTCTATAAGCGAACAAGGCAAAATGACTGCCGAAATCCAAACCGCATTGGACGGGGCGATGACTTTAACGGAAGTGGAAGATATTTACCGTCCGTATAAGCAAAAACGGAAAACGCGCGCGTCTGTGGCAATCGCAAAAGGTTTGCAACCGCTTGCCGACGCGATTTTGGCGCAGGATAAAACGTTTGACGTATTTGCGGCGGCGAAAGCGTATCTTACGGACGAAGTAGCGACGGAAAAGGATGCGATCGACGGCGCGCAGGATATTATCGCGGAAATCATTTCCGACGATGCGGCAACGCGGAAGAAATTGCGTAATTTCTTTATTCGCCACGGCGAAATTTGTTCTACATACGCCAAGGGCAAGGAAGAAAAGGACGAACTGAAAACGTACGGCATGTACGCGGCGTACAGCGAGCCCGTCAATGCGATTAAAAGCCACCGCGTGTTGGCTCTGAATCGTGGTGAAAAGGAAGAGTTTTTAAAGGTTTCTATCGTTGTAGACGAAGAATTCGCTAAACGTATTACGGCGGCGAATTTTGTAAAGGACGGCGGTGAGAGTACGCAAATCGTTAAACGTGCCGCGGAAGACGGGTATACGCGTTTGATTGCTCCGTCGGTGGAGCGTGAAGTGCGCGCGCAACTGTTTGACGATGCCAGCGAACAAGCGATTAAAATGTTTGAATTGAACTTAAAACCGCTATTAATGCAAGCACCCGTTAAGGATAAAATCACGATGGGCTGGGATCCTGCGTTTCGGACAGGCTGTAAAATTTGCGTTGTGGACGGCACGGGTAAAGTACTTGATAAAACGGTCGTATTCCCCACGCCGCCGCAAAATAAGACGGACGAAGCGAAAAAAATACTGAAACAGTTGATAGAAAAATACGGCGTACAGGTCATTTCTTGCGGCAACGGTACGGCGAGTAAGGAAAGCGAAATATTCATTGCGGAACTCATCAAAGAGGTTAAAACGGAAACGGGCAGAGAGGTGGCGTACGTGATCGTCAACGAAGCAGGGGCGAGCGTGTATTCGGCGAGCGCGCTCGGCAAGGAAGAATTCCCCGATTACGACGTAACGGCGCGTAGCGCGGTTTCTATAGCGCGGCGTTTACAAGACCCGCTTGCAGAGCTTATCAAAATCGATCCCAAATCCATAGGCGTTGGGCAATATCAACACGATATGAACGAAAAACGCTTGGACGGCGCGCTTGCGGGTGTATTGGAAGACTGTGTAAACAGCGTGGGGGTTGATTTGAATACGGCAAGCGTATCGCTTTTGAAATACGTGGCGGGTTTGAACGCGTCCGTTGCTAAGAACGTCGTTGCTTATCGTGAAGAGAACGGTAAATTCCGTTCGCGTAGACAGCTTTTGAAAGTGCCTAAACTGGGCGAAAAAGCGTATACGCAATGCGCGGGATTCTTGCGTATTTCGGACGGCGATAATATTCTCGATAATACGGCGGTACACCCCGAATCGTACGAAAAAGCGGAGAAATTACTGTCTTTATTCTCGTATACGAAAGAGGACGTAAAAGCGCGTAAGATCGATGATTTGCGCCAAAAAATCAAAGCGTACGGCACGGCGAAAGTTGCAAACGAAACGGGGCTTGACAGCGCTACGCTTGAGGATATCGTAACCGAGCTTATGAAACCGGGACGGGATATCCGCGACGGCTTACCTGCGCCTATGCTCAGAAAAGACGTTATGAGCATCAGCGATTTGAAGGCGGGCATGGAGCTTACGGGTACGGTAAGAAACGTAGTGGATTTCGGGGCGTTTATCGATATCGGCGTACATCAAGACGGGCTCGTGCATATTTCGGAAATTACGGACAGATATATCAAACATCCGTCGGAGGTATTGAAAGTAGGGCAAGTAGTAACGGTGCGGATAAAGGAAGTGGATTTGAAGAAAAACCGTATCGGACTTACGATGAAAAAGAAAACGGCGGCGAATTAAAGAATATTCAGGAAAAATACTTGACAAATTTTATAAAATGTAATAAAATTATATTATAAATTTAAATCTTATATAAACACGGAGGACAGTATTATGTTGGAAAAAATTCAAGGTATGCTTGCTGAGGCGTTGAATATGCCTGTTGAAAAAGTTCTTCCGAACGCAAAAATCGTGGAAGATTTAGGCGCGGATTCTTTGGACGTCGTAGAACTTTTGAGCCGTCTTGAAGACGAATACGGTATTACGATTCCCGACGAAGAAGTCGAAAATCTCGTGACCGTTGCCGACGTAGCGGCAGAGCTCGAAAAACTTGTAAAATAAGCGAAAATGAAAGGAAAATCCCCGAAAATTACGATCGGGGATTTTTTCTTTGCGTTTTCAAGGTGCAAACGATTGCTTTAAAATCGTTTGTATGGTATAATTTACAAGATAAAAATATTTTGAGGTGTTTGATGTTACAGGTTACGGGTGTTTCTCTGCAATACGGCAGTAAAAAATTGTTTGAAGACGTGAACTTGAAGTTTACGAAAGGAAATTGTTACGGGATTATCGGCGCAAACGGTGCGGGTAAATCCACGTTCTTAAAAGTCCTTTCGGGGGAAGTAGAACCGCAAAAGGGGTTTGTATCGCTTGATAAAAACGAGCGTATGTCCGTTTTGCAACAAAACCAAAACATGTACGATAACGAAACGGTTTTACGTACGGTTATGCTTGGGTATAAGCGTCTTGTGGAAGTTATGGACGAAAAGGACGCGTTATACGCAAACCCCGATTTTTCTGAAGAAGACGGCATTAAAGCTGCGGAACTGGAAAGCGAATTTGCGGAAATGAACGGCTATGACGCGGAATATCAAGCAAGTCAACTGTTGAACGCGTTGGAAATAGGCGAAGAATGGCATTATGCAATGATGAGCGATTTGGACGCAAAACAAAAGGTCCGCGTATTGCTTGCGCAAGCGCTCTTTGGCGATCCCGACGTTTTGCTTTTGGACGAGCCTACCAACAACTTGGATATCAAAACGGTGCGTTGGTTGGAAAATTATTTGATGGATTTTGAAAACACCATCATTATCGTTTCACATAACCGACATTTCTTGAATAAGGTTTGTACGAATATTTGCGACGTTGATTTCGGTAAAATCAATATGTACGTGGGTAACTACGATTTTTGGTATCAAACCAGCCAACTTCTTGCCCGTCAGCAAAAGGAACAGAACAAAAAAGCGGAACAACGCGCGAAAGAATTGCAAGAATTTATTGCTCGGTTCGCAGCCAACGCGTCTAAATCCCGTCAAGCAACTTCCCGAAAAAAAGAGCTTGAAAAACTCACGATCAACGATTTTAAACCGTCGCTTAGAAAATATCCGTTCATTGATTTTAAATTTGAAAAGGAAATCGGGCACGATATTCTTATCGTTGAAGATTTGACGAAAAAGGGTTATTTTGAAAACCTTTCGTTCAGCGTACAGCGCGACGAAAAAATCGGCATCGTTGCGGATAAGAGCACGACGCTTACCATGCTTTACGATATTTTAATGGGTAAGGAACAACCCGATAGCGGTACGGTTAAGTGGGGTAAAACCATTTCCGTATCCTATTTCCCGCAAAATAACAACGAATACTTCGAGGGTTGTGATTTGAACCTTGTAGAATGGCTTTCGCAGTTCTCGTTCGATCATTACGAAGAATATCTTCGTGGTTGGCTGGGAAGAATGTTGTTCTCGGGCGAAGAAGCTTTGAAAAAAGCGAAAGTGCTTTCCGGTGGCGAAAAGGTTCGCTGTATGCTTGCGAAAATGATGCTGGAAGGTAGCAACTTCCTTGTTTTCGACGAACCGACGAACCACCTTGACTTGGAATCGATTACGGCGCTCAACAACGGTTTGAAGTCTTATCGCGGTTGTATGCTCTTGACCTCGCACGACCAAGAATTGATGAATACCGTTGCAAATAGAATTATTGAAATTAAAGATACGAAAACGTACGATAGACAGGTTACGTACGACGAATATCTTGACGAAACACATTCCTAAACCCGTTTTGAATTTCGCTAACGCTGCAGTTTATGCGGCGTTTTTTCTTGCTTTCGACGCGCTTCGACAAATAAAAACAATTATTGTACAATAATATGTCATTATTTTGAAAAATATTTTATAATATTGTACAATAATGCTTTACAAGTTAAAAAATTTGTAGTATAATGTGTCATGTCAACGAAAAGGTTGGCGAAAAATCAAAAAAGGAGTTATGTAGTATGAAGAAACATTCGGTGATATTGCTGGAATCGAACACAGCGGTATTAGGGCAGCTTAGAGTTGCGTTGGAAGAGAGTAATGAATTTACGATTTTACACGCAGGCGACGACGGAGACGTCGGGGTTAGGGAGATACTTGCTTTGAAACCTGATTTAGTGGTTGTGAGTATGTTCTTAAAAGGAACGGACGGTTGTGGGGTGATACGTACGGTGAAAAAGACGTGGGTGGACGCGAAAATCGTTGCGACGGGTTTACCCAACGACGGCATTATTGAACGGGCAATGGAGGACGGCGCGGCGTATTATTTGGTAAAACCGTTTTCTATTCAAACGGCGCTTGAACGTTTCCGTGAGCTTTTAAACAGTAAAGGTGGTGGCAGTAAAGAGTTATCGGTGGGAAAACGCGCGCCCGTAACGATAGAAGAAAAGATTAGTGAAATTTTTATTTCCATCGGGATACCGCCGCATATTAAAGGCTACGGTTATTTGCGTGAAGGGATAAAGATGACGATTGAACGTCCGTACATAATCAACGCGGTAACGAAAGAGTTGTATCCGTCTATTGCAAAGAAATTCCAAACGACGGCGAGCAAGGTGGAGCGTGCAATTCGCCACGCGATTGAGGTGGCGTGGAACAGAGGTCGGATTGATGCGATAAACGCCATTTTCGGCGCACGGATTTATCTCGGTTCGGAAAAACCAACGAATAGCGAGTTTATCGCGCTCGTTGCCGATAAGCTCATTTTAGAAAACATGATATGATAAAAGAACGGTTGCAAGGTGCAACCGTTCTTTTTGTATAGCGCAATTCTGTTTTGGAATTGCGCAAGAAAACCACGCGATAGTCGCGTGGTTCGGTAGAGGTTAACCGATGAGTTGAAATAAAAACTCCGATTTAGTATAATGTAATTGCGACCTGCCAGTTGCAAAAACAAAATAAAAAA
>SVHY01000054.1 GCA_015055545.1 Clostridiales bacterium
ATCCGCCACTACGCCAAGCGTCGTTCTATTCGCAAATCCGAACAATACTTGTTTCGTCGTTTCGTCGTATGCAAAATTCAACGGATAATATATATTCGACGTCAAGCCCGATACGTCTACGCTCGTATAATATCCACCCGTTGGACGGTTGTAATACAGCGTATTGATCGTACCCGTTTGCACACCCGTATACGGTTGACCGATTTTTAAAGCCGCTGCCGTCACGTATACTCTATACTTGTTTTTATCCGCGGAATCTACGTTAAATGAAACGAACCGTACCGACAAGATATTTTCAGGGTCGTTTTCGTCTATCAATTCTACGTACAACGTCGTCGGTGTATTGCCCGTAGGCTTCACAAGCATTTGGAAGAGTTTATCCGTCTCCGAAAGCGTAGATAAATCCACTAAATCAGGGTAATGGAACGTATCGCCCACGTCCAGCGAAACGTTAATACCGTCCGTCCACGTAAATTGATCCGTACCCGTTTTATCACAGCTTTCCATATCGAAAAGCTCCTCTTCAAACGACGGAGCGCCGTAATACGCGCTGTAATCCGCATCTTCCGCAAACGACGGCATCCAAGTAGCTTGATGGCGTACGTTCGGCGCAGGCAGTAGGCTTGCAAAACGCGGTTGCAAATCGTGGTTGCCGATTTTTGTTATCGCCGTTTGCACCGACCCTACGAACGAACCGTCCACGCGCATACGCACGTATACTTCGTCAGACGAAAAACCATCCCAAGCGGTCGTGAAATAGCCCGTCTGCCCACCTACTATTTGTTTAGTAGACCAAGCTTTTTCAAAATACGTCGTCGTATCGTCCAAATCAGCGACGATTAACGTAGGCTCTCTATTCACCAAGCCCGTATACACTTGCTTTGTCGCTTCATCGTAAGCAAAGCTCAACGGATGATAGAAATTAGTATCTTGCAAGCCCGAAACGTCAATACACGTATACGTTCCTGCGGATAATCTATCCACGTATAAGATATCGTCTTTTCTGCCTGCGTATACTTGCCCTATTCCCGTTGCCGCAGTAGAAACGTAGGTACGATAGGATTTACTTCCCGCATACATCGGTACGGAAGAAAAGCGTACGGAAAGCACGTTATTTTCGTCGTTTACATCTACAAGCTCCACGTAAACGTACACGGTTGCCGCACCCGTAGGTTCTACGTAAAATTGCACGAGCTTATCCGTAGAACCCAACTCGCTTAAACGAATGGGTTTGTCGTAAGTAAACACGTCCCCTTTCCCAAACGAAACGTTCAACCCGTCCGTCCATGAAAGTTTATCCGTTTGATTTTCCGTATAACTCTTCATCGTTTGCAACGTTTTTTCAAACGACGGCGCACCGTAATAGGGCGTTTCAGTCCCCGTAAACGTAGCATTTATACCATACGCGTAAACGGACTTTACATAACTGTAAACGGTATCGTTCCATACCGTTTTAAATTCGATTTCATACAATCCGCTTTCATCCAGCGTCGTTTCTTGGAAGCGGTACGCGCTTTCGTTAGGATAATAGATATTCACTTCGCTATCCAACGTTTCATCGCCACATACCGCCGTTGTTTGCGGTTTGGTCAATTTTGTTCCCGTAGGCACAATATACGGCGTACGTTCCACTGCCGTTATAACAGGCGCGTCATCATTAACGATTACCGTGTACGTATCTTTCGGCGTATCTTCAGACTGTGCATACGAATACACGATTTCATATTTCCCTGCTTTTGAAAAGGTAAAATCGTCCTCGTACGTTTCCGCTTCGTCATAACCGTCCACAACGTTCTCGTTCCAAGACACGGTCACCGCCGCCGTTACGGCAGGTTCTTCACGCAACGTATTTATAATCGTTGCTTTGGGCAAAGCTATTTTTGAGCCCACCCCAAAAATAGCGTCGTTTAACGACGTGTCGTATATGTATCGAGGCGCTAAAATAGGCTCTTTTTCTTCGTTCGCCACGGCATTCTCGCCCACAAAGGTCAACCCCACGCCAAGCGCAACCGAGCAAACAAAGCTCACGCTTAAACCGCCGAGTATCCATTTTTGCAAACGCTTTTTCATCGTTTTCATCTTTCACTCCTTTTTTAAGTCTTATCGGCAGTCCGCAAACCGATAAGAATATACGTCCGCTTCACGCACAATAATTTGCATGGTCACGTTCTTCCCTTGCCAAGATTTAAGTGCATTTTCATCGACAAACCAAACTTCTTTATCCGTATCGTCGCCAAACACTTTCGCACTTTGCAAACGATTGCCTGATTCGTCCGTCAATACAACCTGCACATACCCAAGCGCCGACGTGGAAAAATTCATAAACAGCTTATCGCCTTGAAAGCGGAACGGTTTTGTCGTTATTATCTTTTCTTCTTCACGCGCGCAATAAGAAACAAACCCATCCAAACGAATGGCATAGCGCATTAAACGGCACTTATGCCCCCAATGCCCTTCAACACAATACAAGGAATACTCTTTATGCCCGTAAATCGCGTTTTTCGTTTCCACTAATCCACAAGCTATACTGGAATCGCCGTATAACCAACCGTCTTCGCGTTCTACCCCAGGTCGTAAAAACGCGCCGTCCGAAACTTCAAAATACTCACCGTCGTTAGACGAGATAAACAAACTGTCCGTTATCGCCAACCCAAACCGTTTTTGGAAACCGTAGCGAAACTTTCTTGCTTTCGCTCCACAAAGCTCGTCATAACTTTTATCCCATTCCCTATCGTCGTTGTATCGATTGGGAAAACCGACGAGATATTGCGGTGCGCGCGGATATACCCTAATCGCGTTGGTATAAAATTCTTTTTTACCGTCTTCGTTTCCCGCAATGCTAATTTGCTTTGGACGTGTCCACGTCTTAAAATCCTTAGAATACATCACGCGGATATCCCGACGGATATCGTATTTCTTTTTATCTTCGCCTTCTTTATATTCAGGCAAATATTTTTTCAAGCTTTCAGGCTTATCAAATTCAGGGAATAAATAATACACCAATTCTCTTTGATCTTCCAAATCAGGGTATTCTTTCCCGTCGTAACGGTGCATACCACGCACGTACGCTACGTAGCGATCGTTTTCTTCATCATAATACGCGGTATTGAGCGAGTCAAACGTACCGCCGTGTTGACATATTGCCCCCGCTTCTTCAAAACGCAATCCGTCTTCGCTGTACATTGCGTATAACGTATAACCAAGATTATATATTGCCTTAAAACGCTCATTGGGTTTGCACGCAGGATTATTGTCTTTAAAAACAAAAAACTCCACGGGTTTTCTCAATACGATATTATTTTCCGTACTGCCTTGAAATTCGCAAATATGTAAATTCGGCTTCTCCCAACAAATACCGTCTTTACTTTCCATATAACAAACCTTAAAGCCGTCGAGAATGGTTTCGTCTATTACGTTTTGAATGGCTTTTGTGTCTTCGGGATCCAACTTGGATATACGCTCCATGTCAATCCTTGCGCCCGCCATATAATACATACGCCATTTTTCACCGTCAAAGAAAATATTGACGTGCGCTCCTTCTTTCTCCCAAGGCTTATCAAATTCTGCGCAAAAGCCCTGTTTTATCGGTTCGTGAAAAACCTTCACCGCCGTCGTATTCGCCTTGTCTATCAAACTCGAATCAAACAAACAAATTCTTCGACTTGCTATGTCTACAACCGTATTTTGTACGCTCTCTTTTTTCATCGCGTTTTCTTCACTCCTACTCGATTATTGTACCATATAGGACTTCATTTCTCTATAACTTTGATTTTTATAGTTATAACAAAATTCGCCTACAAAAACGCTTAATATTCTATAATACCGTAAGAAACGGGTTTATGTTCATACTCCACGACGGCAAGCAACAAGTCGTCGGGATTATCCGACGTTTGTATCTCAACGTACGTAAAATTCCCCTTTCTAAACATAGAATATTCGCCTTTTGATAAGATTTTTCCATTCAAAAGCACTCTTTTCGGCTCTGCATCAATAAACGGCAACGCCAAGCGCATTTTTAATCCATGCGATAATTGCACGCGTTTCCCGTCGTTTTTCCAAGTACATTCCACCCAGCATTTCTGTTCAATATTGTTATAAAGAGAACGCACCTCCGACAAATCCATGCCCGTTTTTTCTAATCCATCGAAAAACGCTTGCAAGGAATACGCCCCGCCGCGCCCGATTGCCGACAACGCCTTTTCTGTGTTTAAAGATACTAAAAAGCCTTGCAATCCGTGTATTTCCGGTGCAAGTATCGCATGCCCTATATCTCTGGATTGATTCCAAAGTTCCAAACGGCTTTGACGGCGTTCCGCCGCATTTTTACCACCGCACAAAATACTATCGCTACATATATGCGAGCGGATTACTTGCACGGGATAACCGCCGTCTTGCGTAGCCCAAAGCGGTTGACAGCCCAAGCGCAACGCTTCGATTATGCGCAAAACGCCGCTTTCTTCTATCCCTACTTCCATATTAATTGCCAGTGTATGATATTTGATATACGCATACACGCCCGCCAACATTTTCGGCGCACCCATACGGAAACGGTCCCGATACGTTTCTTGTTGACTCAGCGGAATCATCGCTCGCAAGCTTTGTTGCGCATCTTCGGAAAAGACGGCGTATCCCGCCTTTGCCGCCGCGGCATTCATCGTGTCGTTAAAGCTTCTATCATAACAGTAATTCAAGTTCGCAAAACTGTACGCGCCCGTCACTTCCATACAGCCCGTACCTGCATTCCACATACCGTGTGCGTCTATCAAAAGCTCAGGTCGAAATTTGTCTATTAGTTGTTTTAAAGCATAAGCGGCGGGTGCTTTTTCAGCGTCCACTTCCAAATCGTCGTTAAACGCCGCATACTCGTCAATGCCCGCTTCGTTTTTAAACTGATACGCCGCATCCTGTTTTGCATAACTGAACATATTTGCACACGGCAATAATATAATTTTTTGCTTTCTTAAAATTTCTTGCGCTTGGGCATCGCCACTTAACAGGTAATTCCCTACGCTGAAAATCGTATTCACGCCCGAAATTTCCATTGTATGTTGTGCGGTTAAAATCGCCCTTTCCTTTTCACAATCGGGAATAGACGAATCGGTCATTTCCGCAACCATAATCGGATATCCGCCCGATTTACCAATTTCGTACACTTTACAAAGATCAGGAGCTCTTTTTTGCCATGCCCGCATATATTCTTCTATTTTATCAGCTTGCAAACAAGGCCGAACGTTCAATTCTCGCATATCTTTCCCCTTTTTATTCGCTATATTTTTTGACAAACGCTAACAATTTATCCACGGTGGAAAACGCCATTGCCATCGTCGTATCCGCCGCGCCGTAATAAATGGTTACTCTCCCCTGTTCGTCGGTAAGCGCACCACAAGGAAATATGACGTTGGACGTAAACCCCGCCACTTCGTAATCTTTTTCAGGTGTCATTAAATAGCGTTTCGCTCTACACTTTACTTTGGACGGGTCGTCCAAATCCAGCAACGCTACGCCAAAGCTGTACACAAGACCGTTGCAAGTACCTTGCACGCCATGATAGATTAAAAGCCAACCCTCATCCGTTTTAATCGGTGCAGGACCAGCGCCGATTTTGATACGTTCCCAGTAGGAATTTTCATAGAAATTCTTCATAAGCAGTTTATGATTTCCCCAATGCACCAAATCGGGACTTTCGCTAATATAAATATTCCCAAACGGAGTATTCCCCGCGTCACTAGGACGAGAGAGCATCACAAATTTCCCGTTGATTTTTTCAGGAAACAAAACGCCGTTGCGATTGAATGGTAAAAAACCCGTAGGCAACATTTCAAACCGCTTGAAATCCTTGGTTTGCGCGATATAAATAGACGGTCCTTCGATATCCGCACAAAAGACTACGTAATACGTATCTTCTATCTTAATTAAGCGCGGATCGTAGGCATACGGGTACACAAATCGACTGCCGTCTTTTTGATAGAATACGATTTCCTTCGTTTCCAGTTCCCACTCCGCTCCGTTCTTACTTCTACCCAAAAACAAATCGGGTTTTCCCGTTTTATCTTCGCAACGGAACACACCGATATATTCACCGTTTACCATTGCCACCGCACTATTGCAAATATGCCAAAAAGCGTCCATTTTGGGCATATCAAACAGCGGATTACCTGCATACCGCCAAATCGTTTCTTCTTCGTTTTCGCTCGGAAACCATATCATTCCGTTGTTGTCTTTGTAATACTTTGCGCTCATTTTATTCTTTTCTCCTGTGTTTTTTACTTCCATGTTTTCAAGTTCATTATACAACTTTCGTAAAAGGTTTTCTATAACCTAAAAAAAGATTGCTATAACAAAGTTCGCTTATCATTTTTAATACAATTTAGTTCTTTAAAAGAATTTTAAACACTAGTTTTTTTACTTTCGTGCCTACCGCACCAACCGCATGGCAAGGCGCATGTAAATCTTCGGGGTATAAAACCATAAATTGCCCTGACGCAAGATAGTGTTTTTCCCCTTGACCTTCATACAAAGCGTAATCGTTCACCTCGTCGTAAGGGCGCGTACACTTCGCTTGCGCACGCTCCGTTATCCACACCATTTCTTCGCCGTCTGCTAAAAATTGCACGTCTAAATACGCTTTATGCACTTCATACACCACCACGCCGTCCGTTTTCGTTTGGTATTCGCTAACCGAAACAAAGCAATTATCCCCCAGCTCGTACCGACCTGTGGCAAGCGTTTGCAAGTCGTGTTCTTTTAAAAATTTCGCTATTTTCTCTTCTGCTGGCAAGCCTGCCGTCGTGTGAAACAATTTCATAAATTTTCTCCTTTTAAATATTTTTTCAATTGCCGATTGTAAAAGTCAAAAAAGTCAATCGGCAAAAGACTTTTAAGACTATATAATTTCCCATCCGAAATCAACCCTGCACCAAGTCCCGTGCCAAAGGTCATAAAAATCATATTCTGCGTACCCTTTCCTGCGTCAAAACGCCACTCAGCAATCGCACAAGCATTTGCATCATTTTCAAGCTTCGCATTTAATCCAATACAATACATATTCTATCCCTTTTATATTTCTTCAAGCTCGCCTACAAAACCAATTTTTTTCATCTCATAAAAATATTTTTCGTATTTCAAATTCGGCATATTTGCATAATAATGGTTTTCCCCTGTAACCCCACCATTCGACGTCCAAGAAATGTGATAACACTTTTGCTCACGAGAATAAGGAATTTTTGTAATTTCTACACTCTCGTTAGGCCCAACAAACACTTTCTGTTCGTACACGTTTTCACCGCTATCCACATTCGTAATTTTGCAAACACCGTCGAATGCTTCATTAGTATCATTCACACCGTAAACACTCCACGTCTCGTTTATAGGCTCATCAAACATAAAACACACAGCCGACTGCGAGCGCTTGATATAATCGTAAGCAAGCTTTTTCTCAAAATAGAAATCCACTACTGCATCCGAAATTTGCGGCCAACCATCAAGCAAATTCCACCAAATGATCCCTGTTCTTTCCCACTTTTTGATACGAAAACGTTCAATAAAATATTTTTTCGCCTCTGCCTGCGATATCATGCTCAGCATAGAAAATAACGCCAAATCATTTGGAATAAACCCAAACAATGTTTTCACTTGTTCCGCCATAAGTCCTATGCGATAGCTGTATGGTGCGCCTTCTTTGGGTTCCATACATGTCGCGTGCGTCAACCAGTCCACATTCGCCACACCATTTTCATCAAATATAGGCGACAGCTTTTCAGACGATATAAATTTCTTCAACGATTTTACAAAAGGACAACCATGGTAGCCTATTTCCGAGGCAAACGCAGATGGCGCAGTACGATAATACTCTCCTTTAAAATAATCGCGTGGACCCCACAAATGTTCTTCTGACAACGGCTCTTTATGAGCAAAGGCATAATCGTCCACAAAAGGAGATGATGGTAAATAAGGTCTCACGTGATCGTTTTGAAATACCACATTCGATAAAATTTCTCTCGTCAATAAATTGCGATTTGGATTTCTTCCATATCCCGTATCATCATACGTATAGAACAAATCGCATTCATTATCCCCCGACCAAATTGCAATTGATGGATGATTTCTCAATTTCTTAACGATAGAAGTCGCTTCTTCTTCCAAAGCCTTTTTGAATCGTTCGTCATGCGGATAAATAGCGCACCCCATCATAAAATCTTGCCAAACCAAAATTCCCTTTTCGTCGCAATAATCAAAGAACTCGTGATCTTCGTAAACACCGCCACCCCAACACCGTATTGTATTACAACCGATATCTTCGACCATTTCTAACGCTCTTTGATAACGGCTTTTATCCTCACTATGATAGGGCGATAAGGGTACAAAATTCGTCCCTAAAACAAACACAGGCACACCATTCACCTTAAACCCGAATTTTCCTCCGTCCGCAGTAATCGTCGAAGTTCTTTCCAGTTCTATTTTTCGGACACCAAAACGGAATTTCTTTTCGTCCTTTAATACCCCGTCTCGATACAGCCTTGCCGTTATATCATACAAATTAAAGGACGAAAAG
>SVHY01000008.1 GCA_015055545.1 Clostridiales bacterium
GGCTTCAGCCTCGCTTTGCCATCCCCTCGCGGCGACAGCTTGTATATCATACCACAAACCTTTTACCTTTGTCAACTGTTTTTTCAATGTTTTTAAAAATTTTTTTAACTTTTTTTAAAAAGTTTTTCGTTGACGCCGATTTCACCGCTTTTCCGCAGACAGCTTGTCTATATTATCACTTTGTTTTATTATTGTCAACTGTTTTTTCGCACTTTTTTAATTTTTTTGGAAAAATTTGAAAATTTTTGTAAAAAGTCCGATTTTTACGCTTTCACCAAAGTAAGCGTGACCTTTTCGCCGTTGATATCCACTTCCTTGGTATAACCGTCCGCTTTACCCTCGGTTACGGAAAGAGCCAAAACGTCATCCTTGAATGCGCCCGTTTCCAAAACGCTCTTCACGCGCCCGTCCGCTATATAATATATAGAGATACGGTCAGTGATTTGGAAATCCGCTTCCTTTCTCATGGTTTGCACCTTGGAAACGAGTTCACGTTCGACGCCTTCGATAATCAGTTCTTCCGTAAGCGCGGTATTGAGCGCAACCGTCACGCCGTTGTCGCTTGCGGAAATGAACCCTGCCTTGCTTTCGGTGAAGATTTGCAAATCTTCTTCCTTTAACACGACTTCGCTATCCGTATCCATGACGTACTCACCGCCACCACGCACGCTATCCACGACTTTTTTCGCATCGCACGTAGCCAAGAACGCGGAAATCGCGCCAAGCTTTTTACCGTACTTCGGACCAAGCGTTTTTAATTGCGGTTTCAGTTTATAAGAAATAAATTCGTTCGCGTCGTCCGCGGATTTGTATTCCTTAATATTCAATTCGTCCAGCGCGATTGCTTTCAAACCGTCGTTCAAGCCGTTATCGCGCGCCGTCACGACGTACATTTCTGAAAGCGGTTGACGGTTTTTCACATTCCCTGCATTTCTCGCCGCTCTACCAAGATTGACGATATCAAGAACAGTATCCATGCCCTTTTCCAGTTCCGTATCTACAATTGTTTTATCGCATACGGGGAAATCGCAAAGATGTACAGACTTAGGCGCGTCTTTAAAGAACGCGGGCACGAGATTGAGATACATTTCTTCCGCGATAAACGGCGTATACGGCGCTGTGAGTTTCGCAAACGTCACGAGCACGTGCCAAAGCGTGGTATAAGCCGCCGCCTTATCGTCCGTCATTTCGCTACCCCAATAACGTTCTCTACCGCGGCGCACGTACCAGTTGGAAAGGATATCCGAGAAATCCTGCAACGCGCGCGCGCTGTCCGTAATATTATATACGTTCAAGTTCTTATCAACGTTATCCACGAGTGTATTCAGCTTGGATAAAATCCATTTATCCATGAGCGAAAGTTTACATTTCGTAATGTCGTACTTGGACGGGTCGTAGCCGTCGATATCGGCGTATAAACAGAAGAACGCGTACGTGTTCCAAAGCGTACCCATATATTTTCTTTGCGCTTCGCTCACCGCTTCGGGATAGAAACGGGAGGGCAGCCAAGGCGCGGACGACGTATAGAAATACCAACGCACCGCGTCAGCCCCTTGCTTATCCAAAACCGTCCAAGGATCGACGACGTTGCCCTTGTGCTTACTCATTTTTACGCCGTTCTTGTCGTTGACGTGTCCCAAAACGATACAGTTCTTGAAAGGAGCTTTATCGAACAACAACGTAGAAATTACGAGCAAGGTATAGAACCAGCCGCGCGTTTGGTCCACCGCTTCGGAAATGAAATCCGCGGGGAACGTTTGATGGAACAAATCTTTGTTTTCAAACGGATAATGATATTGTGCGAACGGCATCGAACCCGAATCGAACCAACAGTCGATAACTTCAGGCGTACGTTTCATGTTTCCACCGCACTTTGCACACTTGCAAGTCAAATCGTCCAAATACGGGCGGTGCAATTCGATATCTTTCGCCGCGCCGCATTTTTCGACGAGCTCCGCGCGCGAACCGATGACTTCGATTTCGCCGCAATCGGGACATACCCAAACGGGCAACGGCGTACCCCAATATCTATCGCGCGAAAGCCCCCAGTCGATTACGTTTTCAAGGAAGTTGCCCATACGCCCTTCTTTAATGGTGTCGGGCATCCAGTTCACCGAACGGTTTGCCGCAATCAATCTATCCTTAATCGCCGTAACTTTGATAAACCAGCTGGATCTTGCGTAATAGATAAGCGGTGTATCGCAACGCCAACAGAACGGATAACTGTGCGTAATTTCCATGGGCTTCAAAAGCAATGCTCTTGCTTTCAAATCCTTTAAAACGGTGTTATCCGCTGCCTGTGCGCCCATACCCGTCAACTCGCCGCAGCCCGCAGGGAATTTACCCTCTTCGTTAATCAGTTGCACGACGGGCAAATTATAACGTTTACCCACCTTATAGTCGTCTTCACCAAACGCGGGCGCGATATGCACGACACCCGTACCGTCGGAAAGCGTGACGTACGTATCGCAGGTAACGTAATGCGCTTTTTCGCGGTACTTGAAAATTTCTTTACCGAACGGATACAGCGGTTCGTATTCGGTGTATTCGTAATCCGTACCCTTTTTCGTCGAGAGCACGTCGTACCCCTCTTCACCAAGCACCGATTTAAGCAAGCCCGCGGCAAGGATATACTTTTCACCGCTTTCTTGCATTTGCACTTCCACGTAATCGTATTCGGGATGCATACAAAGCGCGACGTTGGACGGGAGCGTCCAAGGCGTGGTCGTCCAAGCCAAGATGAACGTATTTTCTTCGCCTTTGACCTTGAATTTCACGAACGCCGTCGTTTGCTTAACGTCTTTATACCCTTGTGCTACTTCGTGCGACGAAAGCGCCGTGCCGCAACGGGGGCAATAGGGCACGATTTTATGACCTTTATACAGCAAACCCTTTTTGTGTATTTCCTTAAGCGCCCACCATTCCGATTCGATATAATCGTCGTGATAGGTAACGTACGGATTGTCCATATCGCACCAATACCCAACGCGATCGGACATATTCTTCCATTCGTTGGTATATTGCCAAACGGATTGTTTACACTGCTTGATAAACGGCTCTATCCCGTAGCTTTCAATACCCGTCTTGCTTTCCAAACCGAGTTTTTTCTCTACTTCGAGTTCGACGGGTAATCCGTGCGTATCCCAGCCCGCTTTTCTTAAAACGTGCTTGCCTTTCATCGTTTGATAACGGGGCACGATATCTTTCATAACGCGCGTTAAGATATGCCCGATATGCGGTTTCCCGTTCGCCGTAGGCGGACCGTCGTAGAAAGAAAACTCTTCGTTCCCTTCCGTCGCTTGCATACTCTGTTCAAAAATTTTGTTTTCGTTCCAGTATTCGACGATTTTCTTTTCCCTTTCGACAAAGTTCAAAGACGTGTCTACTTTCTTGTACATGGACATAAAAATTCTCCTTTTTAGAAAAATAAAGCTATTGCGTTTCGGAAAACACAATAGCTTTTCGCTGTTTGTTTCAAACCACCGAACCATCATTCGTCGCGTAGGATAACGGGTCGCGAACCCGTACTCGCTTACTCTTATTTTCAGCAAGTCAGCTGATAAGGTGATATCTTTTACGCGCCCCTTCTTCCTTTCACCAAAGCGGAATTTCTCTGTGCGGTTTGACGTAAAAGCGTTGTCCTTTTTTAACGCCTTTATATTCAGTTTCGTATATTATACAACTTTTTTCGGGTTTTGTAAAGCGAATTTCCGCGCTTATAACAAAACTTCTTTATTTGTACCGTAGAAAATATCGGCGTGCCCTGCAAGCTTTTTACAGATATTTTCAAATTCTTCCCACGAATTGCCCGTTCTGTCAAACTCGTAGGTATGCCCCCAGAAATAGAACAATTGCGGCTCGTCCGTATCTTTCGCTAAAAATTCGTCTATGAGCGTTTGCGTCTTTTCCTTTTCCATATAATATACGGTAGGATTAAAGCGCAACAAATTTTCCTGCAAATCGAAATTGTGCGTAGACGTAATCGTACGCGAATACCGAATGGGCGTGTTTTTGCGGATAATTTCCGCTACGCGGTCGTCGTTGTTCACGCCGCCGCAAGGATACGCCATACCGATAATCTCGTAACCGCAAAGCTCTTCCAACGCTTTTCTATCTAATTCCACTTGGCGGATAATCGTTTCTTCGTCGAGGGTCGTCAAATTCGGATGCGTGAGCGTATGCACGGCGATTTCATGACCTTGATAAATTTCTTTCACTCTGGATGCGAGCACTTTATCGTGTCTTGCACCCCAATTATCTTCCGCGCCTACGCAACCGAAATATCCCGAATTGAGATTAAACGTCGCTTTCAAACCGTACTTGTTTAAAATTTCAATCGTTCTAATATCCTGTACTACGCCGTCGTCAAAGCTAAACGTAACCGCTTTTTTCTTACCGTTCCACATGTTTTTTACTCCTGTTAGGGCGAAACTCTGTTAATATCGCGGGGGAACATGGTAGCCTCGCGCACGTTCTTTGCGCCGAGCAAGTGCATCGTCAAGCGTTCCAACCCGATACCCAAACCGCCGTGCGGAGGCGCGCCGTATTTATGGAGCATGAGATACGTTGCAAATTCTTCGGGGTTCATGCCGAGTTTTTGCATTTTTTCCACTTGCTCGTTGTAATCGTGTACACGCTGACCGCCCGACGTGATTTCCAAGCCCCTAAACAACAAGTCGAAAGAGAGCGTGTATTCGGGGTCTTCGGGGTCGTCCATCGTATAGAACGGACGTTTTTTGGACGGGTAATGCGTGATGAAAATGAAATCCGAACCCAGTTCCTTTTTCGCGTATTTGCCGAGCAGCTGTTCTTCTTCGGGATCAAAGTCTTTCATATCGCTGGGCTTATACTTGAATTTCTTCATCAAAAGCTCTTTCGCGTCCATGAATTTCATGGTCGGAATTTCCGTAATTTCAGGGATATCCACGCGGAGCAAATCCACTTCGTTTTTGTATTCCGTTTTTAACAGGTTCATGATATATTTGAGCGCACCCGTTTCCATGTTCATAATGTCTTCATAGCTTTCAATAAAGCCCATTTCAAAGTCCATGGAAATATATTCGTTCAAATGACGGCTAGTATCGTGGTGTTCTGCGCGGAATACGGGCGCGATTTCAAATACGCGTTCGTATACCGCCACGAGCGCTTGTTTATAAAGCTGCGGCGATTGCGCAAGATAAACCTGTTTGCCGAAATAATCGAGTTTGAATACGTTCGTACCCCCTTCCGCGCCCGCAAAGTTGATTTTCGGGGAACGGATTTCCGTAAAGCCTTGCGAGGATAAAAATTCTCTAAACCCGCGCGCAATACCTTCTTGCAATTTAAAAATCGCGCGTTCCTTGGGATTACGCAAGGTTACGGGACGGTAGTCAAGGTTGGTAGACAAATCGCAGTTGACTTGCTTTTTCGTAATAACGACGGGCGGGATATCCGCAGGGTGGGACAAAAGCTCAATATTATGAATCTGCAATTCGTAGCGTTTACCCCCGTCTTTCGTTTCACCTGCTACGATTTTACCCGTAATTTTCGCCGCGCACTCTTCTTTCACGTCGTCGCTCATGCGGTAATCGGAAAAACTTTCCGCGTACACGCATTGAATGGTTTCGCGCGCCGTACGCACGATCACGAACGCAAAATCGGACATCATGCGGATATTGTGAATCGTACCTTTAATGGTTACGATTTGGTTTTCGTATTTTTCAAAATCGGCATACGCCACCGTATTCGTTTTAATTTCACCGTTTATGGACATAATACCACCTCTTTGGATATATTTTTTTACTTTTCTATTTTAATATGTTTGACAAAAAAAAGCAAGAAATTTATAATAGATTTAGCAAAGTTTTTTAAGAAGGGAAAAGAAAACCATGCGCGTACTTGCTATTAACGACGTATCTTGTATCGGAAAATGCTCTCTTTCGGTGAGCTTACCCATTATCTCCGCCTGCGGCGTAACCTGCGACGTTTTACCTACCGCCCTGCTCTCTACGCACACGGGCGGGTTTGAAAATTATTTCTTCCGCGATTTGACGGACGATATCCACGGTATTTTAAAACATTGGCGTAGCCTTGGCGAACGCTTCGACGTTATTTACAGCGGGTATTTGGGGAACATAGAACAAATCGAAACGGTAGCCGTTATCACGCGTGAATTCCTAAAAAAAGACGGTTTATTTATCGTCGATCCCGTGATGGGCGACAGCGGAAAATTATACGCAGGCTTTACGGACGAATACGTTAAAAAAATGCGTGAGCTTTGTCGCCAAGCCGATTATATCCTGCCCAACGCAACCGAAGCTTGTTTGCTTGCGGGCGCGCCCTATCACGATTACGATATTTCGTCTGTTTTGCAAAGCTTGAAAGATATTTGCCCCCGCCCCATCGTAACGGGGCATTTGGAAAAGGACGGGATTGCCGTACACTATCTTTTAAAGGACGGCAAAGAAGAAAAGTATTCTTCCGAAAATATCGACGGATTTTTCTGCGGTGCGGGCGACGTGTTCGCCTCGTCGTTCGTAGGCGCGCTTGCACGCGGTAAGGACGAACGAACTGCGATAAAGCTTGCCGCCGATTTCACCACCGCCGCTATTCGCCGTTCAGCCGCGGAAGTTACGGATAAACGGTACGGCTTAAATTTCGAGCGGGAAATTTTTTCCTTTTTAAAAAATCTGAATACGCCGTCCAACGATTGACAAACGCGGCTTGGGCGTGTATAATATAGATTACAAATCTGCGGTGTACGGAGTTCGGCATAAAACGGAATCCACAGTATGAAATCGGGAGCAGGTTATTCGTGGCGATAGGCAAGGTCTGATTTTCGGAAAGTCCGATGCGTCAAGATGCAGCACCCACCTAGCAAAAGCTGGGTTCATCTTTTTGCCGAGGTGCGGCACAGGCGGATTTCATTTGATTATAAAAACAGGTGCATTTCACACCTGTTTCTTTTTATATATAATGATATTTATGCTTTCGTATCACGAACATAGCCAGCGTTAAAATAAGCGAAAGTCCTTCCGCTAAAATGACCGCGCCCCAAATCCCGTCTATTCCTAATCCGAAAAGTTTAGGCAACACGAGAACGCTAAACGCTTGGAACACGAGCGTTCTTGAAAAGGAAATCAAGAGCGATACGCCCCCGCAACCGAGTGCCGTAAAAAACGCCGAACCGAAGATATTAAACCCACAGAGCAAGAACCCGAACGCGTTGATACGCATACCCCGCGCCGTCAAATCGAGCAGTGCTTGATTGCCGCCCGTGAAAATAGCGGAAAAAGGTCTTGCAAACAAAACGGCAATGAGCGTCATAACGATACCCAGCGTAAGGGTAATGAGTATACTCTTTTTAAAGATATTGCGAAGTACGCTATCGTTTTGCGCACCGTAATGATACCCGACAATCGGCGCAACGCCAATCGAATACCCCAAGAACACGGCAATAAAGATAAAGCCGATGTATTGAATAATCCCGTACGCTGAAACGCCGATGTATCCCACCAAATCCATCAATTGCGCGTTGTACAAAATGGCAATAAGCGACAAAGATATATTCGTCATAAGCTCGGACGAGCCGTTCACGCAAACCCTGATCAGTTCCCCACCGTTAAACCGCGTTTTACCCAGTCTAAGCAGGCTGTCGTTTTTTCTTGCAAAGTACAGCAAAGGCAACACCCCGCCAACGCATTGACTGAGCGCCGTTGCCGCCGCCGCGCCTACTAAACCCCATTTGAAAACCGCCACGAATAACGCATCGAGTAGCATGTTCGTGCACCCCGCCGCAACGGTAACGTACAACCCAAGGCGCGGTTTTTCCGCCGTCACGAAAAAGCCTTGGAATGCGTTTTGGAGCATAAACGCAGGCAACACCGCCAAAATCACGCGCGCGTACTGCACGCAATGTTCGATAAGTTCCGCTTTTTCCGCCGCCGACATCGTCGTTTCACTTTTTGCAAACAGTTTAGCTACGGGACGGGCAAAGGCAATCCCCACCGCCGCCAACAACGCGCCGACCACGAGCGTCGTATACACGAGCATGGAAAATATTTTATTCGCCTTTTCCGTGTTCCCCTCACCCAACGCTTTTGCCACTACCGCGTTTCCGCCCGTACCGAGCATAAACCCAACCGAGCCTAAAATCATAATCATCGGAAAAATTAAATTGAGCGCGGCAAACGGGATTTCACCCACGAAGTTGGACACGAAAAAGCCGTCTACGATACCGTACACGGAAACGAATACCATCATAATAATGGACGGCAACACGAAACGCATTAGCCGACCGTAATTGAAATGTTCGGATAATTTAATTCTACTCATGTTCTATTTCCCGTATAAAGCCCCGACCTTGCTTGGTCGGGGCTTGCGTTTTTCGTTTATTCTTCGTCCAAGTCGAGCAAGTCTTGGTACGCGTCTTTATGATAGGTTGCCGCGTCCTTATAACCGTTGAGCACTTTCGTTTGCGCTTCGCTTACGTACGTGCTTGCCGTCGTGGATTTAAGCGATTCGTAGAACAGGTTGGAGAACGTGCCTTCCGTTTCCTTTTCCGCGTCGTTATAACCACCGTACACGTCGCCGCCGTCGTAGACGAACGAGCAGTAGATGATATGCCAACCGTAATCGGAGGGCGCTACCACGTACGTACCCACGCCGCCGCGAACCGCCATTTGCGCCGCGTATTCAAATTCGGGCACGAAGTCCGTCTTATACGGAGATACCGCATAACCCATGTAGCTGTTCAAGCAACCCGTATCCGTGCTGTACGCGAACATGAGTTCATTCACCGCCGAAAGCGCTTTATACGATTTGCTTTCTTCATAGAAGAATTCAGCCGCTTTCACGTCGCCAAGCTCTACTTTACCTGCATAGTATACGAAGTTGGAATAATCGTACACGCCGTTCGCATCTTTATAGTTGGAATCCGCATAGGAATTATATTTGCCGTTCGTGTAATTCGTATCGTTATACGGTTTCACTTCACAACCGCTCACTTGACCTACGTACGTTTCAAACGTCGTCATAAACGCGTCGATATCCACCATGGTAGGTTCAAATTCCCATTCGCCGTCTTTCAGTTCCGCTTTACCGTTATACGCGTAGTTGCCCGCATAATGTTTAAGCGATTCGTATTCGTCCGCTTTATTCAAGTTATTATTGAAGAAATAGTACTTGCCGTCCTTTTCGTACGCGTAGTGGTCGTCCGCTTCGGTATCGTCGCAGAACCAAGCCGAACGCAAATCTTTTGCTTGCAAATCAGTCAACAAACCCTTACGAACGTCGTAAATTTCGTCTTGGGTCAAGCCCTTATTCTTTGCCGCAGAATACGCTTGTTCTTGGCTTGCCGAGAAGGGCAACAAAATATTGTATACGAACCCGTAACCTTCTTTACCGTAAAGCACGAACGAATCGTCGGAAACGCCGTCAATCGCCGTTTCAAACGCTGCCGTACCGTTTTTATACGAATATTCTTGCGCTTCGTAAATTTTATCGTACTGCTTTTGTACGTATTCCTCGGTAAGCGCCGCAATCGCGTCTTCTTTCAAATCTTCACCGAACTTGGTAACAAGCGCTTGTCCAAGCGTGGAGGCAAGTTCCATGTAATAATAATCGAGCTTGGTAATATCCGACGTATCTTCCCCTTCCTTAATCAAGCCGTAGCCTTGCAAATTGGAAAGGAACGCGTTGTACGCTTTCTTTCTGGAAGTTGCCGTCGAGCCGTCGATTGCTTCGTAAACGCCGCAAGATGCCAGCGTATTTCTACCCGTATAAATGCCGTAATTGATATCGCCGTTATCTTTCGTGGGGATATAATCGGTAATCTTCGTATTTACGTTGGTAGGCGTGGTGCGCGTTTCGTCGTGCGAATGGTCGTCCGCAGGTTGCGCCGTTACGTAATTACGTTCGGACGAATCCAACGAATCGTTGATGGATTTCATCATGTTATACACGGCCTCGTCGTATTCCGCGCGTTTGTCCGCTTTATTGCCCTCAGTTAAGAAATATTCCATCGTCAACACTTCGGGGTTGTTTTGTAAAAGCGTCTTTTCCGCACCCGTAGCCGCCGCCGTTTTCTCGTTCACGTAATTGATACAGTCTTGCGCCGAAACGCCCTTGCTCAAATAATACGCCACCGCGTATTGCGTAAGCAATTTGTTTTCCACAAGCCCGTCCATGAGCATATTAAACGTGTCTTCATAGGTATAGCCGTAGCTTTGCACGTACATATACCCCGCGTTCAAGAAATACGCGATCAAATCACGTTTAGGAATTTCCGTAGACAAGCCGCCTTTATCAATCAAAAGCTCCATACCGTCCGCGTACGCTTTCATCGTTTCGTCGTCCGACATCTCCGAAGAAATATCCACCGTCGCCACGATTTGCTTTAAATCTTCCTGACTGTCCGTAACGAGAAAGTCGCAACCCGTTGCGCCTATCGTCAGTCCCAAAGCAAGCAATAACGCCGCCGTCTTTTTTAACATACTTTTCTTGTTCATAAAATCGCTCCGATTTCGTAATACGACGTAGCCGAAAACGCGTGCGCGCCCGTACTATGATACGCCGTCAATCTATATTATAACCTATTTTTTGATAAAGTGCAATCGTTTTTCCGTTATAAACTTGTGAAAGTTCGCGCAAATTTCAAAAATTTCGTCATTTGCGCCATTAAATCGGCAGAATCGCGGCATTTGTAAAACTCTATCACGGGTGCTTCCGCCATATTCAGCCGAATCCCGTCCGCGTATTTATCCATTGCCGCCTGTATACGTTTATCGCCCAAACTTTCCAGCGACGGGAATTCCAACGCGCCTACGCCGCCGCCAACGGTAATTTTTTTCACGCCCCATTTCGCCGCATAACTTTTTAAAACGGCAATCACCATTAAATTCTCCACCGCCCGCGGTAGCTGTCCGTAGGTGTCCTGCAAGGACGTATACACCCGTTTATAATCGGCTATCGTGGAAATTTCGGCTATTTGCTTATACGAATCCAACCGTCCTGCCGACGATTCGATGTATTTTTCGGAAATATACGCGTTCACGCGAATATCCAGCTCGGGCGATTGACTGCTCTCGCCCGTCAATTCTTCTTTCAAAAGTTTGGCGTACAGTTCGTAACCGACTTTATCCATATGCCCGTGCTGTTCCGCGCCTAACACGTTGCCCGCGCCGCGAATTTCCAAATCGCGCATAGCAAGTTTATAACCCGAACCCAGCTCGGTAAATTCCATAATCGCTTTTAAGCGCGCGGCGGCGTTGTCCGTCATCACGCGTTCGGCTTTGTACGTGAAATACGCATGCGCAAGCCGCGACGAACGCCCCACTCTGCCTTTGAGCTGATACAGTTGCGATATCCCCAAGCGGTCGCTGTCGATTACAATAATGGTATTTGCGTTTGGCAAATCCACCCCGTTTTCAATAATCGTCGTAGTAACGAGAATATCCGATTGCCCGCCGTAAAAATCGAGTACGGCGTTTTCGAGCGTAGCCTTATCCATGCGCCCGTGCGCAACGCTTACGCGCGCTTCGGGTAGAATACGCTTAACCGTCGCCGCGAACGTGAAAATGCTTTCCACCTTATTATACAGAATAAACACCTGTCCCCCGCGCGAAAGTTCACGGATACACGCGTCGCGAATAAGCGTTTCCGTTTCTTCCACGACGTACGTCTGCACGGGCAAACGTTCGGTGGGCGGCGTGTGAATGGTGGATATATCCCGAATCCCCGAAAGGGACATATGCAACGTTCGAGGAATGGGAGTCGCCGTCATCGTCAAGCAATCGATATCCTTCCGCAAATGCTTAATCCGTTCCTTATGCTCTACGCCAAAGCGTTGTTCTTCGTCCAAAACGAGTAGTCCAAGATTTTTAAACTTCACGTCGGAGGATAGCATACGGTGCGTACCGATTACCAAATCAATCGTACCCTTTTCCAACCCCTCCAAAATCTTCGCCGTTTCCTTGGGCGTATTAAACCGATTGAGCGCGGCTATATGCAAACCGAACTCTGCAAACCGCGCCTGCGCCGTATTGAAATGCTGTTTACAAAGCACGGTACTCGGGCACATAATCGCGGCTTGTTTACCGCCTAAAACGCACAAATACACCGCACTGAACGCAACTTCCGTTTTCCCAAAACCCACGTCGCCGCAAAGCAATCGATCCATCACCTTTTCACTGCACATATCCGCTTTAATTTCCGCAACGGACGCGGCTTGGTCGGGCGTGAGCTCGTGCGCGAACGATTCTTCAAATTCCTGCATGAAAATTTCGTTTTCGGGGAACGCAAAACCGCGGTTCTCCGCGCGCTCGGCGTACAGTTTTTTCAAATCGAACGCAAGCTTTTTGAGCGACGCTTTCACGCGCGCTTTTACGCGTTCGAAATCCGCGCCGCCTATCCTACTTAACGTAGGGTTATTATCCCCGACGTATTTAGAGAGCACGTCCATACATTCGGCGGGCACGTACAGCATATCCCCGTCCTTGTACGAAAGCGCGATATATTCTTTCGTTCCGTCTGTCGTTTCAATCTTTTTCGTCCCGACGACCTTACCTATCCCGTGCGTTTCGTGTACGACGAAATCGCCCACTTCGGGCGCGGAAAACATCTCGCCGCGTTTTCTTCTGATACGACGATTATCAGGTGCTTTCGTGTACAAATCGCCCGTGCCGATAATAGCGGTTTTACAATCGTGCAACACCAACCCTTTATCTACTTTCGCCTGCGTCACGCATACGCCTTTGAGCGTTTCCAAGTTCTCCGAAAGTTTGACCGTAGATACGTATTCCGACGCGAAATTCTCACTCATTTTCACGGCACGCGGTTCGTCGCCGCAACATAAAATCACGCGATATCCGCCGCGCAACCAGTTCTTTACGTCCGTCAAGAGCGCGGGAAAACCGTTCAAGTATTTAGAAACGGGCGTTGCCGAGAAATTGAAAATCGAAAGCGGTTCAAAGAAAAACGGATTGCCCGTAAACGTTTGCAACGCAAGCCGCCGCACGTTCATTATCCCGTCCAAAAGCTTTTGGCGCGGGATATACTGTTCCATCGTAAACGAAAACGCTTCGCCACCCGCTTGTAAACGGTGAAACCGTTCTTCGTGTTCTTTATAGAGCGCGTTGCATTTATCCCAAAGCGATTTCCCCTCGTCAAAAACCACCACCGCATTTTCGGGCAAAATCGAAAATATATCCGTCGTATTCTTCAAAAGCGGTAATACGAACGAGCTTTGAAAATCTTCCGCAATCAGTTCGTCCTTAATCGCTTGCGCGCGCGTATACGATTCCGACGTTTGAAAGGCGCGGCTTTCCTTTTCCAAAACCGAACGCAAATTCTCCTTTTCATCGTCCGAAACGATAACGTCCGTAGCCGACAAAATCTTTATTTCCGCTACGCTGTTTAACCGATCCCCCGTTGTAAAATCGTACGGTTTAATCTTTTCCACCGTATCCCCGAAAAAATCCACTCGTACGGGGTTTTCCGCATTGACGGGATATATATCCAGTATATCGCCGCGGAGCGCGAACGCGCCCTTGCTTTCCACCTCAAAAGCGCGCGTGTAACCCATTTGGGTTAATTGCAAGCTCAAATTTGCAAAATCAAAATCTTCCCCCTCTCGAAAAGTGATACAGGGTAAGTTTTTAGGGAATACTTGCAAAAGCGCGTCCAGTTCTGCTACAACGATATCCGCGCCCGTTTGCAAAGCGTGCACGCCGTTTAACCGCCGATACAGCGCGTCTTTGGAAAGGGCTTTGCGATAGAGTAGTACTTCGTCTTTGGCTGAAAGCACTTCCACTTTTTTTCCCGACAATGCGGCGATATTATCCGCTACGCGTTTAGCGGCAACGCCGTCGGAAACGACGTATAAAACGGGCGTTTCGATAAGCCCCGCAAGCAAATATTTCAGACTGTCGGAAACGCCGAAAACCGCCGTGGGCGTGCCGCGGCGGAGTTCTTGTCCCAAACGGGGATATTCCCCTCCTAAATTGTCGAACGTGAAGAAATTGCGTTTCATGCGTTGTATTTACACATCACCTTTTCAATATCCAAGCCGCGCGCGAAATCCGCCGCCGCTTCACCCGCTTTTCTACAAGCGTCTGCAAATAGTTCATAGTCGTCCTTCTTAATATCCGAAAGCACGTAATTGATAATGGGTATATTCACTTCTTCGTCGCGAATACCGATACGGATACGCGCAAAATTCGTCAAACCCGTTTCGCCGATAATGCTACGCATACCGTTATGCGTGCCGGCGCTACCGCTTGCGCGGATGCGCACTTTCCCTTTGGGTAAATCGTAATCGTCGTAAATCACGATTAAATTTTCGGGGGCTATTTTGTATTTCGACATCAGCTGTTTCACCGCTCTACCCGAATTGTTCATATAGGTAAGCGGGCGGGCAATAATCACCTTTTCCCCACCGATAAACGCTTCGGCTACGGACGCCTCACATTCCTTTTTCTTGAATTTTACGCCCAAAACCTCCGCCGTATCGCCTACCGCGATAAAGCCCATGTTATGAAAGGTTTTTTCGTATTTCGTTTCGGGATTTCCAAGACCTACGATTAAATACATATCTTTTTCCTTTTGATAAAATAACAGCCGCCGCCTATCGTGGCTGCGGCTGTACTGTCTTTTGCTTAGTCGTACAATTTCGACATCGGTTTGTCAAGGTATACGTTTTCAATTGCCGCCGCGAAAATATCCGCTACGGAAAGCACTTCAAACTTGTCGATTTTCTTTTCATCGGGAAGCTGAACGGTGTTGAGCATAACGAGCTTGGTAATCGCGGAGTTCTTCAATCTTTCGATTGCAGGACCGCTGAGCACCGAGTGCGTACAACCCGCGTAAATTTCCGTTGCGCCCGCGTCTTTAATCGCTTGCGCGCCTTGGCAAAGCGTACCCGCCGTATCGATCATATCGTCGATCATAAGACATCTCTTACCCTTTACGTCGCCGATAATACTCATAACTTCCATGACATTCGCCTTAGGACGGCGTTTATCGATAATAGCAAGGGGCACGCCGAATTTTTCAGCAACCTTTCTCGAACGCTTTACGCTACCCAAATCGGGAGCAACGACGACGTCGATATTGTTTTGTTTTGCAAAGTAGTTATACAGGGTAGGTCCGCCGAGCAGATTATCCACGGGAATATCGAAGAAACCTTGGATTTGATCCGCGTGCAAATCCATCGTCAAAACGCGGTCTGCGCCCGCCGCCGTAATCAGATTTGCTACGAGTTTCGCCGTGATAGGATCACGCGAGCGCGCTTTTCTGTCTTGACGCGCATAACCAAAATAGGGAATTACCGCCGTAATTCTGCCTGCCGAAGCACGTTTCGCCGCGTCGATCATGATGAGAAGTTCCATCAAGTTATCGTTGACGGGCGAGGATGTGGATTGGATTATAAACAAATCTCTACCACGTACCGTTTCCGCAATATGCACGTTAATTTCGCCGTCGGAAAACGTGTCTACTTCGATTTCGCCAAGCTCGGTATTGAGCTTTTTCGCGATTGCTTCCGCCAAAGAGCGGTTGGAGTTACCGGAGAACAACTTGATCTCGTTGCCGTGTGTTATCATATGTAACCTGCCTTTATATTTTTTCCGCCGCCTACGTTTTTCCACAATACGCGGTCGGTTTATTCCTACGTATTTTAACGGCTAATTTTATAGCCTATATTATAATACCTTTTTTCTTTCTTTAAGTCAAGAAAATCGACGGGCATTTTTAAATTTCCTTGCTTGAAAAATTTTCTTCCGACGTTTTTAACGCCTTTTCTTCTTTTTGCTTTTGCCGCATAGACGAGAAAAACGCCGTCAAAATGCCCGAACACTCCTCTTGCAGCACTCCCCCCACCACTTCCGTTTTATGGTTCAAAAGGTTTGCATCCGCTATTGCCGCTGTCAACGAACGCCCTTTTTGTTCGTACGCGCCGAAATATACCTTGTCCACACGCGCGTTCAAGCACGCACCCATGCACATAGGACACGGCTCTAACGTAACGTACAGTTCCGAACCCTCGGGCAACCGCCAAGAACGGAATTTCTTGCACGCTTTGTCAATAGCGAGCATTTCCGCGTGCGCCGTCGCAAGCTGCCATTTCGTACGTCGGTTGTATCCGCGAGATATCACCTTGTCTTGGTACACGACCACCGCACCGATAGGCACTTCGCCCTCGGCAAAACCACGTTTCGCCGCTTTGAGCGCGGCGCGCATAAATTTTTCTTCCCGTGTAAGTTTCATATCTGTTCGTATTCCTTAGCCAAGACGATATTATCCGAACCCGTCTCAAAAGCGTCTTTTTGGCTAGATAAATCGTATATTGCCAAACGGTTGCGCTCGATAATATTTTTCAATCCGTCCTCTTTTAGCGGGTGTGTAAATTCGTCCGCGCCCGCCTCCACCGTAAACGACGGAATATGCAACGCTTGTATACACCAGTCCTTATATCCGCCCGCGCTGCCCTTTGCGTGCGCCAACGCATACCCCGTCGAACGGGACAACGCCTGCGCCAACCGTTTATCGCGCATACACGCGCCGATCGGTTGATAAAAATACCAGTAAATTTCTTCCCCTTTCGTGTGATAACTCACCGTGTAATCGGGTTGAATTTTTTCGGTAAAGCGTTTAAGCGCCAACGTTTCGGGTTCGGAAAATGGTTTTTTACCCACGTAATTTTCGGGCGCGGGCGAAAACACGTTGGACGCGCCCTTGCCCCATTCGGCGGGGAAATTGACGTTCAAATCCACCCCGCGCGCGTTCGCTTTCCAAAGCGAAAAATCTTCCTTTCCGTTATTGAGCGCAAGCAACCGCTTTTGCACGTTTTTACTTTTCACGGACGAAAGCCCCGTTTCCGATAACAGCGCTCCGTCGGGGTTCATAAGCGGAATAATCCACAAACTGCCCGTCTTTACACCCGCGTAATAATGTACGGGCGCAAGCCGCGCCGTAACGAATTCTCTGCCGTGCAAGGCGTATTGCACCAACCCCACAGGTCTACCCCGTCCCACTTTCACGGCGTATATTTTTCGATGCAAAACACTTTTCCCTATTATTCTTTTCTCGCCCGTCGTTCTTTCGTAGAACCGCGTAATCTCTTCATAAATATCCACGCATACAATATACGCGAAGTAAACGCTATTTATGATAAGTCGAGCCGTTATTTATCATAAACGCGCGATAAATTTGCTCACACAAAATCACGCGCATAAGCTGGTGAGGGAACGTCATATCCGAAAAGGACAACTTATAATCCGCCGCCTTTTTCACTTCGTCCGAAAGCCCGCAGGACGAACCGATGATAAAGGTTATATCCTTGCCCGCGTCCGTACATTTTTGAATCTTAGCCGCAAGCGCTTCACTGGAAAGCTTTTCCCCTTCCACGGCAAGCGCCACCGTATACCCTTTACACGCGCGCAAAATTTCTACACCCTCCGCTTGCAAACTTGCGCCTTCGGCTATTTCACGGATTTCCACTTTTGCAAACCGCGACAAACGCTTGACGTATTCGGCAACCGCCTCGCGATAAAACGCTTCTTTTATTTTTCCAACCGCTACTATCGTAATTTTTTGCATATCATAACCCCTTAGCCTAACAGCACGCTTATCCACACGATTACGCACACGACAATCCCTAAACTCGCATACTTAAAAAAGCGTTTCTTCTCCCCCACATCCTCGTCGCGTTCGGGCACGTTTTTATCGAAGAATATCAAATACGCAAGCGTTCCTAAAAGGCAAATCGCGGACGGAATCACAATCGCTATTAACGCGGGCGTAGAAAAACTCGTTACGCCTATTTTCGTCAAAACCAAAATAAACGCGTTGTTTAAAAAGTGCGAAAGCATAGTCGGCAAAACACTCCCCGAACGCACGACCACGAGCGCGAAACACACCCCGCAACAAAACTGATACACCGTTTGCGCAGGGTTTTGATGATAGAGCGAGAACAACGCGCCGCATATCACCACCGCCCAGCCCGTTTTAAACGAACGAAGTCCACTAAGCAACACGCCGCGGAACATCACTTCTTCCATGACGGCAGGAAGTAGCGCTACCACTATAAGCACGCCGACAAACCCCAACCCGTCCAAGCTCGGCAAAAGGATTTCCGAACCCTCGTAACCGATATGTTCAAGGGCGCGCAAAAACAGAGAGTTAAGTTCGGAAAGGGACAATAATCCAATCTGCAATAAAATAGCTACAACGTAGTATTTATAAGGGCATTTGCGTATTTTGAGCGCAACGCTTTTGGGTTTCTTACTATAACTTAAAACATATAGTAAAAGCAGAAAAAACGCGATTTGCGGCATTAAAAAGGACAAATAAAGATACCAATCACTTTGCGCGTAATTCTCTTGTTTGGTCAAACCGAGCAACGATAACACAATCAAAACCACGAAAAATAACAACGTTGGCAAAACGCTTGCAATAGAAAACGCCGCCCCTGCCGCTTTTGCGGGGGTGTAGTCGCCCAAGAACGATGTTTTGTTTTGCTCACGTTGATTTTTCATAGTTATATTATAACAAATTTCTATGGATTTGCAAACAAAAAAAGGACGGTTGGGGAAATTTCCCGCGCCCTTTTTTCAGCCGATGAGTTTTTCACGAAATTCTTTGATGATACGGTTTTCTATCCGCGACACTTGTACTTGGCTCACGCCGATTTTTTCTGCGACCTCGCTTTGGGTCATATCCCGAAAATACCGCAAAACGATAATTTTCTTATCCCGTTCGGATAAATCGTCTATCGCGCCGCGCAACAACATTCTATCCAACCAATCGTCTTGATTATCCGCGGCGGGCAACGTTTCGATCAGTTCGCGTTCTTTGCCGTCCTTAAATTCCGAACCGCTTTGCAAGGAAACGGGCATTTTGGACGAACCCATCGTGAACACCGCTTCCGCCTCGTCCATTCCAAACGCCTTGGCTATTTCTCCGACGGTGGGTTGTTTGCCGTGTTTCAAGACGTATTCTTCCACGAACGCGTTCATTTCCTTTGCCGTCTGCTTCATCGCGCGCGACACTTTCACTGAACCGTCGTCGCGCATAAAACGCTTAATTTCACCCGCTATCATCGGCACGGCGTACGTGGAAAACTTCACGTTAAAGCTTTCGTCAAAGCCCGCTATCGCTTTCAAAAAACCCATGCACCCGATTTGGAACAAATCGTCGTAATCCACGCCCTTGCCTAAATACCGTTTCACGATACATTTGACGAGCGATACGTTTTCTGAAATGAGCGTTTCTTTCGCGCTCGCCTCGCCCGTTTTCGCCCGTCTTATATATTCGATTGTCGTTTTTTCGTCAAGCATCTACCCGTTCCCTTACGTCTGCGTTCTGTTCCTCTTTATCCCACGCGCCGATTTTTCGTAGCATACGCACCACCGTACCCGCGTCCTTTTTACTTTCTACGGAAAAGCCGTCCATAAACGTTTGCATAATCGTGAACCCCATGCCCGAACGTTCTTCGCCTGCGAGCGTCGTATAAAAAGGTGTGAGCGCCTGTTCCACGTTATCAATTCCACAACCGAAATCGGTGATTTCGATATGTAAAATCCCCCGTCTTTCCCCTTCCATTTCCGAGAAAGGACTATATACGGGCGCTTTTTCTATTTTGCAGTTAATGATAATACGGTTATTTTCCCCGCCGTTTGCATAGGCGTGTACAATACAGTTCGTCACCGCTTCGCTTACCGCCGTTTTAATATCCGAAAGCTCGGTGAGCGTAGGATTAAGCGACAGAGCAAACGCCGCCACCGCGCTACGGGCAAACGATTCGTTTTCACTGACCGCTAAAAGCTCTAATTTCATATAATTTTCCATTCTTCTCTCTCCTTTACACGCGGGGCATGAGCGTATACACGCCGCTCATAGATAATATTTTGTCCGTTTCCTGTGTGGGATTGCTGATATACGCGGGTACGCCTAAGCGTTGAAAGGTTTTGTACCTGCCTATCAAAAATCCTATCCCCGTCGAGTCCATAAACGATACGCCTTTCAAATCAAAGAGCGCGCGATTCGCGTGTGCGTATTTTTCGGCAAGCTTGTCCGCCTCTATGCGCGTTTGCCGCGCGGAATGTTCGTCCAGCTCACCGCAAAGCGTTATGTATAGCACGCCGCGACTGCAATTTGCGGAAATTTTCATGCGCTTACCTCCAACGTTTTTTGCATAGCAATATTATAAAAGACAGAACGAAAAAAATTTTGCCCAATTCCGTCGATTGTTTTTTTATTTTGTCGAAAACTTTTTTCGTGTTTTTTAGCAAAATCACTTGACTTTTCATGCAAAATCGTTTATTATTATCAAGCATTGTGTGTTTGAAGTTTCTCAATAACACATTCGGGCCTTTAGCTCAGTTGGTTAGAGCTGCCGGCTCATAACCGGCTGGTCCACGGTTCGAGTCCGTGAGGGCCCACCAAAATTACATACTATCCCAAACGGCCCAATAGCTCAGTTGGTTAGAGCGCCAGCCTGTCACGCTGGAGGTCGACGGTTCGAGCCCGTTTTGGGTCGCCAACGAAAAAGACTATCTTCACGATAGTCTTTTTCGTTTTTTAAAATCTCGCACGAAAAAAGGCAAAACCGAAGTTTTGCCTTTTTTGATTTGTTTTTTCAATTAAGATGCCATAGCAATATGGAACGTAAACGAACAAGTATCGTTTCCACCTAAATCGCCCACTTTAAGGTAATAGGTTTCACCAGCCTCTAATTCATGACATATAAAGAAATTCGTTCCAGAGGTAATATGTTGATACCCGCTATCTACATCATCGTCTTCAGCTAAGTAGTTTTCAAAATCCGAACCGTATAAAAATCCTTGCGAATCCCCCGAAAGATCGGTAGAGTACATATAATAGTAGCCTGTGGTCGTCGGCGTAAACTTATAATACGCCCATTCGCCTGCGCTGTAAATTTGCACGCTGTACCCCGTGTTTAATTCGGCTGTTTTTGCCGTTTCAAAAGACGAACCTGCTTGATAGCACTTTACCCATTTTGCAACGTATTTCATATCACCCGTTACAGAATCAAGCGTATACGTTTTTTCAGTCGTTACAAGGTCACCGTTTTCGTCGTACCAGCCAAGGAAATCGTAATTGTTGGCAGGTGCGGTTGCCGTCAACGTAGGAACAGTATACCCGTCTGCCGTATAATACCGTTCTACGCTTTCTTGCGTTTCTTTCGTTTCAGTATCGTACGTATAATCGCTTACAACCCCACCGTCAGCAGGCAATTGAGCCCCTGTTACATAGAAATAGAAATTAGACGAATAACTGGAATTATAACGATACGTTCTTATATAAATAACATCACCCGCATTCACTGTAATATCCAAAGACGAATAGTAGTAATCATAAGCAACAGAAGTATTAGAACAAATCGTCATATTTTGCGTTGCGTTGTAAACATACAAATAAGTATCATAACGATATGAAGAAGAGTAATAATTTCTATAGTACAGTGTATATGTTCCGCTAGTCAAAGCGTGAAAATATCTATACTCCGCATACGAAGAAGAACTACCATAGGTTGTAAAGCTATAAGCAGCAGAACTATTATTATAATAGAAAGGATCAAAAATATAATTTCCAGAACCAGACGTATTCATATAATACCAACCAGCATATAACGTCATGTCGCCCGTCACTTCGGACGTGAAATCGTACAGGTTTTCGCAAGAAGCTTCCGTATACCAACCCGTGAATACGTAACCGCTATACGTAGGAATGGTAGACGGATATTGCAAGCCGTTGTCTTTGGTGACCATTTGCGGCGCAATCGTACCGCTACCGCCGTTCAAATCGAACGATACGACAGGTGCGTTATAATAAGCATACGTTTCATAATCAATAGAAATCGTATATACGTCTACTTTATCGTAGTAGGCTTCATCCGACGCGTCGGAGATAAGATACGTACCGCCGCATTTCGCTTTTACGGTGTATACCACTTGGTCTTCTTCATTCCATTCGATATCTTCGCCGCTAATCGTATAGGACGTGTACGACGTAGTATAAGTAGAGCCATTCAAGGACAATTCGTATTCGCTTGCATTATATACGCTATTCCAAGAGAACGTATATTCATTGTCTTCCAAATCAAACGAGCAATACAAGTTCGTAGGCGTATTGAGTTTTACTTTATTTACGTAAGTAGAAGTATGCGAAGACTGATAGCCGCCGTTGTCGTACGCATAAACCGTTACGCTATACGAACCAACCATGTAATTAGACATATCGTATTTCGTTTCGTAAAGATAACCCGATACGTAGCTTCCGCCGATATATAATTCGTAATAATCCGCGTTTTCTACACCGTTCCACGTCAAAACGGACGTAAACGGATCTAACGCGATACCCGTTACGCTATCAAGCATACCGTATTTGTAAGTAACCGAATTGTAGGAAGAATTCAACTTCGTTTCGCCGTCACCGTTCGCGCGGACGTCTACCGTATACGATCCGTACCCGTAACCACCTGCGTAGAAATCCCAAGACGTACTGCTTACCGTCGTTTCATAAACGTACGAACCGTAAGAGCTGGAATATACGCGAACCGAATAACTATACGCGCCTTCTACTTCGTTCCACGTGAACGTATTGCCGCTAACCGATATGACGGGTGCAGATAAATACGCGCTTGCTTTGTCTTCTTCTACCCATTCTGCGTACAATTCCAAACCGTCGCTTGTCACAACCGTGTTCATGTTGAATTTCGTCGTAAGGTCGCTGCCTTGCCACCAGCCTCTAAACACGTAACCTTCGCGTTCGGGTATGTACGTAACTTTGCCTTCTTCCGTCGAAAGCGTTACTACTTCCGCGCCATCGTAGTTAAGGTTAAACCGAACGTCGTATTCTTGTACGTCTTTCTTCCAAATCGCGTAAAGCGTTACGTTCGTCGTTACCTTTTGCGTAGCGTCCCACTTCGTACCGTTTGCCAACTGCCAACCGTTTAACACGTAACCGTCGCGCGTAGGCGTAGGCATCGTCAACGTCGAGTTTACGTTTACCACTTGCACAGAGTCCGCTTCATTTTCAAATTCACCGTAACCAGCGTCGAAAATGACCATAACCTGTGCGGTTGCGCCGCCGTTTCCGCCCTCGTCCGTATTACCATCATCGGTGTTACCGTCGTCGGTGTTACCATCGTCGGTATTACCGCCACCGCCAAGGCCGCCCAAGCCGCCAAGGCCACCTGTACCCGTGCCGCCCGTGCCTGCATTTTCGTCATCTTTACAAGCCGCGAACCCGCACGCCGCCGTACCAACGCACAGACATGCCAGCAAGCTGATGAGCACTTTCTTCATTTTTTGCATAATGAAATGCCTCCATATAATTATTTTTTATTTTTTTGCTCTTTTAATAATCATTTGTTTTGCGTTAGCAAAACAAAAAACGTACGTTTTGAAAAATTAAACAAACACCGCCGTCACCCTTTCGTGTGGCGCAGCGTTCCCTTATATATTATTCGTCTTATATTAATATTCTACCAAACCATCCATAGATTGTCAATGCTTTTACTATATCTTTGATGAAAAATGTCGAATTTTTCCTTGGTAATTTTAGGTTTGACAGCAAAAAACAGCCTATCTTGCGATAAGCTGTTTTTGAGTTCGTTTAGGAAACCTTAAACTTATTTAAGGATTTTCGCGATAACACCAGAACCAACCGTTCTGCCGCCTTCACGGATAGCGAAACGAAGACCTTCTTCCAAAGCTACGGGCTTGATAAGAACAACTTTCATTTCGATGTTGTCGCCGGGCATAACCATTTCTACGCCTTCGGGAAGTTCGATCATACCGGTAACGTCCGTCGTACGAACGAAGAATTGAGGTCTGTAGTGGTTGAAGAACGCCGTATGACGACCACCTTCTTCCTTCGTCAAAACGTATACTTGAGCCGTGAATTCCGTACCAGTTGCAACCGAACCGGGTTTCGCGATAACTTGACCCTTTTGGATATCCGTTCTGTTGATACCACGAAGCAACGCACCTACGTTGTCGCCTGCTTGCGCTTCGTCAAGCATCTTGTGGAACATTTCAAGACCCGTCAATACGGTGGAGATGGGTTTGTCTACCAAACCAACGATTTCAGCGGGTTCACCAACGTGCGCAACACCTCTTTCTACACGACCGGTAGCAACCGTACCACGACCAGAAATCGTGAACACGTCTTCTACAGGGAGAAGGAAAGGTTTGGAATCTTCACGAGCGGGCGTAGGGATATAGGAATCTACTGCGTCCATGAGTTCAAGGATAGGAGCAACTGCGGGATCTGCCATGATTTCGTCAGCAGGTCTGCCAGAGCTTGCAGCTTCGAGCGCCTTCAACGCAGAACCGCGAATGATGGGCGTATCGTCGCCAGGGAAGTCGTAGGAAGAGAGCAAGTCTCTGATGTCCATGTCAACAAGGTCAAGGAGTTCTTCGTCGTCAACGAGGTCCGTCTTGTTCATGAATACTACGATGTAAGGAACGCCTACCTGACGAGCAAGCAGGATGTGTTCACGCGTTTGGGGCATAGGACCGTCGGTAGCAGCACAAACAAGGATAGCACCGTCCATTTGCGCAGCACCCGTGATCATGTTTTTAACGTAGTCCGCGTGACCCGGGCAGTCAACGTGTGCATAGTGACGTGCGTCCGTTTGATATTCAACGTGCGCCGTGTTGATTGTGATACCACGTGCTCTTTCTTCGGGTGCCTTATCGATTTCGTCATACTTCATCGCTTGCGCACCACCGCGAGCTGCCATTACCATCGTGATTGCCGCGGTCAAAGTCGTCTTACCGTGGTCAACGTGGCCGATCGTACCGATGTTTACGTGGGGTTTACTTCTGTCAAATTTAGCTTTAGCCATTTTTAAATCCTCCGATTTATCTTATAATTTTTTTATTTTTTAGTTCTTTTTATCCGACATAACGGGTTTGCCGTTTTTTGGACATTCCTATTATATCTTAATTTTACAAATTTATCAAATGTTTTGCGGGTGTTTTTGCAAAATTTTTCATAAACTTGTGCGTTTTTCCGCTATTTTTCAAGCGGAAAAACATTTTTCAACAAATTTTATTCTTTCTTGCCGCGTTTTTCGACAATTTCCTTGGAAATGCTCGAAGGCACTTCGCTGTAATGGTCGAACTGCATGGTGAACTGACCACGACCTTGCGTACGCGAACGGAGTTCCGTTGCATAGCCGAACATTTCGGACAAAGGAATTTCCGCGTCGATGATCTTCGCGCCGTTTCTATCGTCCGTACCCAAAATCGTACCGCGACGGCCCGAAACGTTACCCATCAAGTCGCCGAAGTAGTCTTCGGGCGTAATGATTTGCACTTTCATAATCGGTTCAAGCAGAACGGGGCTTGCTTTTTCCAAACCGTTCTTGAAACCCATCGAACCCGCGATTTTGAACGCCATTTCGGACGAGTCAACTTCGTGGTAGCTACCGTCGTATACTTCTACCTTGAAGTCTACGATTTCATAGCCAGCCAAGAAACCGTTCTTTGCCGCTTCTTGAATACCCTTGTCGATTGCGGGGATATATTCCTTAGGAATAGAGCCGCCGACCGTCGTATCTTCAAATGCATAGCCTGCACCCGGTTCTTGAGGCGTAAGACGGAGTTTACAATGACCGTATTGACCTTTACCACCCGATTGACGCTTGTACATACCTTCACATTCCACTGCTTTTCTGAACGTTTCACGGTAAGCAACTTGAGGAGCGCCTACGTTCGCTTCGACTTTGAATTCTCTCAAAAGTCTGTCAACGATAATATCAAGGTGCAATTCGCCCATACCTGCGATAATCGTTTGACCCGTTTCTTGATCGGTGTACGTCTTAAACGTAGGGTCTTCTTCCGCAAGCTTGATAAGTGCCATCGTCATTTTTTCTTGACCTGCTTTCGTCTTGGGTTCAAGGGAAAGCTGGATAACGGGTTCAGGGAACACCATTTTTTCAAGAATAATGGGGTGTTTTTCGTCGCAAAGCGTGTCGCCCGTCGTCGTGTATTTCAAACCAACGATTGCACAAATATCACCCGAGCAAATTTCGGAGATATCCTTTCTTTCGTTGGAGTGCATTTGCACTAAACGACCAACTCTTTCCTTCTTTTCTTTCGTGGAGTTATACACGTAAGAACCAGCGGAAAGCACGCCCGAATACGCGCGGAAATACGCGAGCGAACCTACGAACGGGTCGGTTGCGATTTTGAACGCAAGACCAGAGAACGGTTCGTCGTCCGACGTCTTTCTTTCTTCTTCTTCGCCCGTGTCAGGGTTCGTACCCTTAACGTGGTCTACGTCAAGAGGGCTGGGAAGGAAGTTGATAACCGCGTCGAGAAGGAATTGAACGCCCTTGTTCTTGTAGGAAGAACCACAAAGCATAGGAATCGCTTCCATTCTCAAACAACGGATACGCAAGCCTTTGATAATCTCTTCAGCGGAAAGATCTCCTTCTTCAAAGAATTTTTCCATGAGTTCATCGCAAGCAGACGCCGCTTCTTCAACGAGTTTTGCTCTGTATTCGTTTGCAAGGTCGATCATGTCTTCGGGAATCGGTTCTTTACGGAAATCCTTACCCAAATCGTCGTAATAAACCTCAGCTTCCATGTTGATAAGGTCGATAATACCCTTGAAGGTTTCTTCCTTACCGATGGGAAGTTCGATAGGCACGGGGTTCGCGCCCAATCTTTCACGGATCATCTTTTCTACGCGGTAATAGTCCGCGCCGTTGATGTCCATTTTGTTAACGTATGCGATACGGGGAACTTTATAGTTATCCGCTTGACGCCATACGGTTTCAGACTGCGGTTCAACGCCGCCTTTTGCGCAGAACGTAGCAACAGCACCGTCAAGTACGCGGAGCGAACGTTCAACTTCAACGGTGAAGTCAACGTGACCCGGCGTGTCGATGATGTTGTAGCGGTGTCCTTTCCAAATACACGTGGTAGCCGCAGACGTGATGGTAATACCACGTTCTTGTTCTTGTACCATCCAGTCCATGGTCGCAGAACCTTCGTGCGTTTCACCGAGTTTGTGCGTTTTACCCGTATAGAAAAGGATACGTTCGGTCGTCGTGGTTTTACCCGCGTCGATGTGCGCCATAATACCAAAGTTTCTGGTGTGGAATAAATCGTATTCTCTAGCCATATCCTACCTCTTTTAGAATCTGAAATGCGCGAACGCCTTGTTCGCTTCAGCCATTCTGTGCGTGTCTTCTTTCTTCTTTACAGAACCACCCGCGTTGTTGTACGCGTCCATAAGTTCTGCAGCCAAACGCGTGGACATTTCTCTTTCACTTCTCTTTCTCGTGTTGATAACAATCCAACGGATTGCAAGCGTTTGACGTCTTTCGGGTCTGATTTCAATAGGAACTTGATAGTTCGCACCACCTACACGGCGTGCTTTAACTTCAACGACGGGCATAACGTTTTCCATCGCTTGTTTGAAAACCTCCATCGGTTCCATGTTGAGCTTTTCACCCATAATTTTAAATGCATCGTAAACGATCGTCTGCGCCGTACCCTTTTTACCGTCAAGCATGATTTGATTGATAAGCTTGGTTACGACTTTGCTGTTATACATAGGATCGGGCAGAACGTCTCTTTTCGGTACGCCACCTCTTCTAGGCATAGTGTTAATCCTCCTTTAAAAATTTTTTGATAAGGGCATTACCCTTCAGTACAGCTATCGCGCTTTCCTTATTATAGATTTGAAAAGTGCGAATCTTCTGCGGCTCTTGCCGCATACTGCCTACTTTTATTCGGGGCTTTTTCGAGCTATATTCCGATTAACAAGTAGGTCTTTTGCGTTTTGGTTTTAGTCTTAAAACGCAACCGACTTTTGGGGAAGTGAATACTTCCGCTTGTTTTCCCTATCTTACTTAGGGCGTTTTGCACCGTACTTCGAGCGGGATTGCTTACGTTTTGCAACACCTGCCGTATCAAGCGCGCCACGAATGATGTGATAACGCACACCGGGCAAGTCCTTGACACGTCCGCCTCTGATCAGTACCGAGCTGTGTTCTTGAAGGTTGTGACCTTCACCGGGAATGTAAACCGTACCTTCCTGCTTGTTCGTAAGGCGCACACGTGCGATCTTACGCATAGCGGAGTTAGGCTTCTTAGGAGAAGTCGTGGTTACGGACAAACATACGCCGCGCTTTTGAGGGCATTCGTCCAAAATAGGGCTCTTGGACTTATACGTGATACGTTCTCTACCCTTCTTAATGAGCTGGTTAATTGTAGGCATACTTTTGACCTCCTTGTAAAAATTTGGAATATATTTTCCCTCGAAACTGCCCTTACCGCAATTTCAAAGAAAGCGAATTTAGGTTGCTGCACAAGCGGAACTTGTCCACCCGCAAATGGGCATAGTACGCCCGTCTATTTTGCACAGCTTTTCTATTTTACACTTTTATTTCCAGTTTGTCAAACGTTTGAACGCAATTTTTGAAAAAATTTTTTTAACGCAAAAAGCACTTGTTTTTTATCCCTTAAAGCTTTTCCCTTTCCAACTTACGCCGCGCTTTCGCTTTTATCTTCCGTTTTACACAAACGTTCCACCTACCCCGCGCTTCGCTCTGCACCACAGTCATAACCCCACGCCGATGCCACGCTTCGCTCTGCACCACAATCATAACCCCACGCCGATATGTTATGAAGATATGTTCATATGTTCATATCTTCATATGTTTATAATATCTTATCGTTCTTTTGAATCGCTTTATCACGTTGGTTTATCGCGTGGATTTATCGCGTTGCTTTATCGCGTGGGTTTATCGCGTTGCTTTATCGCGTGGATTTATCGCGTGGGTTTATCGCGTGGGTTTATCGCGTTGGTTTATCGCGATGTCTTATCATTCTTTTAGATTGGTTTTTACATAATAAAATTGAATAGATAATAAAAAACGGAAATATTTCCGCAATTATGCATTAAGCATTTTGCATTATGCATTAAAAAAGAGCGGTTGCCCGCCCTTTACTGTTATTCTTTTTCATTCTCTCGCGCCGTTATATTCTATAATCTCAACGCGCTCCAATCCAATTTTTCCGTCAGACAGGAATTTTACGTACGGGAAATTACCGTCACACACGGCACGTTCGAAAATCGCAAACGAGATTTTTCCACCGTCTAAAAAAACTTCTATTCCCGATTTATCCGCTATAATACGCGCATTGAAACGGTTCTTTTGTAAAGATATTGCAGACTTATGCACGCCGTCCACAAAACGTCTGGAAACGAAACTGTAATAAAGCGGCTTACACTCGTTGTTGATAAAATCAAACGAGAGTATGTTGCCGAACAGCTCTAACCGGAAATTTTGCATTTTTGCGTATTCGCCGCTCAATCGAATTTCTAATGCGCCATTGTGCACGGGAATCGTATGCTCGTCGTTTAACATAATTTTACGCTTTGTAAGCGTATCGAGTTCGGCTATAGGCGAAGACGAGAGATAATATTCGTCGCCTATCCTTTCTAATTGCAATTCGCAAGGGATTGTAAGTTGTTGAGAAAAGGTTTTTCCTTTCAATTTTCCCCACATACCCCAAGCGATACGAATCACCCGTCCGTTCGGTGCGTTTGCGAAAATCTGCGATGCGTAAGCGTCCGTTTTTTCGGACAGTTTTTTCACGCCTTGCGTGGGCGAAAACTTGCCGTCCTTAAATTCGCCAACCAAATAGCAATCGTGCGCCCCGAGCAAAATCCATTTCCGTTGCCCGTTTGTAGCCTGTATCGCAAACAAATTGGGACATTCGTTTTCGTTTGCAATTTCTATGCTTTGGATTTGCGTCCACGACAATAAATCGTCGCTTTTAAAAATCGCGTACGTTTCTCCCGATAAATATAACGCCATAACGTAACAACCGAGCTCTTCACACCATTGCACGTTCGGATCACGATTTTCCGCTACGAGTTCGGGAAGAATCGGATTCCCTTTATATTTTTGCAAGGTTTGCAAACCGTCCGTCGAATACGCCAAACACTGCGCGAACGGTTTTTGTTCCGTTGCGTATGTACCTGCGGCGGTATAATAGAAGAGAACCGTTTTTTGCTCGTTCGTTTGCAAACCGAGCAAATTTTTTTCATCGACGATTGCGCAACCCGAAAATACGCCGCCGTGTTCGTCGGGATATAAGGCGATAGATTTTTCTTGCCAATGCAATAAATCCTTACTGACGGCATGTCCCCAATGCGCGCTGTACCATTCGCGCGCGGCGGGATTGTGTTGATAGAACAAGTGCCATTCGCCGTTGAGATATATCAAGCCGTTGGGATCGTTTATCCAGCCGCGTTTGGACGTGAAATGGATTTGCGGGCGCAAAGCGTCTTTCTCTTCTGCCGATATTTCGTCCGCTTGACGAATCAAAACCGACATTTGCGGATAAATTTTCAATTCCAATTCCTTACCGATAAACCGCGATACTTCGATATACGCGTAGAAATCTGGTGCGGTTTCGTCTAAACGCATATTCAAAACATACACTTCCTCGCCGCCGTCGTAAAACGTAACGTTTTTTTGTTTCGCGTTGACATTCGTAGGAAATACTAAATAGTTCTTCTCGATTTTTATCTTCATATTTCACTCCTTAATCAGCAAAAACGCGTTCATCTCTTTTTTAGGCAAAGTCAGTTTACCGTCTTTGCTTGTATAACGTACGTTTTCGATTAAATCTTCGTACGTGCCGTCCTGTTGCACGGAAATCGTTGCTTCCGTTTCACTTGCGTTATACACGCCAATCGATGCGGAATTGGGATACACGTATACACGCGGACTTTCGCTGTATATAAAACAACCCGCAAGACGTACAATCTCGCGTAATAAATCGGACGGTAAATTACACGTGGACACGTATACACTTATACACCCGTCTATTCGTTTATACGCCGCGGCAACCGTTCCGTCTTGATAATACGCAAGCGGGGTTGCGTGTTCGTCGGCGATACTAAAATACGGACCTTCGACGTTGTATACCGTCGTGTTGCCGTTAAACACAATCCCCCCGTGCGATAGATTGCTTTCCACGGTTTTTATCCCCGTCCATGCGGAAATATTATCCACGTTGTTTTTTCCGTCCGTCGCGTAATTAGGCGCATACAGCCAAATCGCCGTTTTGCCCCGTTTTTGCAAACGCGCAGTTATAAGCGTTTTTGCTTCGCTTGGGATATCGTATTGATTGACGAACAAATACGCTTTGTAGTTATCCGTTTCTGCCAAGCGCATATCCATCATGGAATACACGTGATATCCTACGCCACACTCGGCAAGAACTCTTAAAATATGATCGAGCGCGTGAAGTCCCACGCGCGAAGTTTTGCGGACACGGTATAAAGAATTACCTTCCGCAAACACGGCTAAATCGCCCACGCTTTGCGTTGGCAGCTTTGAAAGCTTATTTTGTATTTGCAACATATGCGCAACGGCGTTCATCATGCTGTCGCCACGGAACCAACCGTCGAACATATCAAACCACCAAAGCGCCATTTTGTTCGCGTTGCAAAGCAAAAAATCGCGGTACATGACGTTGAGCGTTTCCGTTTCGTTTTGATAGGCGTTTTTGCCGCCCGGTATTACCGTCAATTTTTGATTGCCGCCGCCTACGGGTGGTTCGTTGACTACCCCGGGAGCGACGTGTGTACGGTGATCAAATTCCAAGAAATATAATTTATTATGCGCGTCCAGCGTTTTTTGTGTGGTCATGAACGCGCTGGGGTCTTGTATCTTTCGATAGGCATACGCCGACGGCGAGGATATCATGTCAATATCGGGACTGCTATACACCTTTTCGTATTCCAAAATCGCATGATTATAAAGCGGCCAACCCGCGCACTCGAACAAGTATCCGTAATACACGCCAATCAATTTGTTGTGTTTTACTATGCTTTGCGCTTGCTCTGCGAAATACAAAATCAAATCCGCTACGATTCCCGAATGGAATTTTCTAAAAACGCGAATATCGTCTTCATCCGCGGATAAAAACGCGTCGCCCGTGCTATCCAAACGGGTTTTGTCAGGCAATTTCGCATGTTCGTCCCCCGTCCATCTTTGATAAGCTTTTTCCTTAATCGGGTGCGGTGCTTCGTAATCGCTGCCGGAAAACCATTCCGTCGTCATACCGCCGAGAATAAAGTAGCCGTAAATTCTATCCCCGTATTTCTCTTCGCAATGGGTTATTGCGGCTTTTAAATAATCTGCCGCCTGTTTTTTCCAAGTTTCGTCGCAAGCAATTTGCGATAAGTGGGTAAACGAATTCGGCACTTCGGGATGTAATTTTAAATACCAATCGCGCGTGTCGATTTGTAGCATTAACGCAAAATACCCCTCGGGCGCGTTTTCGATAAACATATCCATTTGTCTATCAATCGCCGAAAAATCGTATTCGTTTTCCCCCACCCACGATTCGCCGTACAACGAATACGGCACACCGAGCGCGCAAATAATACCACTAGAAAGAACACTAAACAGCCGTACGCCCGCATTGTAAAATTCGGATACGTTTTTCGGGTTCGCGCGAAACGATTTAAAGGACAACGGATCGTATAACGTTCCGCCTATATCCACTTTTAATACGCCGTTGTATCTCGTAAGCTTTACTCTCATCCTTTCGTTCCCACCATAAAGAGTTTGCTTTGCATTTTTTGCATAGATAACGTTATTTTGTTATCGCGCGTTTCGTACGTTTCGCCCGTGAACGCGTCTTGTAAAACGCAGTCCTTGGGCATATGCAGTTCGTACGCGCTATCGTCCGCCGCTGTAATCCCTACGAAATCCGCGTTTGCAACAAGTAGTCCCGTTTTTTCTATATACGCGTGCACGCCTGCCGTTCGATAATACGCCCGAAGCTCGTTTTCCGTAAGCGGTTTGTCGATAGCGTGCACGTGGTTTCCACCTATATCAAACGGTTTGCCCGTCAGTAAAACAGTTCTTCCCGTTTTATCCAACGTAGCAATCGTTTCACGGTCAAAATCCGTAAGCGTAAACGGCGCGACGTAAACCACGCACTTATACGCACTTAAATCGTTTGCCGTGCAATCGCCTTTCAAATACAAATCGTAGGGCGAACCCGTATTTCCAAGTGCGAGCATTTGTAAAAAGCACGCCTGTCCACCGTAGCGGATATTCATGCCGTACGCCGCTTCTTCGTCAAGCACTACCGCCACTTCCGCAACCGAACGGAAAGACTTGGACAAAGCGGATTGATATATTTCTTTCGCACGGTGCATAAATTCCAACGTACGAGGCGTATCGTACCAACCGCCCCACATATCGAACCACCAAAAGGCGTTGCCGCTTGTAAGCACTTTTCCAAACACGCGCGTTAAATCCCAAATAGATTGTTCTTCTGTCTGTGGTCCGAACCATACGGGCAATAACATGCGCTCGTTGTCTTTACCGACTATCGTAGGATCGACTTCGCACAAGGCTTTCGTTTTCCACGTCCGCACGTCCGCTTCCATAAACCAAAGCTTGCCTGCCGCCTTGCATGACTGCATCGCGCTGTGATAAAACCAATCGTCCGCGCTCTTGCGCCCTGCCGTGTACGTGAACGGCGAAGCGAAAAAATCGATATGCTCGCTATGGAGCAATTTACTCAACGCGCAATGTCCCGAATTTACGCCAAGTTGACCGATATATCCGTAAAACGTACCGACGAAAATATCACCGTTAAAAATCTCTTTTACGTACGCGCTCAATCTCTCGATCGCCGTTGCGTACGATTGATTAAAACAACGGTAAAAATCGAGCGTTTGCGCGTGTTTTCGTTCGTCCACGAGCGGGTCTTGATTATACGATTCGCGTTGCGCCATGGTTGGGATTTCAACGTCTGAAAAAGCACGCAAAGCCGTGCCCCAAGCTTTGTTGAGAGCCATGACTTTGCCATAGCGGCGTTTACACCAACACGCAAACGCCTTTTGTGCGCACACGGAAAAATCGGGTTCTGAACCGTTATCAATCGGGGAAATCCATTCTTCCGTGTTCATCGCCGCAATCTGCCAAGCAATCACGTTGTTTGCATAAGCGGCGCTTTGTATATGCGCTTTTAATTTGTCGAAAAAGATTTGCACGTCTTGTATCCACTTTTCAGAAAAAGACGATTGCATAAACGTTTTGCCGTTGCCAAGCTTTACGAGCTCGTCGGGGTTTTCTTCCCGCCACCAACGGGGTGCGTTTACGTTAATTCGCAATAAAAGATATCCAGAAAGGCTTTCGCCTAACGCTTGTTTTACCGTTTTATCCAGCGGGGAAAAATCAAAAACGTCCCTGCTTTTCCAGATATGTTCTCCAAAAGGTCGTACGCCTGAAATTTCATTGATCGGCATATCGCCCATATAAATACAGGCGCTGAACAGCTCGTAGCCTATTTTGTGAAATTCATCGTAATTTGCGCGCGCGGGCAGATAGGACATATACGCAACGGGCGCAACCGTCTTTCCGTCTACTTCTAAACATAAATTGCCGTTTTTTAATACAACTCTTTTCATGACGCGCCTTTGATATTTTATTTACTCATATCAGGAACGGGTTTATCCAAATTCCAATATTTGTTAAATTCCGAAACGTCTAACAAACCGCTCAAATACACCGTTTTAAACGTTTCCGCATCCGTATATGCATAACCGTTATACGCATTTACGGCATCACACGTGGAATTATACGCGTCAGGACGCGTAGAACAAAGTTTCCCGTTCGTGATAATATACGAATTTTCCATAGATAACGAGGTTCTGAAAGAACGCCCGCAAATTGCACCGTTCGTCGAATTGTCAGTGAGGTCGTTAATTTCGAAAATACAGTTTTTCACATTCAAACCGCCCATGTAGAAAAACGCCACGACGCCGCCCGAACTTTGGCTGGTAGAAAAATCGTTTACTTCTATATACACGTTTTCAACGAACACAGCACCGTTCATTCTGTAAAACAGCGGAGCGCTACATTGCCCCGTAGGCGTAAAGGTTACGTTTTTCATCGCAAAATTTTTAAACACTGCGCCGCCTTCCGCGCCTTCAAAAATCCCACCGTTTGCCGTATTGATGACAAAATCACTTAACGTATGCCCCATACCGTTGAACGTACCCGTAAAGTTGCCTGCGCTTGCAATTTTAGGATATCCGTATTGATTCGGCTCGGTAATATTAATCGTTCGTTCGCCGATATCGTCAAGGTCGTTTGCTACGGCGATATAGGAAGAAAGATATTTTGCAGCGTTAAAGAAATCGTCGTTATCGTAAATAACGAAGTCCGCAAGCACCAACGTTGCTATACAATACACCTGTTCTTCCGCGCAATAAATTTTACACGCATATTCCCGCCAACGCGTCGCCAAACGTCGTACCTGCAACCGAATCGTCCGTCACCGCGTACGATTTACCCAACTTTTCCACTTCAATAACGCTTGCAGTGTATCCGTCGCCAAAATACCAATTGCCGTCCACCAAATTATCCGTTTCATTCAAACCGATCAATAAATCGTCGTTCAAATCAAGCACCGCATACTCCACGGCTACGTTTATGAAAGTTTGTATACTTTCACCGTTTGCCTTCGTATACGTACCTATCAATTTGGTCGTCCCGACGGACTTGGCTTGCAATTGTTCGCCCGAAACAATCGCCACGTCCTCGTTTTCGCTCGTCCAAACGATGTCCGCATTTTCCACTACTTCACCAGCGGAAAAAACTTGAGCGGACAATTCTTCCGCATTAGAGAAATTTTGCCCTCTAAACGATTTTTCTACGTCATATAAAACGATATCTTTATGCGTAGGCACGATGCCTTCGTTTTCGTTAACTACGCAAGGCAACGTCGCCGTTGCAATGTCCGTAATACCGCGCCAACTTGCTTTCACCGACAAAGTAGCTTCCCCTGCGCCGTTCGCTTTTAAAACGCACCCCTCCGCCACCGAAACAACCGACGTATTAGAACTTACCACCGTATACGTCGCGTTATCGAACGCCGTACCGTTTACGTATAAATAAGGATTGAACGTGAAGTCGCCACCCACAATCAGGCTCATTTCCGTTTCGTCGATATACGGCGTGCTTGCCGCAGCCACGACCGTCAATTCCAATGATTGTTCGTCGTCGTCATAAATTGCCGAAACGCTTGCCGTGCCTTGCGATTTAGCAAATACTACGCCGTCTACTACTTCTAAAACGTCTGTATCGGACGATTCCCATTCTACATTGGAATCTTTTACGTCGTCGAAAACTTCCAAAGAAAGTTCGGTGTACAACCCCATTTCCGTTTTGGAAGGAGTTTGAAAAATTTCAGCGTTTTTTTCTTCTTCCGTTTCGTCGTTACACGCAGCAAACGTCGCAACACAGCTTGTTGCAAGAAGTATACAAATCCATTTTTTCATAGTCCGTTCTCCTTATAAAATTCCCCATTCCATCCACAAATTGACAAGCGTATTGTCGTCGCCTTCCGCAAGTTTGATGATACCCGCAAGCGCCGCAATGTCCTTACATTCGTTTTTCACTTCCCACATATATTCTGCTGAATACTTGTTTTCGTGAATAGCCACCATGCTATAATAAACAGATAAACGCTCCATGCGGATATTTTTGGAATATAATTCGTATTTTTCAAAATCCGTATATTGCAACGGCGCAATTGCCGCAAGTGCCTCGTCGTACAATTCCACCCAACGGTCTAAAAGGTTCTTCGGCCAATATTTATCTTCCGTTAATACCGCGTAACACGATCTCGTAACCGTCAATCCTTCATATTCCAAATTATACGCATAACGCGCCCTTTGTTCTTGGAAAATTTGCATCATTACGTTTGCAGCAGGGCCGTAATACGCGTTAAAGAATTTATCGACCAGTTCGTTGAAATTATAGTTTACGTTCCAACCGAATTTTGAATTTAAATAAATTTTCAGCATATGCCAGCCCGTAGCGCCACCCATGTTTTGACCTTGTCCCAAGTCATACAGCCACTGCGTATTGCTGTTTGCCGCAAATATATAAAATTCTTGCAACTGCTCAAACGTATCGAAAAAGCTTAAAAAGTCTATATAATTCGCGTGATACGAATAAATATTAAACTCGTCGCAAAGCACGCGCCAAGCGCGGAAATTCTTATAATAGGACGCGTTCACTTCCTCGTAAATAGAATTTTGGTAATCCATATTAATCGGCGCAAACATAACCTGTACGTGGTCGCCGCAAATCACCGTATCGTCAACGGGCGTAAACGTATCCGTTTTTTCGTCGTATTTTACAGGCGCAGCCTCCGTCGTCGTATACGCCAAAAAGGTAATTTTGAAATCACGCGCATACGGTTGACCTTCGGGCGTTTCCATCCAAGCCTCTACATCGTCCGCTAAATCGTTAATAAAATGGATAGCCGTTGCGGAGAACGCCCCGTATTTTTCTTTCACTGCCGCGCACGCCTCGCAATAACACCACGACATGGTATCTTGGTGCGAAAACGTAATCATATGCGCTTCCGTATTTTGAATAAAGTTGTCTTGCACATATTTCAACGCAATTTCATGCATGAGTGCAAGCTGTTGCTCATTGCCGTGCGCCGTATAACAAAGTTCGTTCTTTTCCGCGTTGTAAAAGTTTGGATATGTAGCCTCATACGTTGCTTTGGGAAAACATTCAAACGTAGAGTGCACGCCTATCGTACCCGCAAACAGTTTATTGTCACGAGGCATAAAGCGCATACGTTTTTCCGCCACTTTACCCTGCAACATGGATTCGCCGCCCGAACGCAAAGGAATATCAGGCAAATCCAACACGTCGAAGTTCTTTAACGTCGTTTTTGCCTTTTGATCGATCGTGTAACAATCCACGGCAAAACAATCGAAATTGTATTCAAGCTCTAAAAATCCGTACACACCGAACAACGTTCCGTATACGTCGTCGCCCGTGATAAAGACGCTGTTTCCTTTCGTCTTAATCATATAACCGTTCATGCCCAAATTCAAACCGTCCGTAGACAGCCCCGCGTTTTGAAATACGTTGTTTTGACCGAGTACGATTAATTCTGCCGTCTGCGAATAGCCTACGCTTGCGTCCGTCACAATCGGTAACGTTGCGCCCGTCGCCTCCTTAAAAAACATTTGCAATTCTTCCGACGCAATCACGAGTTCCTTAGGCGCGTTCTCCTCCACGACGATTTTATAACCCGACGAACCGTTTTCCGCCATCACGTGCGTCGTTTCCGTATAATCGTATTGATGTACGCCGCCGTCGAACGTTTCGCGCACTACGCTTTCTTCCGCGCTTGCACCGCCACCGCCGTTTTCATTCTCCGTTTCGTCCGTTTCGTCGTCCACGCAGCCTACGAATAGAAACGTACACGCCAAAAGTGTAAACGCCAACCTTTTTAAAAAATCTTTTTTCATAGCTCCTCTCCCTTACGAAACGATAATTTCATAACTTTCTATCGTCGAGTTCTTTTCAGCGTCCATCGCTTGATAGAATACCGTATATGTGCCAGCCGTTGACGCGTTAAACACGCCTTCTTTCACTTCTATGATCTTACCGTCGGGTTTGTAAACGTACACGTATACGTCCAATTCCGTCCCGACAACGTCCGTTGCCGTTGCTTCCCAAACGGTTACGTCGCCAACGGTAAACTGCGTTTCGCCTTTCACCAAACGGATTTTAGGCGGCGTCCGATCCACTACGGAAATACCGTACGCGTATAATTGCTTATTCGACAGCGTATCGGAAACTTCCATACATATGTTGTAAATACCCGTTTTTTCCATCACGATAGAATACGGTTTTGAATATTCCGTCTCACTGCCGTCTAAAAGCGTACCGTCCAAAGCGGTAACGAATTCGCCGTCAGGATCCAACACGTAGAAATTAACTAGGCAGTCGTAATCTAAAACGTCGCTGACGTAGAACGGCAACAATTCAACCACTTCACCGATTTTCCGTTCTCCGCCGTTATGTCTGGAAAATGCAATTTCAGGCACTGCGTCCATCGCGTTGTAATTGAAGTTTTGATTGCCAAGCTTATACATGGAAATCGCCGCCGCGCCGTCTACACCCGTCATTTTCATGGTGAGATAGGCTTTGCCGCTAGGGAATCCGTTAAACGTTTCCCCGCCAAGCGTACGTCCGAAAAATACGTCGAGCGTATTGTTGACGTTAAACGTCTTATCGTCGTCCGCATACGCAAACGTTATTTTCTCACCCGAAAACAACGACGCTTGCATAGTATACTCCGTTTCGTCGTTCACGGTGTAAATCAAGCCGCCGCCCGTCTTTTCGCGGAACGATACTTTCACTTGCACGGTCGGATCGTTGCTGTCCGTAAGATACAATTCCACGCTTTCGTAATTTTTGTATTTCGCACTACCGGCAAACACGACGTTGACTTTCTTTGCGAACAACGGATTGATAAAATCCACCGCCGCGCCGTCCGTCATTGTAAACAGTTCGATATAATCCGCGGTCAACGTCATCGTGTAATCGTCGCCGTCAAAATATTTCTCATAACTGTTCAACTGCCCGTAATCGACGTTCACTACTTTCGCCGCATACGTCAATTGCGTTACGGCGTTGCCGTACGTCAAACTGTATTTCACGGTGACGTTCCCTTCTGCGATGGGCGTAAACGCGCCGTTTTCCACCGTAACCGTTTCCCCGTTTTCGTATTCCACCGTAACGACGGGGATCATTTCCACGGGCGAACCGAACACGAAATGATACGCTTTGGGCACGGGTAACACGTAGGCTTTATCGCGCAAGAAATACTTAGGCACGCTTACGTCTTCTACGAACACGGGCGTTTCGTTTTTACCCACCGTAATTTCGTAAGACGCGGTTGCCGTTTCCAAGTAATCGTCGGCGGAATATTCCACAACGTACACACCTTCATACATAGGCGTGAACGAGTCGCCGTTTAAAACCTGCGTTTCTTTACCGTCTTTGTGCTTGATTTGCACTTGCAAATCGACTTTACCCGAAACGTTTTCCAAATTCGCGCTCGCCACTGCAATTTTTTCACCCGTTATGCAAGTTTGCGTTTTGTCGCCCAAGGTTATCTTCAACGCGCCCTTTTCTACGCACGGCACGGCGTAAACGAACACCGCTTTATTTCCCGACGCGTCCGTTGCCGTATATTCCACTACGTATTCGCCCGTTTGTTGCGGCACGAACACGCCGTCTTTCACTTCCACGCGCGATTTCGTCGTCGAATAATAATACAACCAAACGCGCGTCGCCACTTTCACTTCGTTATCGTAACTGTCCTGCGCCGTTGCATTAAAAATACGGTAATCCTTTCCAACGACGGCGCAAGGCGCGTTGTTTACGTCGTAGCCCATCGTATCGAGCGTGATACGCGGCGCACCTGCTGTCGGTTCGAACGTTTCTGCAACCGTATCGGGAACGTCCGCCGCGCGCACGATTTGCGGAACGGCAATCGCGCCCACGCAAAGCGTAACAAGCCCCGCCGTCCATAACGCTATTTTTTTAGAGAACTTTTTACTTTTCATCTTACTCTCCTTGTTTTATTGGATTATTCTTTCACACCGCCCATAGTCAAGTTGCCCATAATCTTATTTCGGAAGGCAATGAACAAAACCAAAATCGGCAATACCATGATCATACAACACGCCATACGCATGGGATCGGTGGATAATGCGTTGGAAGTATTCCGTCCCATATCAAACACACCGTACGCAAGCGTAGGATGCGTAGGCAACCACAGCAAAGGCGTTTGATAATCGTTCCAAAGTTCGATGAACATAATCAAGAATACCGTCGCAAACGTAGCCTTGGCAAGCGGCAACATAATCGAAAACAACACGCGGTATTCGTTTGCCCCGTCGATGGTTGCGGCTTCGGAATATTCCTTTGCCATACCTTTAAACACGCCGTAATAAACAAGGAAATAGAACCCCGTAAAGCTGGCTTGCATCAGATATACGCCAAGGAAAGAATCGAACAAACGCAGTTTTTTCATAATAACCATCATAGACGCGTTGCTGCCGATAATGGGAATAATCATCGTCACGATAACGCACGTATACAGGATTTTGCTGAACATGTTATCCCATTTTTGCGCAACGTACGCCACCAAACACGGAATCAATGCTTTGATAAACGCGCCCGCCACCGCATACATAAGCGAATACATCAACTGATATTCGATGGTATATCTAAGCTTGTTGCCTTCGGCATCCACGATGATGAGATAGAAATTTCTGAAAACTTCGGGGTAATTTTTCCATTCCCATTCCCAAGGCCAACCCTCGGGTATGCCCGTATTGTCGAAATAATAATTGATGTCGCTTTTGAGCGAAGTGGAAAGTCCCCACAAAAACAGCAATACGAACGTCAACGCGTACAAAACCAAAATAACGCCGATACAGATAACGAAAATACTTTTTCTTTCACGTAATTTATGTGTTTTCATCTTTCTCACCTCAATTTGTGGACGGACCGTATTTTTCCATCAACCGCCGTATAATAAGCGTTAACGGCGCAGCCACACACGTCATCAAAAGTCCAAGCGCGGACAAATACGTATAATCCGCCATCGTGCCCTTTTGCACCCTTGCGTACAGCAAATACCCAAACGTTTCCATGCCCGAACCCAAGCCGTTTTCGCCGCAGAACGAGAACAAGTGCATTTGGTTGGTGAAAATCCCCGCAATGGCAGATACGATAAAGGTGATCGTCGTAGGCCAAACCATGGGAATTACGATGAAAAAGAGTTCTTTAACGGGCGTAATCCCGTCTAATCTTGCCGATTCGATAACGGAATCGGAAATGCCGCTCATCGTACCGCTGTACACCAAAACCTGCGTACCGAACCCAACCCAAATCGCAAAGAACAAGATCATGGGGAATTGCGTATCCGAACCCGGCAACAAAAGCGGATCGATGGATTTGTCAAACAAATCGAACCAAAGTTTCGGAATCACCGCGTCGACAAAATATTGATACATAATGACGACGACCATCGTAGAAACGATATGCGGCGCGTATAAAATTATTTTAAACATTTTCGAACCGAAATGGTTTTTGTAAATATAATACGAAAAAACGATCGTTCCGAAATTGGAAAATACCAAGTTAAACACGAATAAAATCAGCGAATTTTTCACAGACGCGCGCATACTTTCGTCTGCCGCAAAATCCTGAAAAATGTCCTTAAAGTTTTGAAAACCGTGGGAAACGTATTTCGCCGATTCGTAATCGTAGCGTTGAAACGCCAAGATAAACGAATTCAAATTCATGTAAATGAAAAATACGAGAAACTGTAATACGGGGAACGCCACGATCGATACGTAAAAGATGAAATGGCTTCTCTGCATCCCCAAAATTTTTTTCATGCCTACCTTTTTGGTGGCAACCCCTTCTCTCTCCGAAGAGAGAGAAGTTTCTTCGCCACTTTCCAAGGTATATTTATTCTCAATCATAATATACCTCCTAAGCTAAATTGCTTACGCAATGATCGCCTGCCATTCGCTTGCCGTCAATTGCACTTGTTCGAAATACTGCGCCGCCGTCATGGTGCCGCTGTTGAATGCGTTGAACATGATCGTTTGACTGTCAGCCGCCCAGAAATCGCCGCCCGTGCTCAAATTGAATTTCGCGGCGTTTTTCAAGAATTCCGATCTACCCGTAAACGGATAGATAAGCGTGCCCGCTTGTTCCGCAGCCTTTCTCATTTGCAACATGTATTTACCGTTGCTGCAAAGTTCGTCGCTTTCTTCAATCGCCGACAAATCGTAGGAAACGCCCTTCATGATACCGTTCGTTTCCAACGTAAATTTTTGCATTTGTTCGTCCGTGTACGCATAGCTTAAAAAGGCTTTTGCCGCGTCCATAGACGCACCCGACGTGTTGGCGTTGATAAATGCGTAAGATTGATAACAATCCACCAAAACGGGCGCTTTACCTTTGCCTTCCGTCACCGTACCCTCATATTGCACGGGCATCGGCATATAACGGATATCCTTTTGGTCAAACGCCGCCGAGAAATTCGTCTTCGCCTGTTCAATCGTACCCGCGTCTGCCGCTTCGTTGTAGGAATAGTTCCCGTCGATCAGCATGGCAACCTTGCTTTCTTCTCCGTCCAAACCGCTAAACCAAAGCTTTTGCTGCGCTTGAATATGCGAGAAGTTTGCACCCGTACACGTATACCCTCCCTCGGAATAATTTTCTCCCTTTGAGAACACCTTTTGGCAGAATTCGAGCGCGTAATACATCGCCGCCGAACCCTTTACCTTATACGCCGTGTCCTTGTTCAACTTCTGCATTTCCGTCTGCACTACGCCGCCCGCGTAATTGGTGACGATTTCGATTTCCTTTTCTTCGTAATTGAACAGTACGTCGAATCCGTCTTTGCCGATATAATTGGCAAACAGCGTAGACACCAACATGTTGGTGTAGTGCGTGGATTTACCCGTCCAAACGAACGGAATCACGCCGTTACTCTTCATTTGCTTGAGCAACGTGTAAAATTCTTCGTAGGACGAGGGCAACCCGTCGTCGTACGTATTGTACTTCCCGTCGGGACCGGGCGATTTTTTCGCCGTATCGTTCGCCACGAACCCACGCGTGCCGTCAGAACGGATCACGTCGGAGAAATACAGCTTCTTTTCTTTAAACACGCCCGCGTCGTATTGCAAACCGTTGTACAGTTCGTAATGCGGAATCGCGTAATATTTCCCGTCCTTTTCCAAATACGATTTCTTGTTCGCGTTCAGCTTATCCACGATCTTCTTGCCGTCTTCACCCGTCGTATCTTTGACAAGATCGGTGATATCCGCAAGCAGCCCTTGGCTTGCCATCATGTTATAATCCAACGCTTGCGTGAAATACAAATGATTGTTGGTGTCGGCTTTCAACGAGTTTCCAAGTTCTTTCCCCGAATAATTCTTTTGGTGATCGATGATCACTTGTACGCCCTTTTTGCCCTCTTCAAATACTTCGTCTTTCACTTTGTCTTCAAAACGGTCGGCAAGATTATCCAACCACTTCTCCCCTACGCCGCCGTTGTAATTGGCGATACGGAGCGTGGTTTTCGTTTCGTCCACTTTGTCTATCACTTCAGGTCCGCCACAAGCCGCGCCCATCATAGCGCAACCAAGCGTCGCCATTGCCATAACCGTTGCTAATGCTTTTTTCATATAAAATCTCCTTTTGTCGTGCTCTTGCGTTATCGGCAAGCCTTCGCAATTTCCCCCGTTACGGCGGGTTTCCCCCACCGTAACGAGTGAAACGCTTTCAAAACCACGATGGCTCAATCGTTCGTTTTATACTTGCTTTTCATAACGTCTTTGTTTAAGCTTTCTTGTATTCAGCGTTGACTACTTGTTGATAATACTTCAAGTTGTGCGCCGTCAAAGTACCCTTGTAATCTCTTTCAAACGTATCTTTATCCGCGTATTGATTCCAAGTCCCCGTCATGAAATTAGCGTAATTGTCGCCAAAGTCAGCCGCTCCGAACCATATACTGTTAGCGTTATGCGTGTCAGCCACCGCGCCAGCCAAACGCGTCGTTGTAATCACCACGGTATTATCGTTATCGCACGTAACCGCTTGCCCATTCGCAGAACCCTCGCCCGCTACTTTTCTCACTACCCCTGCAATCGCGCCCGAGTAATACTGTTCACCAACGTTATTACAAACAATAACAACATCTTTCAACTTCATAGGACTACTTGCATTTGCAACGATACCGCCATCCAAATTCGTCAAGCCCAAATTCGCGTTTCCTGTATTAAGATTCCAGTTGATAAATACGTTCTCCACCGTCATGGTGCCGAAAGAATACGCTGCAATCAAACCGCGTCCCCAACCAGGATTTTGCGTTTCGCTCGCAATAATGGCAAGATTTTGCACCGTACCACCAAATTTATTAAATAAATGACGATTTAAGCCTTTAATCGCGAACCCGTTACCTTCCACAAACGCAAGCGAAGAATATGCTCTACCCGTTGTGCTGCTTTCCTCCACTGCGCTAAAACCAAACGTAGTGGGGTCAAAAATTATATCATTGTTCAAATAATAATATCCGTTGGATTTAGCCGTGCTGTAACCAACCATATCTTTCAATCCTTGCGTATCACTTACCGCAATAGGCGAAACATTGATAGGTCCCCAGTTAGATTTAAGGTTGTTTGCCGTAACAAACGCTTGGAAACTTGCCGTTTCGTTTGCCGTGCTGAACGTCAATTGACCAAGATTCTTATAGCCGTAGTGTTTATACGTACCGCCGATACTGCTGTTATAGGCATCACTCCCGATATGGTCAATCCCGTAATAGTTAGTATCGCCCGCCGTACTCGGTGCACCAACCAACGGCAATATATCCGTCTTGTTTACGTCCACCCCGATAAAGGTACAATCGGTCAAATCCAATTTCCCGCTATTATTCTTCAACGCTCTACCCATAATTACGCCGTGTCTTGTACCAGCTTCGTAACTCGTATCCACTAACGTATCGATGGCGACGATATTCACGTTGGTCATCGTCAGCGTACCGTTAACCACATGGTTCGCAATACCACTGGATACGTCCCATTTAAACAGCGTGGTAGTAATATTTACGTTTTCAACGGAAGAACCGCCTATCATGACAGCACCAAACAAACCACGTCCCGCGGGTGAGTAGCAGTCAATCATATTTAAGTTCATGAATTTTGCTCTAATTTGATTACCCAACGCGCCGTAGAAATTCGTAATCGTATGACTTTGCCCGTCGAAAATATAATCGACAACGGCAGAACCGTCTGCATTTGAACCGCCACTGATACCGTTCATTTTCAGTTCCGTATTCTTATTACAGGTAATGTCTTTTGTTACCCCGACGTAGCCAAGCTTATATTGCGTTTCCGTCGCTGTAAGCGCCGCCATTTCTTGCAAATCGGAAAATTCGCTTACTTCTTTCATCCAAACTTGCGCGGGGAAAGTAAGCGTTTTGCCGTTCGCATAAGTAAGCGTAAAATCTTGATTCTCTTTTTTTCTTGTAATAGCACCCGGCAAGGCACCAACCGCCAACTGACCGTCGGCAACATCAGCTACGTCAGAGCCGATACCCGCATTTTCGATCGTCCAATTTTCAGGGCCGTTGAATTTAGACAAATCCGCACCGTCGAAGTTGGAAATACGGATATCGCCGAAATCAAGTTTTGATTGCATTTCCACGACTTTGTTTAAGAGTTTGTCGCGCTTAACCGCGTCCGTTTCCTGTTCCAAAGCGGCGTTGAAAACTTGGTGGATGGTTCTTTCATCGCTTGCGTCGCCGAACGTATAATCCGTTCCGTCGTAGGTGTAGGGAATGGCTTGATACGTTTCGTCGATATTCACGTCTTGAAGGTCTATAATAGCACCTGCTACGTAGTAGGTATCTGCGTTTTCGTCCTTATACACTTTGGTAAGCATAGAAGAAACTTCGTTTTTGGGTGCATTCCAGTCCGCTTGTAAATGGTCGAACACGTTTTCGCCTTCTTCCAAGCCTTCCAACGTAAAGGAAGGAACGACGATCATACCCATTTCCGTAATACCCTTGGAATAATCAACTTCGTACGTCGTCGTTTCGCCGTCTACAACTTCTTTTACGTATGCCGTAGGGATATCCGCCGTGAAACGAATACCAGTACCGCTTTCACCACCGATACGCACGCTTGCGCCTGTGCGTATAGTCAAAACGCACGTGCTATCCGCGTCTACGCTTTGCGTGTTCAAGGCAAAACCAGCCGTCAACAACGTTGCAGCTACCAAGCCTGCCAACATACTTTTCTTCATTGTTTTCGTCATAATATTTGTACCTCCTTAATCGTCCAAACCGCTAAACGTCGGCGTAGTTGCTTTCGTCCAAGCGCGGTCTTTTACGAGCGCGTCGTCTTGGACTAACAACCCCGACGTACGCACTACGTCTTGGTTTTCAAATAAGATGACGGAAACTTCTGTCTTTTGATAATTTTTCTTCATTTCTTATCTCCTTATTTTATTTTCCGTTTTTGGTAAACTCGCGTTTACCCGCCTACATAGTTACTTATCGTTTTCGTCATATAATCCGAGCCTTGATTATATAAACGTTTACGCCTTCATGGATCTTTTATCCTCATCATATCCCTTTCTCCTTTCCTTGTATTTTTCATGCAGTGTTATCCGACAATTGAGCCCTCCGATCGTTTCCGCATAAATTCCGTTTTCTGTCTAAAAAGCGCTTAACCGTTGCGCACCCAGTCGCGGTCGGGAATGAGCGCGTCGCCGCTTTGGTCTTCCTCGGGAGCGGGCGCGGGTTTTTCTTCCAAACCGTCTTTTACTAAATTATAATACGTTTGGTTCTGCTCAGTCAGCGTACCCGTATACCCATCGTCAAATTCGCTTGCATAAGCGTACACGCCGTAATCGCCTTTCAGCACTCCGTCGTATTTTTTATCTTCGTCCGCGCCTTCCAAGTTGGTTACGTAGATATACGCGCCTTTGTCGTTTTTGTCCGTCTTCGGGCGTAAGGGGCTATACTTAGAGATGAACACGCTGTTTTCGTTCGTCACGTAGTTTAGCGCCGCGGCGTAACCTACGATAAAGCCCTGTTTTTGCGTGTATTGTTGCGCGTTCGTCGTGATCATCACCACGTCTTTCATCAGCAACCACTGATCTGCGCTGCTCTTGTACGCGTTCAGTTCTTGCGCGTACAACCCGCCGTCCGCGTCGCGAACTACTTCGCCGTGCATAAACACGTTGACGAGCGCCCCGCCCTTAGCCACTTTGCATACGCTTGCGCCCGCTTGCATACCCGTAAACGCCAAGTTTTGGATTTTGCCTTGGAAGTTATAGAACAGGTAATCGGGCAGATTCTTAATCGCGTGTCCGTTGCCTTCGATTATCACTTGATACGTTTTGCCCGTATCGCGCTCTACGTCGTTGAAATTCACGCCCGCGCAATCGATATCCTGCGTTAAGTAATAATACGTCGCTTCGCCCTTGCACAGTTCTTTCAAATCCGTAACCGACGAAACCGCTTTCACTTCTTTGTCGAGCACGGCTTTGAATACGTCGTCGTACACCGTTTTTTTGCTTTCGGTTAATTCGCCGTTTGTCGCTGCGGTGATAAACGCCGTCGGGTTGTTATACAGCGTGTATTCCCCACGCAACACTTTCGTATAATTTTCGCCCATTTCGTCTATCGTATTTATAAACCCGCCGTCACGTATCCCGCAAGGCGTAAACGTGTTCTGCTCGTTCGTCGCCACGAACAAGCAGTCCGTACAGTTTGCCGACGCGCCTTTCGTTCCAAACCCGCTCAAAAAGCCTTGATTGTACGGCAGCGTTCCAAACGCCAAGATATTGACATTGTTTAAATTGACGTTGTCCGTCATATACCGCGCTATTACGCCCGATTTTTCAAAATAGCCGAGCTTTGCGACGATCGTCACGTTTTCAAGCGTTGATTTCGCGGTCATCAAGTCGCAAACAAGTCCCTGCCCCGCAAACGTCACTTGCGCGTTTAAAAGCGTGAAATTCTTCGCCGTTGCCGTCGACATAAACGTGCCGAACATTCTGCCCGTGAAGTTACTGATCGTATGGCCTTGCCCGTCGAACGTGCCGCTAAACGATTCGTACGGCGGCTTGGTCGCTTGCGTCCAAGCGGTGATTTCCGCAAAGTCGATATCTTCATCCAACAAAACCGTGCCTGTCGAAACGTTGGGAAGTTTGTGGAAGTTGGATTTGTTTAAATGGCCCGTATCGCTGACGGGGATATAATAATACGCCTTATCGCCGTTTTCATCGGTTAAAATTTCTATATTCTTGCCGCCCATCGCGCTTAAGTCCGTTTCGCTGAGCGCAAACGTCGAATCCGTTGTTTCCGTGCGGTTCGCGTAATACACTTTTGCGTTATCTACCACGCCGCTTGACGACGTAAGCGTATATTCTTCGATGTTTGACAGAAAGTTCAAACGGATTTCTTGGTTATTGCTCTTAAACACCGTTGGCGCGACGAGTGTCAAGCCCGTAGGCATCGTCGGAGCGGTTTTCGACGTGGTATGCCAAAGCGCCGAATACGCCGTGACGTTTTCCGCCGTCAGTTTGCCTGAAACCGTACCGAACAGCGCGCCGCCTGTCGTCGTATCGTGCGCTGCTTGATAGGTGTGTACCGTCACGTTTTTCAACGTCGTCGTGCCGTATACTACGCCAAACAAACCGCCGCCTACCCCCGAATCGGAAAGCGTTGCGTCCACCTGTACGCTCTCCACCGTGATTTGCGTGTTTTTGTCTTTGTCCGTTGCAAACAGCGAACCGAGCGTTGCTTTGCCCGTCATTCTTACGTCCGTCAACGTCAAATCCGTAATCGTCACGTCGTTTTCTACTTCATAGAAAAGTCCGTGCGCGCCTGTAAGCTGTAAGCCTTTGATTTCATTGCCGCCGCCGTTGAATACGCCGCTGAACGTCGTTTTTGTCGGATACGACCACGCAAGCCCCGTCATATCGATGTCGTCCGTCAGTTTATAATATCCGCTCGTACTCTCATACAACATCGTTAAATCTTCGTAATTAGCAATATCGATATACGCGCCAACCGTAAAGCTTGCCTCCGCTTTGTCCGTCGATACCACGATTTTTACGTTTTTATTAGAAAACCGCTTAGGAATCAAAAACGTTGCCGCGCCGTTCGACGCGATTTCGTATCTCGCGCCGTTAATTTCTATCGCCGCGCTTTGCGCTTCGCCCGGAATCGTATCGTAACCCGTTACGTCCGCAAACGCATAATCCGTTTCGATCGGAATGTCAAACGGCTCCGTAATCGCACCGAGTGCGGCGGGTTGCACTTGCACGTTCGTTTCCGAAACGTACGTTCTGCCGTCCTTTTCATAACTCGCCACAACCACCGCTTCGCCTACTTTTTGCGCGCAAATTTCGCCGTTTGTAACCGTTGCAACGCTTTCGTCCGACGTCGTCCACGTCACGTTTTCACCCGTTTGTGCTACGCCGCGATATAACACGCTCGCCGTTACGGTTGCGCTGTTTACGTACGTGTTTTCGCCCCAGCTCGCAATCGCGTCTAACGTCAACGAGTTTGTACTGATTGACACTTCCCAATCAGGCTTTACCGTAACGGATACGGCTTTAGAATACGTTTTGCCGTTCGCGGTGGCCTGAACGGTTATCGTCGCCACACCTTCCGCTTTCGCCGTAATCGTTCCGCTTTCGCTCACCGTCGCCACGTTTTCGTCCGAAACAAGGTATTCGTACGCCGTCGCGCCTTGCAACCGCGCTTGCAACGTAGCCGTTTCGTCTATGTATAAGGCGGATTTCGATAAAGCAAGTTCCAAACCGATCGTTTCTTCCGTTATTAACTTGTCTTTTACAAATACCATGCAATCCGCGCTTGCCGAACCCGCCGTCGCCGTAATTGTCGTTACGCCTGCAGATACGCCCGTTACCACGCCGTCAGCAACCGTCGCAATCGACGAATCGGCACTCGTCCAAACGACGTCGCGTTCGCCGTTGTATTCGTCGATAATCATCTGCGCACTTTCACCAACGGAAAGCGTTTGCGTATCGTAGCGCAAAATCAATTCGTATTCGGTTGCCGTAGGTTCGCTTTCTTCTCCGTCGCCTTCGGAACAAGCAACGCCGAAAGCGCTCGACGTCAAGCACGCCGCACTAAGGCCTATCAGTAACCATTTTTTAAATTTCTTCGTCATACGAGTCTCCTGTTTATTTTAGGGTTTGTTTACAAATAAATATATTTTTGTGTTCGTTAGAACACAAAAGGGCTAGCCCTTTTGCGGTATTTTCGTGTTATTTCGCCGTTATTTGCCCGCAATCATCAAGGGAATAAACGTCGGTTTTACGTGATCTACGCAATAGATCGCAATCACGATATCGTTTCTTGCCGCCAAACGTTTTTCCGCCGTGAATTTGATGTGGAAATTCGTCTTGTGAGTGCCGTGAATAAACATATTCTTTTGATAATCCGCCACCAACCCCTCGGGCGCGAACACCTTTATTTCACAGCTTGCCGAGCAGTAATCAATAATCCATTCGATATTCAAATCGATACTTTCGCCCTCGCCTAAAATCGGTTCGCGTTCAAACGACGCGCGGCCGTATAAGTACGCAGGGTTGGAAAAATCATACGAATAAGGCGGAATGTCGAAAAGCGGCGTTTTCAAGAGCGGCGAGTGCGGTGCTTCATTGCCAAACCAGCAAAACTTATCGCCGTGCATCAATCTATCTTCCGGCCATTCACATCTACCCGTCGTCATCAGCGTATTCTCCTTGTTCGCCGCAAGCATAACGGGAATTAAATCAAGCACTCTTTCCGTCAGTTCCGTACACGTTTTGGGAATTCTTCTATTCACGTGCCCGTTGATACAAATGGTGTTGATGTCGTCACCCAAATATTCTTTCCAATCCGCAGGAATTCCCGCCGTACCTTTCAAAATACCAAGCGTTGCGCCAACCGTACCTGCCGTACAGTCGGTGTCGTCGCCGCAGTTAACCGTGTAAATAATGGACTTTTTGAAATCCCCTTCGCCGTACAGCAAACCGATTACGACAAAACCGATATTTGCGGGGGCTTCAAACATACCGATATCCGCACTTTGTTCTACGAGCAGTTCTCTTACCTTTCTGTAATCCACACCCTTTTCATAACAATCGATAACGAGTTTTACCGCTTTTGCCACACGGCTTTCGGCGGGAATATTCGCAAGAGCTATATCGATAATCGTCCGTATATCCGAATGAACGAACGCCTCCGATTGCATAGTTGCCGTGAACACTTCCGCAATCGTTCCTTCGCTTACGCCGTGATCCACGTTCGCATCGTAAAACGCGTACTTTCTCGCAATTCCCGAATAACCGGGCGCAAGGCAAGCCCAAATTTCCGAACGTATCCATGCGCCGTTGGACAATTTACCCCATGCGTTATCCACTTCACCGCTGATAGGGGGCGCAAAACCACGGCGAAGGTTCGCTTTCGCCACACCGTATTCCGACCAGCTGGGAGGAATCATAATCAACCAATATTCGGACAAAATTTCCGCGTTCAATTGATACGGCCCGTGCTGTTCTACCGCCGTCAACCAAACGAGTTGTAAATCCAAGTCGTCGTTGGGGAGCGGTTCGCCCTTTTTCGTGGAAAAGCCTTGAATATCCAACATGTCGTGCGCATGTTCATAAGGTCCACCTATCGTACCGCCCATATTTTTACCGATCCAGCAAGCGTGAATCTTGTCTTTGAGTTCTTCACGATTAAATTTAAACATAATCCACCTCAGTTTATTTTTTAGGATAATACCATTTTACAACTTTTTTTCAAGCTTTTCAACGCCTATGCGATTGAATACTTTGCTTTTTCGCTGATTTTCGCTTTTTTTACTTGCTTTTTTGGAAAAATGTGTTATACTGTAATAAAAGGAGTTATTTACATATGAAATTTACTATCAATCCTACTCTGCCGCCTTTTTATGAACGTGAAAATCGAACGCCGCCTTATATTTCATACGTACGACACGAACTTTACCCTTTCGACGTGATCACGTTGCACTGTCATAAACACGCCGAGATCGGGATATGTTTAGAAGGCAGCGGTTATAATTATATAGAGAATAGAATTTACCGTTTCCAAACGGGTGATTTACAGTACGTATCCGCATACACGCCGCATTTGGCTACCTCCGATAAAGGCTTGATTAGTAAATGGATATGGATTTCGGTGGACATTCTCGGGCTACTTAGCTGCCATTTAAAAACAGAAGAATTACCCGCGGTGTCGTCCATGATCGAAAACAGTTTCAACGGCACGTTCCACCCCGACGAACATAAAAAACTTTCCAAAATTATTTACGAATTATACGATTCGCTGAAAAAAACCGACAATTTAACGTCTTTGCGCGAATTTTTTTTAGTAGGCGAACTGCTTTTAGAGGCTCACTCCATCGGCGATATTGACTCGAAAAATGCACCCACCTACAAAAAATCTTTAAGCTTATATCCTATTATTTTGTTTATCCGAAAAAATTACTGGGATAAAAACGCTATGAAAGAAGAAAACTTAGCAAAACTTTCTAAATACAGCGTTTCACATTTCCGATTTTTATTTAAAAAAGAAACGGGCGTATCCGTGCAAGAATTTATTTTACAAACGCGGTTATCTTACGCGGCGTATTCGTTAAAAAGTGAAAACGCATCCGTTTTAGATATTGCACTCAATTCGGGTTTTGGAAATATTTCTTATTTCAACCGCGCGTTCGCCAAATATTACCATTGTTCCCCATCCGTGTACAGAAAAGAAAACAAATAAAATTGCACAACGAAAAAACCGACGTTCTCCGTCGGTTTTTTTGTTTTTTATCGTTTTTCGTTTTTTATCGTTTTGCACCGCAAGCGGGGCAGAACTTTTCGTCGCCTTTAAAGGGTTTGCCACAGTTTGCGCAAAACTTGGGCGGTTCTACTTTCGTGCCACAGCTCGAACAAAACAGGGAATCTGCCGTCAACACCTGTCCGCAATTCACGCAACGTTTTTGCGTATCGGATTTGGGCGCAGGTTGTTGTACAGGTGCTTGCATAGGCGGTTGCATAGGTGGTGCAAACAACGCAGTCGTGGGTTGAAAGTCTAAAAACGCCTGTAAATTCGGTTGCATTTCCACCGCTTGCACGCAAAGCGTTCTTTCTACGTGCGTGATTAAATCTTTGGCGTGCGCGCCGTATCTTGCGCCGTAGAGTTGGGCGATAATATAATGCAAATTCACCGCCGTACCCGTCGCGTACGGCATAAAGAATACGCGAATAGCACCACCGTTCATGTTATAGCGGAAAGAATAGTTAAGACCAAACGTAATTACTTTGCCTTCTTCCTGTTTGCAGTCTTTGCCGAATTTATCTTTCGCCGCCCACAAGAAAGCGTTATATACGTCTAAATAACTTCTTTCAAAATAATAACATAAATCTCTCGTCATATGCGTATTCCCTTATTATCCTTATTTATATAACACCAACAATTATGCATTTCATCTTTTGTCTACTGCCCACGTCTATACGCCATAGCGTATTAACCGCCAAGGGCGGTGAAAGCGCAAAACTGCGTTTTGCTCACTTGGGGGTTGTTTTGCCCTTGCGGGCAACGCTTGCCAGCGAGGCGTAAAGGCTCTGCCTTTACAATCCGCCAAAAACTAAGTTTCTGGACTTCTGACCATAAATTATTCCACAATTATGCATTGTGCATTATGCATTGTGCATTTATTAAAGGTTCTCAAGCTGCGCTTGGCATTTCGCTTTCATGTCTTGGTATTTCTTTACCTTTTCACGTTCGGCGTCGACCAGCTTTTGCGGAGCGCGGTTGACGAAGTTTTCGTTTTTCAGTTTGCTTTCCGCACGTTCAATTTCGCCGTCGATTCTCTCAATTTCCGCTTGCAAGCGCGCTTTTTCTTTTTCGATATCCACGAGTTCGCCAAGCGGCACGTAGATTTGCGCGATTTCCGTTACGGACGAAACCGTTTTACCGTCCACTTCCGCCGCGCTGTCGATAAGCGTTAAATCGCTTGCGCCCGAAAGTTTGATAATGCAATCCTTGTTCAGTTGCAAAAGGCGTTTGTTTTCCGTAACGATAAACAATTCCACTTTTTTAGACGGCGGGCAATCCGCGTCCTTTTTCATGGCGCGCACGGCTTTGATAATCTCCATAACCCCTTCAAAGGCTTTAGATTCTTTCTTATACGCCGCGCGGTAATTGTATCTGGGGAATTCCGCAATCATAATGCTGCCTTGCGTATTCGGCAGGTTTGCATAAATCTCTTCCGTAACGAACGGAATGAACGGGTGCAATAATTTAAGCGCGTTTTTCAAAACGTAGCAAAGAACCGCAAGCGTTTCTAATTTTCTCGTTTCGTCGTCGCCGTAGAGCGCGGGTTTGGAAAGTTCGATATACCAATCGCAGAAATCATCCCAAACGAAGCTCATAGCAAGGTCGCTGGCTACGCCCAGCTCGTACTTGTTCAAATTGAGCGTAACTTCGCGGATACAGTTTTGCAATTTTGCCACAATCCATTTATCCGCAGGCGCAAGCTTAACCTTGTCCATATCGGGAATTTTCTTATCGCCGACGTTCATGAGCACGAAACGGGATGCGTTCCAAAGCTTATTAATAAAGTTTCTGCACGATTCCACTTTCGTGTCCGAATAACGCGTATCGTTCCCAGGGGCTACGCCCGTGAGCAAGGAAAGTCTAAGCGAGTCCGCGCCGTACTTTTCGATAACCTCCAACGGATCGATACCGTTGCCGAGCGATTTACTCATTTTTCTGCCCTGTTCGTCGCGAACGATACCGTGAATAAGCACGTCGTGGAAAGGCACTTTGCCCGTGTGCTCAATACCCGAGAAAATCATTCTTGAAACCCAGAAGAAGATGATATCGTAGCCCGTAACGAGTACGTCGGTAGGATAGAAATATTTATAATCGTCCGTTTCTTCGGGATAACCGAGCGTTGAGAACGGCCAAAGCGCGGACGAGAACCACGTGTCGAGCACGTCTTCGTCCTGTTTTAAATGCTTACTACCGCACTTAGGGCAAACCGTGGGGTCGTCCTTTGCGCAAATAACTTCGCCACAGTCTTGGCAATACCAAACGGGGATTCTATGCCCCCACCAAAGCTGACGGGAAATACACCAATCACGGACGTTTTCCATCCAATTATAATAAATCTTCGAAAAACGTTCGGGCACGAACTTCACTTTGTTGCGCATAACCGCGTTGATAGCGGGTTTTGCAAGCGGTTCCATTTTCACGAACCATTGTTTGGAAACAATCGGTTCTACCGTCGAATGGCAACGGTAGCAATGCCCTACGTTATGTGCGTGCGGTTCGATTTTTACCAAGTTCCCGCCCTTTTCTAAATCGGCAACGATGCGTTTTCTCGCCTCGTATCTATCCAGACCTGCATACGCGCCCGCAAGCTCGTTCATCGAGCCGTCGTCGTTCATTACGCGAATAACGGGTAAAGCGTGTCTATTCCCTACTTCAAAGTCGTTCGGGTCGTGCGCGGGCGTAATCTTCACGCAACCCGTACCGAACGTCGGGTCTACGTACGCGTCCGCAACGACGGGGATTTCCCTGCCGGTAAGCGGCAGTTTCAAAGTCTTGCCAACGAGATTTTTATAACGTTCGTCGTCGGGGTGGACGGCAACGGCGGTATCGCCGAGCATGGTTTCAGGACGCGTCGTTGCTACGATAACGTCCGTCGAACCGTCTGCGGCGGGATAGCGCAAATGCCAAAAATGTCCGTTTTCTTCCGCGTATTCCACTTCCGCGTCGGAAAGCGCGGTTTTACAGCAAGGGCACCAGTTGATAATTCTGTTGCCTTGATAGATAAGCCCTTTTTCGTAAAGGTTGACGAACACTTCGCGAACGGCGCGAGAGCATTTTTCGTCCAACGTAAACGCTTGGCGC
>SVHY01000009.1 GCA_015055545.1 Clostridiales bacterium
ATACGTTTCGCCTACAGGCAAGCCCGTTACGTCCGTAATCGTAAGCGTACCGTTTTCGTACGTATAAGCGTCCGCGGAAAGCTTTTCAATACCGACAAACACTTCTACGTTTTCACCCGTAGCTGTAAAGCTAACCTTTTTATAATCAGCCACCGTTTCCGCCGTATCTGCCGTGACAAACTTCGTGCCAGCCGCGCCGTTGGATTTTGCCGAAACGTTCAAATGCGTATCGTTCGTTTTGCCGTAATAATTTGCCGCTTTTTCGGCTTTTGCCGTGTCATCTGCCGTTGCATTTTCGCCACGATAGTCTTCGTCAATTTCGCCAGCAAGTTCTGCCGCGATAGCAACTTGTTTTGCCGAACGGGAAGTTTCAATGCCCGTCAAATCGGCATAATAATACGTTCCATCTATTATTGCGTATGCACGTGCCGTAAGCTGCATATCGTACGCCTGTTGCAAAAGAGCTGCTTCTTGGTCTTCCGTCAAGTCGCCTTGCTCTGCTTCGTATTGCGCTACGATATCGTTGAAGTCGATTGCCGAATAGTAGGTGTAAACGCCGTCAACTTGTTCAAGCGTTTTGCCTTCTACTATATCCACTATGCCCTCCGTAGCGTGGGTTAATTCTCCGTCGATTGCCCCCGTAGGCGCAACGATTACACCAAACGTGCCTTCTCTGCTCGTAACCGAACCGTACACGCTATCCGTAATCGTCGTCGTCCAACGGATACCGCTAAAGCTGTCGCCCAAATAAACGGACGCGCCGTTTACCATGGCAATCCCTGTATGCGTTTTTACTGTTGTCGTTGTCGTATCGTCAGCGGTGGTCGCTTGTAAGCTCATCACACCCGCACTTAAGCAACATGCAAGAGCCAACGCCGATAAAGTCAATTTTCTTTTTATTGATTTCATAATTTACCTCTTTTCATTTTTTTGTTTTTTAGTTTTTTGTTCTTGCTTTCGTCACTTTACTTTGGTTATTCGTCGTCGCTGCCGCTTGCAAGCCAGCTAACGTTAAATGAAGAGAACTTCACCCCATCTTCTACGCCGCTTGCCGTCACAATATCCGCGCCGTCGTAACGCATTACAATTGCCTGCGGTGCTGTGTATTGTTTTTTCACCATAAAGTTACCTCCTTAAAAATTTTGTTTTTTTATTTTGCCGATTCGGGCAACGCAACCGAGTTTTTATATTCGCCAGTGTTTACGGTTGCGTTGTGACCTTTCGGTTTATTTTTATAAGTTTTTCCAAACGGGCGCGCCGTCCGTTATCGTCCAGTACGTACTGCCAAAAGCTGCGTAGTTGTTGCCTGCCGCTTGCATATCCGCACGCGTAGAGTATTTCTTCACGCCTTTAAACGTATACACCTTATCGCCTTCCTCCACCGCAAGCGTTTCGTTTTCCGCTTGGAGATAGTAATTGGTGTACACCTTCACGCCGTCAACCGTCTTAGACGTTCTGTAATAGCCGAGTACTACGTTAGAAATAACGTACACGTCGCTAAAGCTCGTTTGCACTTTATCGTCGTCCATGCGTTCTTTGTTTTGATACGTAAAGCTGCCCGTCATGGTCAGTCCGTCTTTATACTTAAACGCCTCTTTCGTTTCTACGATACAGCGCGTAACCGTACTTGCGTCAATGCCGTTTGCAAGCACCGAGCCTTCCGAGGCTTTTTCGTCCGTGTTTCTAACGCTGATATACACGTCGGTAAGGGTGGAATTTTTAATCCACGCCGCAAGTACGGACGTTTGCTTATAAGTTGACGAGTGATATAAATCCACGTTGGTAAACGCTACGTTTTTGATCGTTGCGTTTACGATATAGCCGAACAAGCCGAACGATCTTACACGCATATTCGAGATCGTATAGCCCTGCCCGTCGAACGTGCCGAAAAAGCCGTAATCCGCGCTGCTTTGCAAACCGCGCGACGCCAATTCGATACCCACGCCGTTTTCCTTTCCGGCTTCCCCTTGCGCATTTTTGCCGTGGTCGTAGCCGCTCGCGTTGATATTGTTCGCCAAGATATAATAGCCTTCCCATTTTTGCATGGGTTTCGTTTCGTCTATGGGGCGGAACGCTCTCTTGCCGTCCACGGACGCGTACGATACGTTGGTTTTGAATATTCTCAAATCTTCCGCTTTTCCGATAACGCCCGAATAGCCTTCGATTTCCATATTCCAGCCGCGCGTTGCGGTGTATACGGTGAGCTTCGTCGTGAACTTGCCGTCGTTGCTCGACGGTACGCCGTAGATCTTGCTGTCTTTCACTTCAAACGCGTTGCCCTCTTGATCGTACGCCGATAAAATCGGTTCGCCTACGAGCGCAAGCAGGTTGTCGCCAACCGTCACGTCGCCGTGGATTGCGGAAAAGTTCGTAACCGTCGTTGCGTAATCGTACATCGTCGGTTTGACGTATACGGGAACTTTAATTTGCATAGCTTCGCCGTTCAGCTCGTAGCTTACCGTGAGTTCCGCTTCGCCTACAAGCCCTTTGCTCGTTACCGTATGCGCGTTCGGGTCGTAGTCGATATAGTCCTCGCCCTGCGTAATTTCAACGCTCGTTTCTAACGCTTCGCCGTCGTATTCCGCCTCTACAAAGAACGAGTCTTGCGTACCCTCGTCTAACGAATACAGCGTAATTTCGCTTACGCCTTCATTGATGACGAACAGGAATTCGGGAATAATTTCCACCGTAACCGTCTTTATCATCGCAGGTCCTTCTACGCCGCGCCAAGTGCCTTTTACGGTTATCGTCGTCGTGCCGCCTTTTGCGGGCTTGAACACGCCGTTTTCAATCGTGCCGACGCTGGTATCGCTCATTTCGTACGTAAGCGAAACGTCGTCGTACGTCTTGTCGTTGAACACTACCTCGCCGTTTAAATCCAAGTTCGACGATTTGGACATAGAAACGGAATCGGTCGGAACGCCGGGAAGTTTGAGCATGGGCGACATACCGTTCAAGGTTACCGTAACTTCACACGTATCCGTTGCCGTGCCGTAGCTTGCCGTAATCGTCGTCGTGCCTTCCTTTATCGCCGTCACCCAGCCGTATTGATCCACCGTCGCCACTTCTTCGTTGGACGACGTGAACGTAAGCTTCGTATCGCCTTGTTGCACGAGATCGGTGTCTAACACACTTTTATCGCCTATCGTCAAAAGAATCGATTCCGCTTTCAAATTGACCGAGTACGTGATTTCAGGTTTGTTTGGAACGTCTACGCCTTCTTCGTCGTCCTTTTTACAGCCGATAAACGCTGTGGTCGTAAGCAGCGTACACGCCAATGCGGTCAATAAAAACAATTTCTTCCTCATCATAACGTTGCCTCCCATCCACTTAACCAACCGGGGAAATCTTTCGAACTTCCTCTAATCGCCATTTCTTCAAGATCCAGCCACTTTAAATCGTACTTAAGGCGTTCGATATAGCCTCTGCGTTGCTCTTCACTGAGCGTATAGCCCTGCGTTTCGAGAATTATATACATATAGCAAATCGCTTCGATTTCAATATGCTTGCAAAGCTTGTCGTACAGCTCGGGATCCGTTTGCGCAAAACGCGCTACGTCTGCCTTCGCTTGATCGATTCTCGCAAGCCAGCCTTCGGGGATACCGATCGGCCAATATTCCGCCAAGGTCAAGCCCGAAGACCCGTCGCCGCCTGCCTCCAAGTCGAACATACCGATCAATACGTGTCTTTGATATGCACGTACCGACTGCCAAAGCCGTTTCATTTCAGGGGCTGCGTCGCGATACATTGCGTTCATCCACTTATCCACCAGCTCGTCAACGTTCAGTGAGGTATTCCACGAGAGCTTTGCGTCTAAGTATATCTTCAAGTTGTGCCATGCCGTATTACCGCCGCCGTTATTATAATCTTGCAACTGCGTAAACCAGAATTCGTCGCTTTGATTGCAGAAATATCCAAACATTTCAGGCGTTGAGTATTGGAACGAATCAATCGGCATCATGAGATCTCTGAAATTCGTGCCGTAGCTCCAAAACCAAATATGCTCCGCTACCGCCGACCAGCCTGCCAACGACGTTTTTAAGTTTGCGTTACGTTCTTCGTCAAAACCCGTTTGACCGTTCGCCTCTCTACAGAACCATGCAATCAGTCTATCGTGTAAAATTACCTTGTCGTCAACGGGAACGTGTTTCTTCGTCGCCGCGTCGTATTTTGTGGGCGGAATGAAGTTATGGTTGTACGCGAAGAAAAGCAATTGGAAATCCTCGCGATACCACGGCTGATCTTTGTTCGCTTCCAACAATGCGTCTACTCGTTCGGCAAGGTCGTTCATGAACAAAATCTGCACTGCCGCTTGCGAATCCGAATAATACGACGAAATTTCGCTACACTTGTCACACGTACAATATTTGACGTTGTCCATGTGCGTAAAGCTCATGACTTTATAGCGTGGATATTTATCGGGCGTATAATATTTCAAATGCGCCTCCACCTTCTTAAACGCCGTTTCTACCATCAATTCGTATTCTTCGGCATTGCCGTGCGCGCTAAAGCAAAGCTGTTCGCCGCCGTTATCCGAGAACCAATCGGGATGATAATTTTCAGGATCGTTTTCGTCTTTATACATCCATTCGGGGAACCAACGACGCGCGTTCGTACTCGCAGAGCTTTTGCCTTGCGTGAAATCGTCAATCCGTTCGTGTACGGGCATAAACCAATATCCACGCTGACCATCTTTCCCGTAATACCCTAAACGCCATGCGTACATGTTTCCGTCGTAATCATCGGCTTCGTACGTCGTAACGTCCGAGCTGTGCGCTCTGTATTTGAAGTCGGGAATATCGGTCGCGTCGTAATTTTTGAATTTCATCTCCGTCACGCGATCGATTTCCATGCAATCGTAATAATACGTTTCGTAATGAAACGTCATGCGCATAAACGTATATACGGCAAACACCGTACCTTCGTCCTCGCCACCGCAAAGGTAAATGTCGTCGTCCTTCGTCACTACTCTGTGCCCGTCCGCCGTTAATTCTTCCGAATTAATGCTCACGCCCGCGTTTTCCAAAAGTTTCGTTCTACCCAAGGAAATATACTTGCCTTGCGAAGGGCTTTGAACTTGGTCGTCCGTCAGCACCGTTAACTGAATATCGGTAGCGTCCTTAAACAAATCGACAAATTCCGTTCTTGCAATACGGAGCGTAGCAGAGGAACCAGCAGGAACAACCAAGCGATAGTCTGTTTTCCCGTTTTTCACGAGATAATCGTTCGTGTCCGTCGCCGTATAGACGTGCGTACCGTCGTATACGTATTCCGAATTCACTTCGGGAGTCTTGACATCCGCCGCGTCGTCCGTTTCCTCGTCTTTCTTACAAGCGCTAAGCCCAACCGTAGCAAACGTCAGTGCACTTAATGATAATGCTAACCATTTATTAAATTTCTTCACGTCAATCTCCCCCTTTATGAAACACTCACAACGTACGCAAACGTCGTATAATTACCCGTTTCGTCGTAAGCACAATAGTATACGGTGTAATTACCCTTTTCGTCCGCGTAGAACGTTCCGTTTGCCTCAGGTTCTCTAACCGTCCCCGAGGGATAGAATACGGAAATCCAAGACACAATCGACGCTTCAGAGCTAATGTCGTCGGAAACGGTATAGTCCTTTACGGTAACCGTTTCGCCCCAAGCTGCCGTAAGAACTTGGTTTTCGTATACGCCTTCCACTATCAACGTAGGATTCGTTTCGTCCTTCAACGTGGGGCTGTACCCAAGCGAACAATAATTTCCGTTCTGATCGGTGTATTCGTAGAGAATCATATAAATGCCGAGCGTATCCAATTCCAGCTCGTACGCTCTCGTCACGGAACAAGTACCGTCCAACAATACGCCGTCCACCGACGTTGCGAACGTACCGTCGGGTTTCTTCGCCGTCAAGCGCAATCCCGATTCCACGTAAGGTGCAAAAACGTCGCTTGCGCTCGCAGGCACAATCGTAATTACCGTATTGAACGGTTGATAACCCGTATGCAATTTGGATACGTACAAAGTAGGATCGGCTTTATCCTTCGTTGCGTCGCTAAACTTGTTATCGCAAAGCTTATTAATCTGCAAACAAGCCGTGCCGTCCATACCCTCCAAGGTTACCCACAAAAGCACTTTATCGCTTGTAAACGCACCCTTCCAAGGATACAGCGTACCGCCGAACTTAAAGCTACCTTTATCGTAGCTGGCGGTAATCTTCGTATCGAGGAACGCCTGCTCGGTCGTAGCCTTTTGCGCCCCGTCGATGGAGAAATTCACGGTCGCGCCGCCGTTTGCAAAACGCAACGCAATCTTGTTATCTCTGTCGTAATAATCGACAATCGTAACCGTAATCGCCGCAGGCGCAACGTACGCACCTTTTCCGCCTAACACCGAAAAGTCAACGCTAAACGTGGAAAGCGACAGCACGTTGACGTACTTCAACATAGCGTTTTTCGCCGTTCCGTCGGAAACGTATTGCACGCCTTGCGCCGTAGCCGAAGCCGTAACGACGCCTTCTTCGTTGTAGAAATATTTTTCCATCGCAAGCTCGCCTTTAAAGCCCACGTCAACGACCTTTATCGTATCCGAATACGTCGCAACCCCTTTGTGCTCGTACTTAAAGCTTACGGTTTGCGTAGCGTTGATAACAACGGCTTTTCTATCCACCAAAACGTACTCGTCACCATCTTCACTTATATACACTTTGCTTTCCGCTTGAACGGGTTCTTTCGCCGTATATTCGTACGCCGTCACCGCGTCCAACGTATAGGTCGCGCCATTAATGAAATATTCGGGCAAAATCGGACTTGCCAACGTAACCTTATCCGAGGCCTTTGCCGTAACCGTACATTGCGCCGTATACGTCTTAAACGCCGTTTCATAAGCGTACGTCAATACGTAATTTCCAACGCCTTGTAAGAAGATCGTGTCCGTATCCAAAAGAACGTTTTCGCCGTCTTCAAACTGCACGTACGTCTTAATAGCCGTCTTATCCGTATACAAACCCTCTAACGTACATTCGGGAATTGGCAAGTAATCACCCGCATTCGCCTGCACTTTACCGTCCACCGTGAGTTTCAACGCCTGATTGTCAACGCCGAGCGCGCATTGCAAGTTAACAGCTGCCGTACCGACGTTTCCGCTCGTATCGGTTGCCGAATACACAATCGTATACATACCGGGCTTCGTCGGCGTAAACTTGCCGTCGGTAAGCCCCACCAAAACGTTTTTCGAGTTGTTGGGATCGTACGCGTAATAAACGGCAACCGAAGCTTTCGTGTCGTACGCAAGGCTCAAATCGTGCGCAAACGCGTTCGGGATTTGAATTTCCTCGTTGAGCGCAATAAACGCGCTGTCGCCTTGCAAGGCATCCGCCACTTCAATAACGGGTGCTTTCGTATCGTGCATATCGATATTGCCGATTTCGCTCCCCGACAAACCGCCAATGGACGCGATATCCAAGTTTGCAACGTTGCTCACGTAGTTTTTCGCGGAGAACGTAATATACACTTCGCCCGTCGTAAAGCCCTTGAACGGGCTATCGGGATTAATTCTTTCGTTGTCCAAATCCGCGATGAGCTTTCTTTCGTTCACCGTGTATTTTTCGCTTGCATAACGGCAGAAGGTAATAAACAGCTGATTTTTCTCCGTATCGTAATACAGCTTCAATCCGTAATTATCCATTACGTTACAGCTCGTACGGCCTTGTCCCGGTGCGTACATGATACGATACTTCGCGCCATCAATCTCAACCAATTCGTCTACGGGACTAGTCGCCCCAGCATCACGCAGCCCGTGCGCCGTTTGCCCTACTGCGCCTGCTTTGAAATTCCAATACGTACGACCTTCTTGCCATTCCAAGTCAATCGTTACGCTGTTCGTGGAATCGTAACAGTCGGTAAGCGTAATCAAGTAATTTCTCGCTTCTTCGTTATACTTATATTCGTCCTTGGTCGCCGCTTCCGCTATGTTTGTAATCCCGTGATAAGGGAAAATGTGAGCGAACGGCACGCTCGAATCGGACAAATCCACCGCTTGATTATACCGGAAAGAAGAATCCGGTTGCAGCGATACCTTATAACCGCCCAACTGCGTACCAGCGTCCATTACACCGTCCTCGTCTTTATCCAACCCGGGGGTTTTGTCAAGAACCTCTTTATACTCGTATTCCACACCGCCGCTTACGGTAAATACGCTTTTCGTAACCGAGAACGTCTTTTCCGCGGATACCTCTTTGCCTCCTACCGTAGCGTACCAAACGATCGTATACCGCCCTGTTTCGGACAAGACGATATCCGCCGTTTCATACACCTTTCCGCTCGGCGAAATAACCATGCATTTCGTCGTTTTTTGCCCGTCGATAAAGCCCATAGGAATAGAAACAGACGTACCGTAAGCGTATTCGCCTTGCAGCGGGCTTTCGCCGTCAAACGTGATTTCGTAAGCTTTTGCGTCGTAGGAATCGTTACCCAAATTCGCGATTCCCACACCCGCAGCAGCAACGCACGTCAAACAGCAGGCAGCAGCCAAAAATTTTATCCATTTTTTTCTCATCGTTTTTTCTAAACTCCTTATCTGTTATTGTTTCAAACCGCCCATCGTCACGTTGCCCATCAGCTTATTCTTCAAGAAGATAAACGCAATCAAAATGGGCACAGCCAACGTCATCGAAGCGGCAATACGCACAGGCATATCCCCACCGCCGCTTACTTGGTTATTGTTTGTCAAGAACCAAACGACGTACGCAAGGGTAGGATGCGAAGGCATATACATATACGCCGTCTGATAATCGTTCCAGCTGGCTATAAACTGAATCAAGAACACCGTAGAAAGCGTCTTAATCGACAACGGAATAATAATGCGTATAAGCACGCTAAATTGCGACGCACCGTCTATTTCCGCCGCCTCAGAGAAGGAATCAGGCAACGTTTCGTAGAACGCCAAGAACACGAAATAGTACATACCGCCAAAGCTTGCTTTTTGCAACAAATACCCTAAAAACGTATCGTATATACCCATATTTCTGAGCATCGTCAACATAGACGCTTGACTTCCGACGATAGGCGTCGTCATTGCAAACAAAGCCGCCCCTGTCAAGATTTTCCCTACTACGTTGCTGTATTTTGCAACCGCATACGCTGTCAACGCAGGCACGATCGTGTGCAAAAACGCACCCACAACCGTATACAAAAACGTATTCACGAGAACCATCGGGAATCCACCGACGGCAATATGCGTAATGGGCTCGCCGTCTACGAGGAAGGTAGTTTGACAGTTTGCTTCCACCAAATAATAGTCGCGAACCATAACCCTGTAATTCTCAAAGTGGAAGAACTCCGCACGGCTATTAACCACTTCCGACGCATCAATCGTGGGGAAACCCAACCAGTTATGATGAATCATAAAGTCGTAGTAGTTTTTGAAGGAAGAAAGCAATCCCCAAAACAACGTGTAGATAATAGAAATACTATACACGCTCAACAAAACGCAAAGCGAAATAATGAATATCTTATTCACCATAGATCTTTCTTTTCTCATATGCAAACCTCCCCGTTAATCCACACTCGGTCCAAACTTACGGAGAGCCTTTCTAAGCCCCAACGTAAGCGGCAACATAACCGCCGTCATCATAAGCCCCATTGCCGAAAGCACGGAGAAGGACGGATTCTTGCCCGTAGCCACCAATTCGCCCGCCGCAGATTTTACGTATAAGTAATATCCGAACGTAGCCAAGTCGAAACCGTTGTTCCCGTACAAGGTATGCAAATGCATTTGATCGGTAAACAAGCCCGTGAAGTTAATGACCAAGAACGAAACGAACGTAGGCCAAATCATAGGCACGGTGATATGGATAAATTCCTGTATCGCGTTCACGCCGTCCAGCTGTGCGGATTCGACGATAGATTCGTCGATACCGCTCATACCGTTACTGAACATAAGCACGTTGACGCCAAATCCGATCCAAACGCTGAAGAATAACACCGTCCCCAGCTTCGTATCCGGATTATCCATAAGCCCCATGGCTTCTTCCACATGGAAGAATGTTTCGGCTACGTATACGTACACGTCGTTCGCAAGATATTTAAACAACAAACTAAACACAACGCCCGACAAGATTTTCGGCATAAACAGAATCACTCTGAACAGCCCGCCCATCGGATACTTTTTATAGATATAATAGGAGAATAACAACGCGAGCGTCAAACCTACAATCGTCGTCCAGAAAAACAATTTAAGCGAGTGTCCGAACATATACGTCCGCTCGGAAATAATATCGATTGCCTGTCTAAAGTTTTCAAACCCCGCAAACGTAATTTCAAAGCCCAAAGCGCCGTCCACCGTTTTATATTCCTTGAACGCCAAAACGAAGGAATTGAAATTTACGTATACGTAGCAAATACAAAATTGTAAAATCGGCCACGCGACGAGCGCCGCAAAAAAGAGATTTCTGTTTCTCTTTCTATAATTCATACGTCTTTTCGGTTGCCGATTATTTTCCGCCGTCAAATCCATTTTTCTACCCCTTTAGTCCGCTTTATAAACTTCTCTTTCCCATTTCGTTTGAGAGAAACCCGTTGTGTCGAAACATTCCCACGCATTTTTACCTTTTTTGTAATACGCTTCGAGCGGCGACATATATTCTACACCGTCAAAGACAGGGTGGAAGCCCGATGCGGCAATACCGTACGTCATATAGCCGGCTTTTGCACGATAAGTTGCATTATCGCCGTACTGGTTTACCGCACGGTTGTTTGCGCGCAAACGCATAATCGTTTGTTGATAGGGATCCAAATCAGCCAAAACGGATTCGTCGATGTTATAATCGTACAACGCTTTGGAAACGCCCGTGCAAGCCGTAAAGTTTTTCAATTCCTGTTCCGTGGACAAGAATTTTAAGAAATCCTTACAAGCGCGAATGATACCTTCATTCCCGGACGTATCGTCAAGGTTCCCGTTTATCATAGCGGTAGAGGTACAACCGTTGATAATCGCCTCCTCTCTTCTGTTCTCTTCGCCCGTTACAACGTCGTTACCGTACGACGTAGGCATATGCCAGTGCGCAATATTTTTAACCGTCGTACCCGTACCGGAAATCATTTTATAGTCGTTGAACAAGTTATACGTTTCCGCTTCGTTATACCAATACGAACCTTCGAGATGCGCCCCGATCTTATCCAAGCCCTGCAAGCCGTTAAGAATGAACGCGCGCATTGCGTCTTTATGCGTATAGTTGGATTCGTCGTATCTTTCGTAGAACCAATCTTGTTGGTAAGCAAGCTCAACGAACGCAAACGCATAATATCTCGCCGCTTGGTTAATCGCCTTATAGCCGTCGATAGAACCCGTAAGCGTTGCCTCTTCCGTGATAGGCGCGTAAATTTCCGAACCCGCCCAAAGCTCCGTATCCGAAAGCCCCGTCACGTATTGCACCGTACCCGTATGCGCTACAACCGCGTTTCTCTGTTCATAACCCGCAAGCGCCGTCCAAAGCCCTTCGATGAAATAGTTGGTGTAGTCGATATGGCTACCCGCAACGCTGAACGGAACAACACCTTCGTCCATCATGTGATCGCACATAGCCACAAGCTCGTTAAGCGTCGTCGGCATACCGTCGTCGTCCGTACCCTTCACGCCGTCGTTGCCTACCGTCTTTTCGTCCGCGTCACCCGTAAAGTAAACGGTTTGCCCCGTCAACGTACAGTTAAACGGCGTGCCGTTCGTGCCTTCTGCAAGATAGAACTCTTCATTTTCAAAAAGGTCTACGTCATAGGATGCACCCGATTGCGTTTCATAGTGAGGCAACATATAATATTTCCCGTCGTTCCCCTTCATAGCGAAACGGTAATTTGCGTTCAGCTTGTCTTCAATCTTACCGCTTTCGCCAAATTCCTCAAGCGTTTCTTCGCGTACGATATCCGAGATATCCAAAACCGAACCCTGTTGAATTTGCGTGTAGCACTTGTTATAACTGTCTTGCAGGAAGTACAGGTGCGTACCGCTCGTCTTCATGTCGCTACAGGTAACCCCGATTGCGTTTACGATATCGAACGATACACCCTTTTTCCCGGGCGCGTATTCCTTATCCTTCACAACGTCCTTGAAACGTTCGCCGGCTTCTTCCAACCATTTTTTACCGATACCGCCACCGAAGTTTTCCACCTTGATAACGATTTTGTCACTGTTGTCCGCTTGCTTTTGCGTTACGGTACAGCCAGCCGCGCTTCCCATAATCGACGTCAACGCCAAGGTTGCCGCCATACCCTTCAAAAAGGCTTTGTTCTTTTTGTTACCTCTATTCATTTTAGTACCTCATATGAAATATTTTGTGGTAGTTTTCCGACCTCCCCAAGTCGAGCGTAAAACTACGCTATGGTTTTTTAATTATAAATACAAATTTTTTCATTGTCAATATCCTTTAAAACCCTTTTAATATTTCGTATAAAAATTCCTTTGTTATAAGAATATATATACACCCTATATATTTGCTTATTTTTTTTGTTTTTGGCATACTTTTTGCCCGTTTTTCCTTGATTTTTAAGGCTTATACGCTTTTTTGTAAGCATAAAAAACCGCGTTTGAATAAAGAAAACGATAAAAAATACTTGACTTTTTTATGCACTTCTTCTATACTTTTTTTACTACGATAAACCGAGGTGAAACTATGCAAACGGAAAAAATGGATATTTCAAAAATTGACGTCAATTTTGCAAAAACGGACGTTACGGAAACGGATATCACGTGGCGAAAAGCAACGGATAGCGCGTTTGATTTACGCGGGGTATTTTACGACGAGGCAGCGGGCTGCTACTACCGCATGAAAAGGGAAATTGCCGATCAGGTAAGCGCGGGAGTACAAGTACTTGCACGTTGCACGGTAGGCGGCAGAATACGTTTTAGAACCAATTCCCCGTATATTACCGCGCGCGTAAAATCGGTAAAATTGAATATGAGCTGGAACTATTCCCTGTTCGCGCGTTGCGGATTATGCGTTTACGTAAACGGGGTATACGACGGATTTTTCCGCGCGGGCTTCAAGCAATGGGAAAACGCCAAAGACGATATCATGCGCTACGACGGCATCTATTACACACGGGAAAAAGGCGTGTACGACGTGGAAATTTACATGCCCAATTACAGTGAAAAAATCTACGACGTAGAAATCGGTTTGAAAGACGGTTGCGAGATTTATCCCGCCAAACCGTATACGTACAACGATAAACCCGTCGTTTTTTACGGAACGTCCATGACGCAAGGCGCTTGCGTTTCCAGAGCGGGCAACGACTATATATCCTTGCTCTGCCGTTGGTGCGATACGGACTTTATCAATTTAGGTTTTTCGGGGAATGGTAGAGGCGAACCGATTATGGCGGACTATCTCGCCGATTTAGATCCGTCTATTTTCGTGCTCGATTACGACGGAAACGTTCGGAGCGTGGAAGATTTGGAAAAATCGCACATGCCCATGTACCGTAAAATTCGGGCAAAACACCCCACCACCCCCATCGTTTTGATTACCATGCCCGCGTTGGATAGCAATACGCACATGTTCGTGCAGGAAAAGAAAGAACTTATCTATAAAAACTACTTAACCATGAAAGCCGAGGGCGATAATAACGTTTATTTTGTAGACGGTAAAACGCTTCTTGGCGACGAAGACGTGGAGGCGGGTTTCACCGATTTATTGCACCCCAACGATTTAGGCTACTACCGCATAGCCAAATCCCTGCAACCCCTGTTCACGGAAATTTTAAATCAAACAAAATAACCAAAAAAACAACAAAAAAAGAGTTGCGTGCTTCACGCTCGCAACTCTTTTTTTAGGTAGGTAAATTATACTTCCAAACAAAAACCGTCGTAGGTAATGTTAAAACCGTACTTTTCTTTTGCCGTTTTTTCCAGTTCGTCGTGCGTCATTTTACACCCGTGCGCAAAATGCGTATAATACAGTTTCGTGTTCTGGTCGATTACGCCTTTTTCTTTAAAACGGTCGGCAATCGCCCGCCCTTGCGACATAGACATATGCCCGTAATAAGGCGTTTCCACGTCCCCTTTGGTACAGTCCAAACTCAATAAATCGATATGCTTACCGTTATTTGCCAGCCATTCTTCCACTTCCGTCCCAAACGTACCAGTATCGTTACCGTAGAATATGCTCTTTCCGTCCTTTTCAATCAGGAAGATAAACGCCTGTTCAGGCACGGCGTGGCGCGCTGGTAACGGCGTAACCGTATACCCGTCGATTTCCACGGGTTGAAAATATTCCATGGGAATAAACTCCCAAAACTTTTCTATCATTTCCTTTTCCAAGCCCCGCGCCTCCACCACGCGCCAAATTTTCTCGATAACCCCTGCGCTGGTGAAGATTCTTATCGTAGGATATTTCGTCGTTTCCGCACTCATCCAATGATAGCGCGAGGAGAACACCTCCAACGTCAAATGGTCGGGGTGCGAGTGGGTAAGCAACACGTTTTGAATATCCCAAAGCGTTTTGCCTTGACGGATAAAATGCTCGTACGTATCGCATCCAAAATCCACAAGCAGCGTATCGTCTATCAAAGCCTGTGCGCGCGTGCGGATATTTTTACCGCCCAATTGCAACGATTTCCGACAAAGCTCGCAGTTGCAAAACATGCCCGGAATCCGCTCCTCCGCTGCCGTTCCCATATATAAAATTTTCATATCTTTATGACTCCTTTTCCCCATTTATCTTGGCGATATACGCACCAATCACGTCAGGCGCGTTGAACGTCATTCCGTCCACACCCGCCTCGTACGTTTCTTTCATACACACCTCGTCCGCAACGCCCCAAGCCCGAACGTTAAAGCCTTGGCGGTGCCAAGCATTCACGTTTTCCGCCGTCACCAAGCTTGCGTGCGGGCATATTTCGTCCACGCCAATCTCCCCCAACACCCGCAGCGTATCTTCCGTCACGGACTCCGTTAAATAGCCAACGCGCATATGCGGCGCGTATTCTTTCACCTTTTGCAATCGTGCCAGCTCAAAGGCGGTAATCACCGTCCGCTTATTCACGCCGTATCGATACACCAAATCAACGACTTCCTTTTCCACGCCTTCCACTTTCAATTCCAAAGCAAACGCTATTTCTTTATCCGCAAACTGCCGTAAAAATGCTTCCAGCGTAGGAATTGTATCACACAACTCGCCCTTTTTCACGCGAAATCTTTGCAACTGTTCGTACGTATACTCGCAAACGCTTCCCGTTTGCCCCGTTACGCGCTGTAGCGTATTATCGTGAAAGAGCACCAAAACGCCGTCCTTGGTTTTTTGAATATCCGTTTCAATCCCGTTCACCCCCATACGAACCGCCTCGCTAAACGCCGACATGGTATTTTCAGGGCGGTATTCGGATGCGCCACGGTGCGCGTACTGCACAAATTTACTACGACTTTCCTCAACGATAATTTTCCACAACTTATCGCGTAGCTTCGTCAAATACACGCCCCATTCCAGCGGATCGATAAAGGGATTTATCGTCGCACTTTGCATTTTTTCATACTTTTCAAGCGTACGGTTTTGCCAAGAATGATTGCCAATCATCACGTCCACTTTCCGTTGCAACAACCGTTCTACACTGTCAAAAAATAAACCGCGGCAACGATACGGCACCTCCCTGTCGTCCATGAACGCCTTTTTCAGTTGATTAACGCCCGAACCGCCGAACATCGCAGCTTTATACACCAGCCCGTTTTCTTCAACGTCCAAGAAAAACGACACCGAACCCTCGGTATGCCCCGGAGTAAACCAACACTCTATCTTGGTATTCCCCAATTCGATTACGTCGCCGTCTTGGATATCGAAATCGGGCTGAAAACCCTGTATATATCGAATATCGCGAAAAGAAAGATACGTCTTTGCCGTAGGCGCAAGCCGTAACAATGCTTCCGTCGCGTCGGTATGATCGCGGTGCCCGTGCGAGTGCAGAATAATTTTTACGTCCTTGATATCAAACCCAAGCTGCTGCATAGATTCCACGATAAGCGGAGCGTTTCCCTCATAGCCCGTATCAATCAAAATAAGCCCTGCGCCTGTATTAATCAAGTGCGAAGAAGCCTCCACCGTCCCCACGAAATAGATATTTCCAATCATTCTGAACGGCTTTACTTTCGTCAATATTTTACTCACTTTTTCACCCACGACTCACACCTTCTTTTACGTTCGCTATATCGTTTTTTATTATAAAATAAAAAAATCTTCCCGTCAAGGAAGTTTTCAAGCTTTGTGTATTTTCTTTTTCCGTTATTTCAAACGCAAGAATAAATATACGCTTAGATATATTTTTTAATCAATATATTGATATATTCTTTCTTTCGTTTTTTTGCATATTGCAACGCCTTATATGCGCCACTCGCATAATCTACGTACGCACCGCGTATAATAGGATTATGAAAAAAGCAAAACCTTATATCTTTTCGATTTTACTCGCTTTAACAATCGGCGGGCTGTCGGCATTGTCCATAGCCAAGAACATGAATATATACGACAAAATCAATCCCCCGCCGTTAGCCCCCGCAGGCTGGCTTTTTCCCGTCGTTTGGACGGTATTATTTACCCTAATGGGCATTAGCGCAGCGCTCGTTTTCACAAGCAAGAGCAAGAAAAAAGACGACGCACTTTTTATCTACGCCGTCAGTTTGGTGCTCAATTTTTCATGGAGCATATTTTTCTTCAATTTATTATCCTTTATCGTTTCGTTTATTATACTTGTCGCGCTTTGGCTGTCGATTATCATTACGATAATCAAATATTATCCCATCAACAAAGCGGCGGCATGGCTACAACTCCCCTACCTTTTATGGGTAACCTTTGCAGGCTATCTCAACTTTGCAATTATTCTTTTGAATTAGTTTGAATCAAATATATTGATATATTCTTTCTTGCGTTTTTTGGCATACTGTAAAGCCTTATATGCGCCGCTATTTTTTCTATGCTCCGCATAAAAAATGACAAAATCACTTCTTTCTATCATTTCACAATTACGGTAATATATTCGTGTATACCAATAATCAAACGTCAGCGGCAAATATACAAATTCTTCATAATCCGTTTCGCGCAAATATGCAGGTCGCTTGCGCGCAAGCAAAAACGTTTCATCGGTAACACAAAACACCCTTTTTATTGTAGGATATTTCTTACGATACGTAGAAACGATTTCATGACACAATTCGTCAAATTCCCCAAACCCGCCAAAAAGAAATACGTTATACCCTTTTTCAACTATCAACGTTTCCAACAAATTTATTATTTTTTTACGCAAATCTTCCGCATCTTCTATTTTTCTGTGTCCAAAAAAAGAACAAATTTTATCCATAATTATTCACCCCACTACAATATTATATTTAGGTATTACCTAAATGTCAAGAAAAATTAAGCGATACTTAATATAATATAATTATGAAAATGAGTTTAGATGAGATAATCAGCAAAAATTTAAAAGAAGAAATTGAGCAATCAGGGAAAACGAAAACTGAAATTGCAAGAGCAATCGGTGTGTCTAATCCTACGATTTCACAATACTTATCCGGAAAAATACAGCCTTCCTTATCCACTCTCTCAAAATTATGCACCTTTTTAAATTGTTCGGCGGATGATATATTAGACGTTAAAAAATAACAAACATTAGCAAGCGAATAAAAAGACGGAAGTCCTTGACTCTCGTCTTTTTTTGGTGCGGACGAATATTTTGGCTACGCCAAAGCTTCCTCGCGCCGATAAGTTTCGCCCTTATTTCAATCTTTTACACGCGGTCGCTCGTCGCGTGAACCCACAATAATTTGTGTGTCCTTGCAGACCTTCGTCCGCGCCAACGAAAAACGCACCCACAAGCATTACGAAGGGATTTGCGCCTTTAGCGGCGCGCCCCGCTCGGCAATTATCAATTGCCGCCTTTGCCAACAAGCTTTTCTTTATCCTATCCCGTAAGGCAAAGCGTTTTGCTCTCGCAAAACGGCTCCCACCCTCAAATCCCTTCGTTTTCGTTCGTATCGAAAAAAATTGAGATACCCAAAAGGATATCTCAATTTTTTTGGTGCGGACGAAGGGATTTGAACCCACACGGTGTTACCCACAGGAACCTGAAACCTGCGCGTCTGCCAATTTCGCCACGTCCGCTTTTCTATACAAAACGCGTTATGCGTTTTGTATACTTTTTATTTCGTTTTTCTTCAAGGCGCCGTTCTCGCTCGTAATTTCCCACGCTACGCCGCCGCTCGTCAGACTTCCAACGATTTCGCCGTCCTCAATTACGATTGCCGAATCGTCTTCTATCCCGTAAGCACGCTCATAATTATAACACACGATTTTATCAAAGTCAAGCATTCTTTGGTTATAATGCGGAGAAATTATCCCGTTTATCCAATTTATTCCTTTGAACATGGCGTATTTATCTTCTTCGCCCGTTACGCTTACCGAATCAGTGTAGATATCCGAAAACCAACAAATCGCGCCTGCGGAAAGCCCCGAAATAATCACGCCCCTTTCATACGCTTCCTGTATGAGCGGCAATATTCCCGTCTTTTTCCAATGCTCGATCATGAACACGGTGTCGCCGCCGCCAACGTAAATCATATCCGCTTTTTCAAACTTCGCGCGCATTTTTTCCATATCCACGTCTTTATACACGGACAACGCAACGTCCGTTTTGATATCGAACACCCCCGTATACACCTTATGAAAAGTGTTATAATAGGGCATATAATCGTGGCTTGCCGTAGGGATAAACAGAGCGTTTGCCCTGCGTTCCCCTGCGCGGGCTTTGGCAAGCCCAGCGATATATTCGTCGATTTTAAGCGTAGTACGGCTACGTAAATCTCCGCCGCCTATTGCGATAATTCTCTTCATTCGTTTCTCCACTCAACCGTTTACGCCGACATACGCCGTTCGATTTTTTCAATCGCCGAATCCAATCCGTCCACGATTTTTTGCACGTCTTTTTTAAAGTCCACCGCGGAAACGTAGCCGTTTTGCGTTTCTTGGCTCAATCCGTCCGCAAGCTTGTCCAAGTCCTGTGCAATCCCTTCAAACACGATATCTTTTTTCACTTCCACAAGCTGATACGCCGCCCAAGCCGCGTCCGTTAATTTATCGTTGAGTTTCATTAGTTTCGTCGAACCGAGCCAAACCTGCACGCTCGATTTATTCTCGCTCGATAACAATTCGTTCGCGTATTTTTTCGCGCGTTCGAGGCGGTTTTTCACCCACGCGGGCGTTACTTCCTTTTTCGTCTTTCTACGCGTCGCCGCTAGCAAAATCAGCCCGACAATAATAACCACGCTGTACACGGCGTATTCCAACAAAGTCGATATCGTTTCCGCCGCTATCAATAATCCGTTCATTCGTTTGCCTCCTTACCCGACTTGACCAAATGCACTTCCATTTGATCGTAAGGAATTTCAATGTTATTATCACGTAAAACGCCTAAAATACGTTCCATCAAATCGAATTTTACGTTCCAAAAATCGGACGTATTCGCCCATACGCGGAGCGTGAAATCCAGCGAGCTTGAACCGTATTCCGTCAAGCGGAAAAACGGAGCGGGTTCTTTACAAATCCGTTCGTCGCTTTCAACCAACGCCATCACGCACGATTTCACCTTATCGATATCCGAATCGTAACTGACGGGTACCACAAGTTCCATACGCCGTATGGGCATTTTGCTGTAATTGATAATCACGGAACTGAGCACCGTATTATTCGGTATTACCACGGTAAGATTATCCGTCGTTACGATTTTCACCGAAAACAGCTTAATCTCTTTCACCGTACCGCTCGTGCCGCCGATATCGACGAAATCACCCGCTTTAAAGGGTTTTGTGAAAATGAGTACAATCCCGTTCGTTAAGCTGGACAGGGTGTTTTGCATACCCAAACCGATGGCAAGCACCACCGCCGAGAACGCCGATACAAGCCCCGCCGTTGAGAAACCGAGCGCACCGATGAGAATGACCGCCAACAAAACGTATACGACGAGCGCCACCACCGAAGTGATGAACGCCGCCGCCGAGTTGTCTATTTTACGGCTCTTCATCGACGAGCGTTTGACCGCTTTCCGCACCACGGCAACGACCAACACGCCCAACACGAAAATAGCAAGCGCGCGCATAATCGTCAAACCGTACCCGACGAAAAAGCTCCACAGCGCGCCCGTAAATTGATTCCATACTTCTTTCATATAGAATATTTTCTCCTTTCACAAGCTATTTCAAACGCTTATTTATAATATTTTTCTTCCAACGCCTTAATCTTTGCAACGCGGCGTTCGTGGCGTTCGCCGCCCTCAAACGGCGTGTTCAAAAACAGGCTTACGATTTCCTGCATCAAGCCTTCGCCGACCACCTTTTCGCCCATAGCGATCATGTTCGCGTCGTTGTGCAAACGGGTATATTTTGCGCAATACGTATCGTGGCAATGCGCGCAACGCACCCCGGGAACTTTATTCGCGACGATAGAAACGCCTATCCCCGACGAACAAACGACGATACCGCGTTCACATTCGCCGTTTGCCACCGCTTCTGCGGCAGGCGCGGCGTAATCGGGATAATCACACGAATCCTTCGTATGCGTGCCGAAATCCACCACTTCGTGCCCAAGGCTCTCCACGTACGCAATCACGGCTTTCTTCAAATTCAACGCACCGTGGTCGCAAGCAACTGCAATTTTCATAATTTTTCTCCTTTGCGGTTTTTTCCGCTGCTTTTATTTTTTTGCGCGGTTTTCCCCGCGCTTTTTTTCGTTGGTTTAGTTGTCGTTTTTTTCGCTGTCGCGGCTTTTGGAGCGCGCGGTTTGGGAATATATTTCTTGCGGATATTTTCGGGCAGTAATTTTTCAATCAGCGCAGACATACCCCCGTCGATTAGCTCGAAAACGTATTGATAACAGTCCTTGTCTTTCCCGTACGGGTCCATGATTTCATACCCGCAAAGTTCGGAAAAGGCGTATACGTTGTTCTCAATTTCTTCCTCGCCCGCAGCCCGTAAAACCTGCCAACGCATTTCCATCAAGATATCGCGCTGAACGTCAGTCATACAAACGATTGCAAGCGATTCTTTAAGCGATTTTTCGTCGATATTTTTCGCGTGAAAGTTATGTACGTCAAACCCTTTCGTTATAAGGAGTTCCGCCGATTTTTCGTTGATTTCGTCCGTTTCGTTTGCACGTAAGCCTGCGGACGAAATTTCAAGTTTTGTCAAGCCTAAATCGGTAATTCGTTTACGAAAAAGGTATTCTGCGATAGGCGAACGGCAAGTATTTCCCGTGCATACGAATATGATTTTCTTCTTTAATTTACTTTTCGCCACGTACCTGCCCCGCTCCTTTGATTATTTTTCCTATACGTCCTGCGACGTACAAGCCTTGCGCAACCGATTCAAAACGCCCGTCATGATCCCGTCGCTTTCTTGCGGTTCAACGACGATAAGCGTATCGCAAAAGCGTTCCGCCTCCCTGAGCAATTTGTATAGCCGCGATGCCATTTCCGCCTGATTTTTCCCGAGGTTCAGGCACTTAGCGCCTATTTTTTCAAATTCTGAAATCCACTTTTCTTCGCAAAGTACCGCAACTCCTTTATTTTCCTGCGATTCCTTAACATATCGCAAAATTGCCTGTTCCACGTTTTTTTGCGAAAAAAGCAACGTTTTGCAACGGGGCGCGTAATGCTTATACAACATACCCGGGCTTTTCACTTGTTGCGGATTTTCCAAATCGGGCGCGTATTCGTCGCAACGCCCAACCACTTTTTCTATCATTTCGCGGGTGATAAGCCCCGGGCGTAAAATCACGGGATATTCGCCCGTGCAATCGCATACCGTGCTTTCAATCCCGCCCGTACATTCGCCGCCGTCCAAAATAAGCGGAATTTTACCGTCGAAATCGTCCAGTACGTGCTGTGCACTCGTCGGACTGACGTGACGGGAAATATTCGCACTTGGCGCGACAATCGGCACGCCTACCTTTTTTAAAAACGCGCGTGCGCCCGCGTGCGCGGGTACGCGTATAGCGAGCGTATCCAAACCGCAAGACACGAACGGACTGACTTTGCCCTTGGACGGATAGACGAGCGTCAAAGGTCCGGGCAAAAACGCGGCGCGTAATTTTTGCGCGTACGGCGGATCGTAATCGATGATTTGTGACAAATCGTACGTTTCGTGTACGTGCGCAATCAACGGGTTGTTGTTCGGTCTGCCTTTCACTTCAAAAATCTTGCGCACGGCGGCGTCGTTAAACGCACTGCTGCCCAAGCCGTATACCGTTTCCGTCGGCATAGCCACTACGCCGCCTTTTTCGATAATCTCTTTTGCCCAAGCCAAACTCTCAGGCGTTATTAAGCATACTCTCGTTTCCATATCAATCAAACGGCAACTCGTCGTCTATGCCCTTTAAATCGCCCTTTCTGGGTGTAGGGGGCGGTAAATCAGGGGTGGAATAATCGTCTTCGGGCGCTTCGTATTCCACGTCTTCCTCTTCGTATTCCTGTGCCCGAGCGGAAAATTCGGGCGGTTCTTCGTCGCGGTTTTGATCGTCCACGTCCACGAATTTGGTACATTCGCCGATGAACTTCAACGATACTCTGCCCTGTTCGCCCGCTCTGTGCTTGGCGATAATGAGTTCCGCCGCGCCCTTAATCACTTTACCGCTTTCTCGCTCTTCCGCGGTTGCCGTAACTTCGGGACGGTTGATAAACATAACGATGTCCGCGTCCTGTTCGATTGCACCCGATTCACGAAGGTCGGAAAGGGTGGGTTCTTTGGACTGGATACGACGAAGCTGGGAAAGCGCGATAACGGGAACGTTCAGTTCTTTTGCCATAATCTTCAAATCACGGGTAATGGAAGCGACTTCCTGTTGTCTGTTTTCCGCGCCCGCCATACGAGAATCGCCGCTGGACATAAGCTGGATATAGTCGATCATAATCAAATCCACGCCGCCCGCCGTCGTTTTTAATCTACGGCACTTGGACAAAATTTCCGCAGGCGTAACGCGCGAGGAGTCGTCGATGAAAATATTGCTCTTTTTCAACTGGTCGCTGGCGAGCATGAGTTTTTTCCATTCCTTTGCCGATAACTGGCCGTTCAAAGCCTTGCTCATGCTCACGTTTGCGTACGCACAAATCAAACGCTGTACGATTTCCGAACGGGGCATTTCGAGCGAGAACACGGCGCAAGTTTTGCCTGCACGAAGTGAAGCGTGTTCGACAAGGTTCATCGCAAGCGACGTTTTACCCATACCGGGCCGAGCCGCCAAGACGATGAGTGCGCCGCCCTGCAAGCCGTGCGTCATTCTGTCGAAATGTTTAAAGCCCGTGGGAATACCTTGGAAGGCGTTAGGGTCGGATTGCAATTTTTCAAACTTTTCCAACACCTGCGAAATGACGTCTTCGCCCTCGTCCATACCCAGAAGTGAAGAACGGTCGGATTGTTGCGAAATATCGTAAACCACCTTTTCCGCGTAGGCAAGCGCGGCTTGTCCGTCCACGGCGGACATGGAATTTTCGATAATTTTCCGCGACGCGCGAATGAGTTTTCTGTTCGTGCTATCCCGTGAAACGATATCGTAATAGGATTGATAATTCGCCGCCGACGGCGTGATTTGCGTAAGCTCCGTAAGATATACGATTCCGCCCGCTTTTTCAAGCGCGCCCTCGTTTTCCAGCTCGTCGGAAACGGTTACCAAGTCGATAGGTTTGCGCGAGGCAAAAACCTTTTGCATGGCATGCAAAATATATTTATGCGATTCTTGATAAAAATCGTCTTCTTTGAGTTTTTCCACGAGGTCGGACGCTACTTCAAAGTCCATTAAAAAACAGCCCAAAAGCGCCATTTCCGCGTCGCGGTTGTAAGGCATTGTGTTTGCCGTCGTATCTGCCATTGTTCTTCCCCTTTGTCAGTCTTCTAAACGTTGAAATTCTTTCAGCGTATCTTCAAATTCTTGCATAGCCGCTTTAAAGGGCGTTTCGCTCGTCAAATCCACGCCCGCCGCCCGTAAGATGGAAACGGGATCAGTGCAACCGCCCGAGGAAAGGAATTGGAAATAATCTTTCACCGCGCTTTCCCCTTCCGTCAAAATGCGCTTTGCTATGGACACGGCGGAGATAATCCCCGTTGCGTATTTGTACACGTAAAACGCGCTGTAAAAATGCGGTATGCGCGCCCATTCGTAAGCGACTTGTTCGTCGTGAACGACCGCGTCGCCGTAATATTTCTTGTTCAAATCGTAATAAATACCGTTTAACAGTTCTTTGGTGAGCGGTTCGCCGCTTTCCGCTTTTTCGTGCGCGAGTTGTTCAAATTCGGCAAACTGCGTTTGACGGAAAAGCGTGGCGCGGAACGTGTCCATATAATAATTGAGCAGGTATTTTTTTACGTTCTTGTCCTGCGTTTTAGAAAGCAAGTGTTTAAGAAGCAACACTTCGTTGACCGTGCTGGCAATTTCCGCAAGGAAAATGGTGTAGCTTGCCTTTGCGTACGGTTGCGCCGCCGTCGATTTGTACGTATGAATGGCGTGTCCCATTTCGTGCGCGATCGTGAACACGTCGTTGATTGTCGGTTGATAATTTAACAGCACGTACGGGTGCGGCGAATCGTACACGCCCGCCGAATACGCGCCGCTACGCTTACCCTCGCTTTCGCAAACGTCAATCCAGCGTTCGGCGAGCGCTTTGTCAAGCAGCGCGATATAATCTTTTCCAAGCGGCGCAAGACCTTCTTTTACAAGCTCGTACGCCTGATCAAACGGCATAGCCATATCTACGTTTTCCACCAAGGGAACGGACAAATCGTATATATGCTGTTCGTCCAGCCCGAGCGCGCGTTTGCGCGTGGCGATATATTCGTGCAGCACGGGTAAACCCGCGTGCGTGGATTTTATCAGCGTTTGATAGACTTTATCCGCTACGTCTTCGCTATCGAGCGCCATTTGCAAACAGCTATCGAATTTGCGAACCGTCTTATAAAACACGTTCGCTTTTACGTTGGAATAATACGTTTGCGTAATCGCATCAATCAAGCGGATATACGCGGCGTAGTATTTTTCAAACCATTCCTTGCGCTCTTTACGGTTACCTCCGCGCATGACCACGCCGTACGTGCCGTGGCTCATTTGCGTTTCTTCGCCGTTAAAGCTCGCTTTGGGCAGGTTCAAGTTGGCGTTATTGAGCATGGAGAATACGCCTTGGAAATCCCCCATTACGTCGCCGCCAAGCGTCAATAATTTTTCTTCTCCCGCGCTTAAAACGTGGGATTTTGCCGCGATTACCCGTTTTAAACGGTAATCGTACGCCGCGAAATCGGGGTCGGCGATAAACGCTTGCAAGAGCGTATTATCAAGCGCGGTAAGCTGCGGTTCGACGAACGAAAAATTAGCAAACGACTTGGAATACAACGCGCCGATTTTCGCAAGTGCGGCGGTGGTTTTCGATTCCCGCACGTCTTCGTCGTGGCGCAAGTTTGCGTATAAGAAAAGCTTTTCCATACGCCGCGCCATATCGTCCATGCAGTTTAAACACGCAAGCAAGGTTTGCTTGTCCGCGAGTTTGTTTTCAAACGCCGACGTATCGTAATCGCCGTACTTCTTCTCTACTGCCTTATATTCTTCTTCCCATGCCTCGTCGCTTGCGAACAGGGCGTTTACGTCCCAAAGCCAAGCAACGGGAATTTCCGTTCTTTGCATTGATATACTCCTTTAGAGTGAAATGAAAATCTACGATTTTCGTGAATTGGCGGGGAACGCCCCGCGGCGAAACTTCTACAAGTTTCCGTACGTTTTTCTATCGCGAACCCCCGTTTTGTCATAGGCGAACGCAATTTTTTATCTCTACGCCATAGCGTATGTACCTCTTCACGGTAGGGCGGAAAAGTTTAAAAATGAGATTCTATCGTTCACCTACGGCTCTCTCCAGAATGACATAAAAACTAATCAACAACGCGCCGACAGGCGTATATCACGCCCCGAAAGGGGCATATCACGTTGCGTAGCAACATATCACAAATTCGCAAAGCGAATTTATATCACGTTAATGAATTGCCTTGCATTTCATTAATTTTTAAAGCTGTGTATCGGAGCGGGGATATTGCCGCCACGCATAATCAGTTTGGACGAATCGCAAGTGTGTACAGGCATGACGGGTGCTCTGCCAAGCAGACCGCCAAAGCTCACTTCGTCGCCTACCGTCTTACCCGGCGCAGGAATAATACGTACCGCCGTCGTTTTGTTGTTGATCATACCGATCGCCGCTTCGTCCGCTATCATCGCCGCTATCGTCGTTGCGGGCGTATCGCCGGGGATTGCTATCATGTCTAAACCAACGCTACATACGCACGTCATTGCCTCTAATTTATCCAACGTAATCGCGCCCTTTTCCGCCGCCTTGATCATGCCGATGTCCTCGGAAACGGGTATGAACGCGCCCGAAAGCCCGCCCACGCGCGACGACGCCATTACGCCGCCCTTTTTCACCGCGTCGTTCAAGAGCGCAAGCGCCGCCGTCGTACCGTGGCCGCCTACCGTTTCAATGCCCATTTCTTCCAAAATTTGCGCGACCGAATCGCCCATAGCGGGCGTGGGTGCGAGGGATAAGTCCACGATACCGAACTGCGCGTTTAAGCGTTTCGCCGCTTCCTTTGCCACCAACTGACCTGCGCGCGTAATCTTGAACGCCGTACGTTTGATCGTTTCCGCTACTTCCGTCAAGTCTGCATTCGGGATTTGTTCCAAGGCGTGTTTCACTACCCCCGGTCCTGATACGCCGACGTTTACGACCGTGTCCGCCTCGCCTACGCCGTGGAACGCCCCCGCCATGAACGGGTTGTCTTCCACCGCGTTACAAAACGCAACCAGTTTCGCCGCGCCGATACCGTCTTTGTCCTTAGTCAGAAACGCCGCTTGCTTGAACGTTTCGCCAAGCATTTTCACCGCTTCCATATTAATACCCGTCTTGCTTGAACCGACGTTGACGGACGAACAGAGCCTGTCCGTTTGTGCCAAGACTTCGGGAATCGTTTGTATGAATTTGCGTTCGTAATCCGCCGTCATCTTATGCACGAGCGCGGAATACCCGCCCAAAAAATCAATCCCGAGCGTTTTCGCCGCGTTATCGAGCGCTTTGCCGACAAGCGGTGCTTTTTCGGGGAACGCCGCCGTTATTAAGCTGACGGGCGTAACCGATACGCGTTTGTTGACGATGGGTATCCCGTATTCGCCCGATAAATTTTGCGCCGTTTTGACGATGTTTTCCGCTTTTTTGCAAACTAAATCGTATACCTTTTGCGCCGTTTCTTCCGCGCTGTCGCGGATACAGCTCAGCAAAGATATACCCATCGTGATGGTGCGAATATCCAAGTGTTCTTCTTGCACCATCGCTATCGTTTCTAATACGTCTTTATTCGTAAACATATAACCCGCCTTTTATACGTTGTGCATCGCGTTGAAAATGTCTTCGTGTTGAATATAGATCGCCATGCCGATTTGCTTGCCAAGCTCCGCGCAATCGCTGGCAAGCGCGGAAAGCTCTTGCTTGATATCCGTTATGTCCGCAATCATAATCATCGCGAAATATTCGCCCATGATCGTTTGCGATATGTCTTCTATATTCGCGCCGCGCTCCGCTAAAAACGCGCTCACTTTCGCGATTATGCCCTTTCTGTCTTTGCCCGTAACCGTTACGACTGCTTTCATTCTTCTGCTCCTTGTTCCGTTTCCGCTTCCACTTCGTTTTCCGTTGTGTTTTCTTCGTATTCTTCTTCGTCTTCTTCGTCTTCGTATTCTTCAAATTCGTACGCGTGCTTTTCTAAAATATCGTACTGGATAAGGATATTACTTTGCGCTACGTACCGAACCAAATCCCCTTCGCCAAGCTCGGGCAAAGGTTTTTCCGCGTCCGCGTAGACTTCCCGTTCCATCCATTCCTGCTTTTTACGGCTGTACGTTTCAAACACGCAACCGACTACGTCGATATTATCCTTTTGCAAGCTCTTTTCGCGGAAACGGTAGAAATAGTTCGTTTCGCCTACCTTCAAGCCCTCGCATACGTAACCCAGCATTTTATAGTATCTGCGGACACGGCTGTATTTAATCGACAAATATACCCACGCGAACACGGCGTACAACGCCGACGCTACGTATACGCTAGCTTTGGGCCAGAATTTGTTGGCTACGTACGGCAGCGAGATATAATACACCAGCCACGCTACGCAAAAAGCCAAATACGCAAACGTTATCGCCATGAATATCCAAAACAGTTTTTGTTTTTGTTTATACGCCGCTAAATAATCGGCGTCAGTATATACAGATGTCATTCTTCTCTCCTATCAGGGGTTATAATCAGGGGTTGTAAACGAACAGCACGCCAAGCGTGTTTCTGCCGCAATGGCTGGTAACGATCGACCCCGCCACCGTTTCAATCACTTCGTCGAAATCAAACAGCTTTTTCACCTTTTCTTTCGCCATCTCTACAAGCTCTTTATCCGCCGTGGAGTGGGTAACGAAACAGCGCGTTTTGTCGTATTTGGGGTACTGCGCGTATAAATCGTCAATGTATCTGTCAATGCATTTCATCATGTCGCCACGGTATTTGCCGCCTTGGGTGAGCTGACCGTCTGTCATTACGATTTTGGGATGGATTTTCAAAAGGTTCGCCCCGTAAAGCTGCATTCTTGAACATCTACCGCCTTTGAACAGATAATCCAAGCTATCAGGTACGAACGACGTATTGACGTGGTTCTTGATTTCGTTGACCGCGTCTTCAATCTCATCCACGCTCTTGCCCTCGTCGCGCATATCCGCCGCGCGCATAACGAGCAAGCCTTGTCCAGAAGAGAGCGCCTTGCTGTCCACTACGCGGACTTTACCGTTGAATTTCTTCGACGCCTCTACCGCGAAATTGTGCGAACCCGAGCTTTTTGCGGAGATATTGAAATGAATCAAATAATCGTAGCCTTTGAGCTGTTCTTCAAAAAATTCTTCGTATTCAACTACGCTGGGCGCGCTGGTTTTGGGAAGAATTTTCGTCTTTGCCACGAAATCGAAAATGTCTTGCGGGGTAATATCTACGCCGTCGTGATAAGACTGCGCGTCTAAATTAACCTGCAAGGCTAAAATACCGATATTACGTTTTTCAACGAGTTCACCTAAATCGCAAGTGCTGTCTGATGTAATACGAATGTTCATAATATGTGTTTCTCCTTACTCTTCTTTTGCCCAAATAGGCAAGCCGGCTAAAAATTCGCGATAATCTATCGCCCAATCAAAGACGATGCCGACGATATCGTCCTCTTTATATAAGCAATCCAAATGTGAAAGCTTTACCGTTTTACCTTGTCCGTCCGTATACGAATCTTGAAAACGACTGTCTATGCTGCTGCCGTCACGACTTCTATTATCCCCAAGGAAGAAAATTTCGTCTTCGGCTAATTTATATATCCCGAAATCGTAATTTTCCTTATTTTTATCTTTCTCACCGTAATATGCGTACGGTTCGTCGAGCGGCGTCCAATTTTTTCCCTCGTCCTTGCTGATTTGCACTACACCGTCTTCGCATTTTACCCATTCGCCGCCCACGGCAATCAAGCGCTTGATAAGGTGTCCGCCTCCCACTGTTTTACATTCTTCGTAGTCGCCCACGTACACGACGATGACGTCGCCGCGTTCCGCTTTCCGCCAGCCGTCCGTTTTCCGCATCAGCAGCTTATCGCCGCTTTGCAAGGTCATGTTCATAGAATCACCGTGGACGTTGACGCCGCCGTAACAGCTGACGAAATACGTCCGAAACGCCATGAACGCGAACAACGCGCACAACAGCAAAAGTATAAAAATATTATTTGATTTTTGTTCTTTAAAGCCAAAGCGGTATTCGTATAGCTCGTTTTTCCGCAAGTCTTTATCTAACATAAGTTCTAGCCTCCGTCGTTTGCAACGTTGTGATCCGTCGCACCTTCATTATCCTATCAAAAACCTTTATAGCCAAAGGATATTCGTAACGGAAAATTCCGTTTCTTCTTGCATACAGTCGAACACCAGCGCTCTGCCCTCGGAAAAATTTCCAAGCGGCGCACCGCAGTTTTCGCCTTTAAAATCCGCCGCGCGCAAAATGATGCGTTTCCATTTCCCACCGCTTTTTACGGGCACGATACAGCTATACCGTTCCGATTCCCGCGATACGTCGCCTACGTCCACGGATATTTTCAATTCGTCCGTTTGGTGGAAATACGCGTCGAAAGCCAGCAACGCGTTTTCGTCGGGAATATACATGGGCGAGCTTATCTTATACGTCTTAATTCCGCCTACGGAGAACGCACCTTCTATCCCGCCGTAGCCCACGGAAATCTTGGGCATTGCCTCGCGTTCGATAAAGATATTCGCAACGGAATAATCCTTGTACTCGGAAATACTGAACGCGTCCATTTCCGCGCCCGAGAACAACATTCTGCCCTTTACCGCCGCGGGGTTGGAACGGGAAAACCGTTTCGCCGTTATTTTGGACATTACCCTAAATCCGTTTATATATTTCGCATACGCGTACACAAAACCAGCCGTCGCGCCGTCAAACGGTTTGATAAGACAAGCCGCTTTATGCGCTTTTACCGATTTTCCGTCTACGCGGTATACTCTGCGCCAATCGCGATAGGCGCATTTGGTATTGACGTCCGCTTCCGCATAATACACGCCCACTTCTTCCAAAAGCCCTTCTTCATCGCATTGCACTTCTACTTCCAAGCCCTTATCCGTTTCTTTGAGCGCAACGTTGAGCGTATCGGGGATATAAATTTCCCTACCCTTTAAGTTCTTTTCCAAGAACAAATCTAAATCGCAAAGCGCGTTCGGACCGATACACGCTCCCGTATCCGCGGAATAGACGAGCGCGTTGCCGTCCACGTTCCCGCTCCTCGAATAGGTGTCGTACGCTCTGTCGCAATCGAAACTGTCGTCGCGTAAGGCACACAAAAGCAGCACGGGACATTTTACGTACGGCGCGTACGATTGTGCCTCTACCGCCGCGATATAACGGTGGAAATCGTCGCTCAAATTATGCGCGACGTTGTCGCCAAATTTTGCCAAACCCGCAAACGAGCGCCAACCTACCGCGTTGATGGGTACGCCGCATTTCAAATGGGGCGAGAGCATAGTTTGCCAAGCAAGCGCGCCGCCCGTACGTACGCCGACCACGCCGATATTACCCACGTCTTCACGGGATTTTAAATATTCCACGGCAAACAACGCGACGTATTGCCATTCAAACCACGTCGTTTCGTCCGCCTCCAAGTCTTTCATATCGTACAGCCCGCGCGCGTTTTCAAAATTCCCGTACGCAAGCGACGGGGGATAGACGGTACGCAATACGCCCTCCTTATCCGTGGACATTTTTCCCGAATAATCGATTTGCAAAACCGCATAGCCTTTTTCAACGAAATAGCGCATTAAATCTTCGTCCAGCTCCGCGCCAACGTCGGGCAACAATAAAACGGTTGGTTTCGCGCCTTCCGATTTTGGACGGAAAAACCGACCGTAAATACGCACACTGCCGTCTTGTACCGTGTGTCCTGAAAAGGAAACGCGACTATGGCGAACCCCGCCGCGTTGGTCGATATCCCATTCGCTAGCGCAAAGCGGCGTTGTTAAATTAAATTTTTTCCATAAAGATATGGCACTTACAATCATGCGTCCGTTTTCCTTTTTCTATTCGATGATATTTTTCAGCTTTCGTTTTTTTATTTCTTTTTTCCAAAATGACGGATAAAACGGCTTGCCTTTTCCGTCAAAAAAGGATATAATGTTCGTATCTAAGCCGCTAAGCGGATACCAATACCATTTTATTATACACTATTTCTTCAAAGAAAGCAAGAAAAGTTGAAATGGAAAAAGAATTTTTTCGTTTTTTTTATAAAAAAACGCAATTTCATAAAGGTGGGAAAACATTATGGCGTTTTGCTCTTTTTCTAAAGAGTGCGACGGGAATTCGTATATTACCGTCGAAAACAAGTTCATCACGAAATACATGCCCGAAGTTGACGGATTTGCCGTAAAGGTGTATCTTTACGGTTTGTATTTGTGCAAAAACGCCGACACCGATTTCGGTTTAAAGTCTATGGCGGAAGTTTTAAAAACGACCGAAGATAAAATTATCGCCGCTTTCGAGCTGTGGGAAGACTACGATTTAGTGGAAATTTTATCCAAAGAACCGTTTGCCGTGCAATATTTACCCGTCAAATCCGCCGTCGGTAGACCGAAAAAAGTCCGCTACGAGCAATACGGCGATTTCAACAAGGAATTGCAACGGAAAATGCAAAAAGTAGGCAAATTCGTTTCCGCAGGCGACTATCTTAAATATATGCATTTCTTGGAAGAAAACGCTATTCAACCGCAAGCGTTGCTCTTGATTGCGGAATACTGTATCAATAAGCAGGGCGAATCCGTTTCCCCGTCGTACATCTTCAACAAAGCTAAAAAATTGTTGCGCGGCGGCGCAAGCACGTACGAACAGGTGGAACGCGAATTGTCCAACTATAACGCGCATGAGGGCGACCTTATTGCCATTTTAAACGCGCTCGGCGGCTTTCAACGCGCACCCGACGAAACGGATTATTCGTTGTATCGCAAATGGACGGAAACGCTTGGGTTTACAAAAGACGGTATCGTTGCCGCCGCCAAGCATTTAAAGCGCGGAAACATGAACGTTTTAGACGCTACGCTAGAAGATTTGTACGAGGCGGGAAAAACGGAAACAAACGAAATTTCGACGTATCTGCAAGCGCGTGAAGAAATGGCGAATATCACTTTCCGTATCGCGCGCAAGCTGGGTGTAAAGGTAAGCAATCCCGCCACCTATATCGACGAATACGTGGAAAAATGGTGCACGTACGGGTTCGAGGATTCTTCCCTCTTGGACGTTGCTTTGTACTGTTTAAAAACGGAACGCGGTAACTTCGATTGCATGAACGGCGTTTTGGAAGATTTGTTCCAAAAAGGCGTAGTCGGCGTGGACGGCGTAAAAGAATTTTTGAAAGAAAAGAACGACGAATTGAAGTTGTTTGGAAAAATCCAAGAGCTTTGCGGCTCTATCCGCAAAAACGCGACGAATTTATCGCTTATCCGCACTTGGCGGGATTGGAATTTCAAAGACGAAATGATTTTAGAGGCGGCGAAACGTAGCGCAACCAGCGCAAATCCCCTGCCCTATATCAATAAAATTTTATCCGATTGGAAACGGCAGGAGGTCTTTGATTTAAAGGCAATTCCCGAACCCGACCAAAGCGGAAAAACGGCGGCTGCAAGTCGGTTCGTCACCCAAGCCGTTGCGGACGCAAACGCAAAATCGGACAGAGAAAGATACTACGCTTTACTTCGTGAAAAAGCACAAATTCGCGCGGATAAATTCGTAGCGAAAGCAAACGAAAACAAGCGCTTTAAGGAAGTTTCTTCGGCTCTTTCCAAAATGGAATTCACGCTAGCGAAAGCGGAGGTTTTTACCCCCGAACAGTTACCGAAATTACAAGCGGAAAAACAGCGTTTGCTTGCCGAGCACAAAGCGATTTTGCAAGATTTGGGGATAGACGAAAGCGACTTAACACCCAAGTTCACGTGCAAAAAATGTTCAGACACGGGTTATTTACCCAGCGGCGCGGCGTGCGCTTGTTATAAAAAAGCGTAGAAATTTTTTAAAATTTTAAAAAAGCAAGTCGAAAACGCTTGCATTTTTTGTGAAAATACTGTAATATAGATAAGCGTTTGACGAAAACGCCTATATTTGCAGAGATGTCTGAGTGGTTTAAGGAGCACGATTGGAAATCGTGTGATGCGGGAACGTATCCGGAGGTTCAAATCCTCTTCTCTGCGCCAGCAAACAAAAGGCTTTCGGGATTTTTTCGGAAGTCTTTTTTTGCGCCCTTTTTCCGTCACACGATTTTCGGGCTGTTGTTGTATGCCTATAAAAACCCGCCTAAAACTTCGGGTTTATAGTAAATTTTGCAAGCTCTTTTCGCTTGAACTCGTCCATGACGTGCGTATACACGTTTAACGTCATGTCTGCTGTTGTATGTCCTACTATTTGTTGGCAAACGGTCACGTTTACGCCACTTTCCGCGCACCGTGTTATAAAGGTATGCCGCAAATCGTGCAAATGATGAGCGGGGCATAACGCTTTAAAAGCACGGCTCACGGGTTCGCGCCCGTACGGGAACACCACCGACGGCGGCGCGTCCGCGTACCGTCCGCGCGGGTGTTTCTTCGCCCGTTCTTTCTTGTTTTGCTTGCGCTGTCCTTCCAAAATCGCCGCCACGTCGTCCGTAAGCGGAATATATCGAAAGCTTTCTTCCGTTTTCGTACCGCGTATCAATATCACGCGCCCGTCATAGTCTACGTCGCGCCATTCCAGCGTTAAAGCTTCCGTACGCCTTACGCCCGTATGTAAATAAAACAGCATAAGCCACTTATACCGCGATTTTTCCAGCGCGCGCAAAAATTCCGTTTGTTCGGATATGCTCAACGCCTTGCCCCGTTGCTTTTTATATCGTACCTTTTCAACGGCTTCCATGATATTCCGCGATATAAACCCCAGCCGCTCCGCCTTTGCCAGCGCGGAAAATAACACCTGCCGCGCATATACCGCCGTCCGCGTTTTGCCTAATTTTACAAGCTCCTTTTCGATACCGTACGCGGTCAGCTCCGCCAGCGGCAACCGTTTTAACGTTTCGGGAATATGTAAACGTATCATTTGCTCGATATTACGCAAGGAATACGGCGCAAGGTTCGGCACTTTATAAATTTGATACCATTCCCACAGCCACGCGCCCAACGTCCACGCCTGCCCGTTCATACGTTCCCCTGCTCCGCGGCAAGCTTCGCCGCTCTTCTTCTTTCTTTTCTGCGGTCATTCAATTTTTCACGGTGCGCCGCACGGTATGTTGCGTTTTTCGCCCTCAGCTCTTCACGGTGCGCCGCACGGTATGCTTTTTTATACGCCTTTATCTCTTCACGGTGCACCGCATGATATGTTGCCATTTGTGCTTTTATTTCTTCACGGTGCGCTGCACGGTATGCCGCTTTTTTCGCCTTTATTTCTTCACGGTGCGCCGCATGATATGTTGCGTCTTTCGCCCTCAACTCTTCACGGTGCGCCGCACGGTATGCCGCATTATATGCTTTTATTTCTTCACGGTGCGTTGCACGGTATGCCGCCGTTTGCGCTTTTATTTCTTCACAGTGCGTCGCGTAATATGCTGCACCTTTCGTCCTCAACTCTTCACGGTGCGCCGCACGCCATGCCGAAACCGTCGCCGCGTATTTGTTTTTTCGTTCGGCGGCGATTGCCAAACGTTGCGCTTTCATTTCTTCGCGCGCTTTTCGCCTGTCCGCGTGCGATTTGGGCAAAAGTTCGGCAAGCTCCGCGCCGTCTTCCAGCAAAGAAAAACGTTTCATAATCATTTTCACGAAATAATCGCCTTGACTCCAACCCGTCAGCGAAACCAGCTTTACAAGCGGCTTAATATTCTTGTACGCCCTGCGCTGTATGTTTTGCATATATTTAAACCAGTCAACGCCCAGCGCGCGCCCTACTTCTTGCGGTGTTTCGCGCCCTGACATCATACGCTTTAAAAATTCGCGCTCCGTACGGCTATATACTTTACGCATATAGCCCCAAAAGCCCTTTATAAATTGTGCTTTTGCCGCCGCGTCTTCCGTTTCAAGCGCCATATCTTCCGCGCTGTCCGTGTGTGCGTACAAGTCAAGACGGTTTGCGCCGCTCCCTTCTTCGTCGCCGCTTCGGTGGTGGTATTGTATGGGCGCGTCCACGCTCCGCCCGTATTGTAAAACGCGTAATTCGCTTAATTTTGACATAACGGATACTTCCTTAACTGCGGTATATAAAATTCGTCTACGCCGCCAACGGGCGCAAAACGACAGCAACGACTAAACGCGCAACCTATTGCGCTATCCCAAGGGCGCAGCTTAACATACCCCGCGCCCACATCACAATATATTTGATGAACCAAATCCAGCGGCTCAACATGCGCGCATAATATTTTTTGATGACTAAAATAAAAGCTAAACCCGAACGCGTACAAATGCTTTTTGTTCTCTTCAAAAAATTCGTTCCACGCGTTTATATCGCCCGCATTTATGCGCGCGATTTGTTCGGGGGTCGTCTTCCAGCTTTTCAGCGTCAACCCCGCGGGCGTTTGCTCGATTTGTAAAACTTCAACCTTACCCGCCGAAAGCTGCTTTACGGTTTTTTCCCGTTTTTCACGTTGCGCAACTTTAATGAGCGCGTTAAAATCGATATCAAACCCGCTTTCCGCGTCTTCATATACTACACTTGCCACGCTGTCCGTCATCGTTTCCACTCCTTTCCCTGTATTTTCCCGTAAACGCTGCGCGCCGTTCTCGCCCTGCCTTCTTGGCTCTGCATGCGCAGGCAAAAGCATGCTTTCCGCCGCAAAAGCTCCCAGACTTTGCCAGCGCGCAACGCCTTCGGAGTCCCGCTCCGTAGTCTGTGTCCTGCCCTACTTCACGGGATATTGTTTTTCCAAAGGGCGCAACGTTTGCTTGTTTGAATAATATTAAAGGTAGTAACATATGAAAAAATTTTTTTGGAGAATTTCATAACGTCGCACCCTTTGGAAACTGTACCCGCGCAACAGCTCACGCGCTATTTTGTGGGGTGTTGCCTTTTTTGCGACGGTATTTGCTTAATAACTCGCGCGCGGGCGTTCTTTGCATTTCATTATATACCGTATCGAAATCTTCACAAGCGAGAACGTAAAGCCGCATTTCACTTTGAATTTCAAAAACAAGTTCAATTTCCGTGTGCTTATCCGTATTTAAAACCGTATTTATACTTTCCTTACGTATTAACGCGCGCTTTTCGCTCATTTGGGTGTTGTGTACTTCCAACCAGCGCACCTCAAAAGGCAGCCGACTCATTTCATCGTGCTCAATTTTCGCCTTTACTTCGTCATACGCTTCACTCGACATAAAGGAAAAGCCGCCTTGCATATCAATTCTGCAACGTTCTTCTTCATCATCTTCCATTAAGCAAACAATATTGCTTGTCTTAATTAAAATAAGCCCGCTCTCGTTTGTTTTACTGTCTAAAATACTTACTCTTATCATTAAAAAACTCCTTTTTTGAAAAAACAGCCGTTATATCGGCTCGCCCACCGTATAACAGCTGTCTTTTCTTTTATATCCTTCGGCTGCGCTTTCGGGTCGCAACCGCTCGACTTTTGCTATTTGATTGTTTCGGGGCGAGAATGTGTAAGATTTAGCTTACACTTTATATTATAGCGTAAGATTTATCTTACGTCAAGCATTTTTCGTAAAAAATATCTTACAATTTTAATTATGAAAAATCTTTTTGCCGTACGTCTTACGGATTTATTAAAAGAAAACAACCTTTCCAAGCGCGGATTTGCGGAAAAAATCGGTGTTTCCGCTATGAGTATTTCAGATTGGACAAACGGAAAGGTTCAACCGACCGCAGAAAATATTTATATAATCGCGGTCTATTTTGACGTAACGGCGGATTACTTGCTCGGCTTGGAAGATGAAACAGGCGCAAAGGTTCATCAAAATTTTTAAAACCGTTTCCCGTTCTCAGACATCGGAGAACGGGATTTTTTTATGCGTTTTTGCGCGCACAGTGCGCCCCATCGTGTCCGCCGACGTTCAAAAAACATGATTACAAATCCCGACGTCGGGATTTTTTTCGATTTTTCGCCCCATTTTTTCGGGGCGCGGTCCAGACACGCTACGCGGTCCAGACAGCTCAGCGGTTCGCGCGTTGCTCGCGCGCATGATTTTTACGGCTTCCCACAGAATTTTTGCGGGGCGGCGGGGCGTTGGCAAATTCGGGGCTTGCGGCTTTGGCGACCTGCGCCCATGCGGCGCGCCGCTTTTGTGCGACAGGATTCGCCACATTGTCCGCAATTGCCCAAGCGACCGAAATTATGACAAAACGCCCCACCGCCTTTTTCCGCAAAAATTATCCATGCGACGTTATACTAACGCATGGAGCTATTAGACGAACTCCCGCCGCGCGCGCTTTTTTCCAGCCTTTCCAAGGGCGAAAGGGCGCACTCTGCCTTAAACGTACTTATTACAGCCGCTCTTTTGCCCCAGCTTCTACGCTACGCGGCACTTCTCACGGGTACTGAGTTAAGTCTAACTAAGTACCCGCGCGAAGTCTTTGACCGCCGCCCCTGCGGCGGGGAAACTTAACATGTGCGGCTTGCGCCGCTGTTGCCTGCTTGTCCTTTTGCAAACGCCCTGTTTTTGGGCGTGGTTCTGCCTTGTTTTTAGGCAAAACCGCAAACGCTCCCCGTTTCCGTCACAAATCCTTTTCGCCTGCATGCCCAGCGTACGGATTTATGTAAATCTGCTTGCGCCTTTCAACGCAACACGCACCACAACCACTTGATTTTTTATTTTTTTTCGACGTCGCCAGCCACGACGTCTTACACGCAATTCCTACGGCGGCAGCGCGTACCTGACCTAATTTATATAAGGCGGTTTAAGGGTATGCTCCGCCTGCCCACGAAAAAAAACACACTCTTTCCGTCGGCTTTGCAAGCCTTGGAAATCGTGTGACTGGGAAAACTGGTCCGGAGGTTCGAATCCTCTTCTCTGCGCCAACGAAAACCGCACCCAATCGGGTGCGGTTTTTCGTTGCCGTGGAAGAGATTGAGAACGTACGCTTTATCGGAGGTTCGCTTATCTCTCCACTTGCCCATCAAGCGACAAAACTTTGTTTGCGTGCAAACAAAATACTCTTCTCAATCCTCTTTAAATAATTGATGAATAGGAATTTTCAGGACTCTCGATATACGCAATAATGCTCTAACGTCAAAATTATAATTTCCTTTCATGATTTTTCCATACGTTCTAAATTGTATTTTACATATTCTACAAAACGCGCTTTTGCTTAATTCGTTTTCTACTCTATATTCTTCTATTATTTCCGTTCTAATCTTCATTACTTTCTTCCCTGTTCCTTTTTAGGAATAATTATACCATTCCTGTTTAGGAATGTCAAGTGTTTTTATTCCTAAAATGGAATATAATATATGCAAGGAGAAAAAATATGAAAATTTTTGCGGAGCGATTAAAAGATTTAAGACTTGAAAAAAGATTATCGATACAGGCGTTGAGCAAAGAAGTGAATATCGGTGTTGCATCTATTTGCCGTTGGGAAAATTGTCAAGCTGACGTAAAAGGTTCTCAACTCGTCGTTCTCGCTAAGTATTTTGACGTTACGATTGATTATTTAATGGGATTAGAAAATTAAATTTTATATATTAAAAACAGCACTCGAAAGCTTGTCTTTCGAGTGCTGTTTTTTACTATTTTCATTCTTCCGTTTCTTGCGTTGCCGCGACTTCTAACTGCGGTTCGTCCGTAGATACGGGCTGCGTTTTCTTCGATTCACCCAAGTAATGGAAACAGGTGTTCCTGCCCTTGTCTATAACGTATATAATCGAGAACACGAGCGCGCCCGCTGCCTCCACGAGCATATCGTGCATGGTATCGATTTTACCCGTATCCAGCAAGCCGTTGAGCTGATACACCGTTCCGTCCGCGCCTTGGATCGTCGTCGTAATCGAGCCAGCGTCTAAAAGCTCGCCCGTGACGTACCCCTTATCTATATCGTTCAGCAAATACGAACGCAAGCTATATAAAATGCTATCCTTCTGCATATCCGTGCCAAAGCAGGTATCCAAGAAGTATTCGACGAACTCCCAAAGCATGGAAAGCCCCAGCGAGAACATGAACCCGCAAATCACGCAAAGCCATATGTTACATTCGTCCGTTTTCAAAAAGACCTTGGGCAGGTATGCGCCGAACAACGCAAACACCACGCCGCCCGTCATATGTAAAAGCTTATCCCACCACGATATGTAATAATACAATCCGTACGTATGACCAAGCGTCGGACACACCGAATACGCCAAAATGAAAAAGTACACGGGCGTAGCGATTCGGAACTTGCAAAGCCCTTGCATAATATCCGCTATACTTACGGCGACAATCCCAAATACGCACATAATCGCTTGCGTTATCACCGCTTTGCCCATAAAATACGCCACCGTAAAATACACCAACGACACTACGAGAAATAGCTCCAAAGCCAAATACACGCCCAGTCGCAAAAGATTTTCTTTCGTATACGGTTTAAACGTTTTCAACGGTTGCATTTCTTCACCTCAAAAATTAGTATACCATATTTTACCGCGGCTCGTCAAGGCTTTTGTAAAACAAACCGAGAAATTTTTCTACTTAACAATATTACTAAATTTTTCTAAAACAAAATACGAACAAATGTTTGACTTTTGCTAAAATTTGGGGTATAATGTGGGTATGATTACGCAAGAAAAGCTGACAATTTTAACCGAGAGCGCGAAATACGACGTATCTTGTTCGTCGTCGGGAAGCAACAGAAAGAACGCGGGCGGTATGGGGAACGGATACGTTTCGGGGTGCTGTCATTCGTTCACGCCCGACGGGCGGTGCGTTTCGCTGTTAAAAATCCTACTTTCCAACGATTGCGTATACGATTGCAAATACTGCCCTAACCGCAAGGCGGCGGACGTGCCACGCGTAACCGCTACACCCGAAGAGATTTGCGAGCTGACGATGGATTTTTATAAACGGAATTATATCGAGGGTTTGTTCCTATCGTCCGCGGTGCATAAGAACCCTGATTATACTATGGAACGGCTACTGCTCGTGGTGAAAAAGTTGCGTACGGAATACGGTTTTCACGGGTATATACATTTAAAAGGCATACCGCGCGCAGACGAGCGTATGACGAACGAGGCGGCGAGATACGTCGATAGAATGAGTTACAATATCGAACTGCCGAGCGAAAAGAGTTTGAAACTGCTCGCCCCGCAAAAGGATAAGCAAAGCGTTTTGACGCCGATGAAAGACTTGACGCTTGCAAAAACGGCGTTCTTGGAAGATCGGAAAAAAGGCATTATCAAACGCGGTTCGTTTTTGCCTGCAGGACAAACCACGCAAATGGTCGTGGGGGTATCCCCTGAATCGGACGGGCAAATTTTGCGTTTAACACAGGCTCTGTATCGAAAAATGCAATTAAAGCGCGTGTATTATTCGGCGTACGTACCCGTCGTTCACGACAAGCTCTTGCCCGAGCAAGGCGCGGGACAACTGCGTGAACACAGACTGTATCAAGCGGACTGGTTGTTACGCTTTTACGGATTCTCCGTGGAGGAAATTGCTGGCGAGGACGAAAATTTGCCCATGGACGTAGACCCGAAATGCGCTTGGGCGCTCAAAAATATGCATTTATTTCCCGTAGAAATCAACCGCGCGCCGCTGGATACGTTGCTCCGCGTGCCGGGGTTGGGCGGAAAAAACGCGCATAAAATTATCGAGGCGCGCAAATACGCAAAGCTGACGTTTGAGGACTTAATCAAAATGCGTGTCGCTCTAAAACGCGCGAAACATTTTATCACTTGCGGCGGCAAATTTTTCGGCGAAAAAAACGAGCACGCCGTGCGCGGTTTGCTTGCCGCCGCGGAAACGCAAGAAAGCGCCAAGCAGTTGAGTTTGTTTTCCGCGTTATCCACACCTGAAAACGCAATGCTTGCATTACACGGACAATTTTAAACACGTTTGGGGGGAGTATCGTGATTTATTTATTCGACGGAAGTACATACGGGTTTTTGACGGCGTTTTTAGCGGCGTTTCACGACGAGAACGCCCTGCTCGTTTCCAAAACCACACAGCTTTATATCGGGGAAACGCCTATCACCGTACGAACGGACGAAACGCGGGCGCAAAAAGCCGCCGCGCGCTTAACGAAGCTGGATAAAAAGGCGTTGCATGATTTGGATATACTGCTTCGTTGCCAAGAATCGGATAACGAACAGGTTGCCTTTTTATACTTGCGGTTTTTAGCAAAAACGGGCGGGCCCGTGCGCAACCGTTTTGCCCAGCCCTGCGTATTTCAAGCCGTTACGTACATGAAAAAAGTAGCGCTGGAAATACACCGCTTTCACGGTTTTATCCGCTTTATGGAGACGGAAAGCGGCGCGCTGTACGCGCCCTTTTCGCCTGATAACGATATTTGCGATTTACTCGTACCACATTTCCGCTCGCGCTTTCCAAAATTCCCGTTCGTTTTGCACGACGTGGGACGAAAAAAAGCCGCCGTATACGACGGCGCAAACGTGTTTATCGCGCCGCTCGATCAGGCGAGCGTGGTGATTTCGGGCGACGAGCTTACCCTGCAAACGCTTTGGAAAGAGTATTACCGCGCGGTGAATATTCCCGCGCGCGAACGCTTACAGCAAATGCGCGGATATATGCCCGTGCGATACTGGAAATATTTAACCGAAAAACTGTAAGCCGCTTTACAGCGACTTATTTTGCATTTCACGAGCCGTAGCCAGCATGAGTTTTAAACGGTTTTCCTGATTGACTTTCGTTGCCGACGGATCGTAATCGATGGGTACGATATTGGCGGACGGGCACAGCGTTTTTACCGTACGCGACGCGCCTTTGCCCACGATATGATTTGGCAGGCAACCGAACGGTTGCGCGCAAACGACGTTTTGCACGCCGCTTTCACAAAGCGCAAGCATTTCAGCGGGAATGAGCCAGCCCTCGCCCATCTTTACGCCCTGATGTAATACTTTATCCGCGCATTTACGCAGATATTCAAAATCGTGCGGCGGCTCGAACGCGTACTTTTCAAACAACTTAATAACGCCGCGGTGCACGCGCAACAAATACCGATACACCAAACCGTAAATCCAAGCGGTTTTTTTGCCCTTGTTATACAGTTTTCTATCATTGATCGTATTTACGATACAATACATAACGAAATCCATGAGCGCGGGAATAACGGGTTCACATTTTTCCGTATGTAAAAACTTTTCCAGCTCCGAATTTCCAAGCGGTGAATATTTAACGTAAATTTCTCCTACTACGCCCACGCGGATTTTCCGCTCGTTCGTCCGTTCAATCGCGGAAAAACGACGGAGCAGTTCATCGGTGATTTTTTTATACTTACGATAGCCCCTGCCGCAAATAATCGACTGGATATACGCTTGACAACCGTCGCGCACGCGGTCGGTTTCCCCTGCGTTTTTTTCGTACGGCTTGCATTGATTATACAAGCTCATTACCGTATCCGCGTAGAAAATGGAAAACGCCAATCTGAGCAACATCCCCACGCCGATTTTTACGCCGCTGTCCTTTTCCAGCCCCGAAAAATTAAAAGATAAAACGGGGACTTGGGGAAATTCCAACTGCAACGCCTTACGAATAAGCGGCACGTAGTTGGACGCACGGCAGCCGCCGCCCGACTGCGAAATCATCACCGCCGTACGCGATAAATCGTATTTACCGCTTTTAAGCGCGTCTATAAATTGACCGATACAACAAAGCGCGGGAAAGCACGTATCGTTATGCACGTGCGCAAGCCCTTCGTCGATAACCGCGCGACTTTCGTTTTTCAAAATTTCCACGTCGTAACCGTATTTTTTCATAATAACGGCTATCACGTCAAAATGATACGGCAACATATTCGGCGCAAGGATTTTATACGTCTTTTTCATTTCGTCCGTGAACACGGGCGTAGGTGTTTTATAACTCTTCATCGTCGTTCCCTCGCATTTGTTGCCCCGTAGCGGCAAGCATACTCCGAAGCCGTATCTTTACCACGCCGAGATTGTTAATCTCGTCGATTTTTATTTGCGTATACAATTTACCGTTGCGTTCCATAATCGTCCTAACCTCGTCCGTCGTCAACGCGTCGATTCCGCAACCGAACGACACGAGCTGTACTAGTTGCATATCCTTTTGCGTGCACACGAATTCAGCGGCGCGGTATAAACGGGCGTGATACGTCCATTGATTTAATACGTTCGTTTCCACCTGCGGCGCGTTTTGGCATACGCCGTCCTCTGATACGACGGCTACGCCGAGCGAAACCAACAATTTACCGATACCGTGATTGATTTCGGGATCGGCATGGTACGGTCTACCAGCCAACACAACGATCGGCTTATCCGCGCGACGCGCGTTAAATATGATTTCTTTCGTTTTTTCGCGTACCGCCGATTGATATTTTGCAAGCGCGTCTATCCCCGCAGACAAAGCGTGCTCCACCTCCCGCTTACGCACGCCGTACGCTTTCAACGCCGCGCAGAGATTGCTCAGCGTAGATTTACGGTCGTTCAAATCAATATACGGGGAAATAAAATTCCCTTCGTGCAAACGTTCGTTGTTTGCTTTCAGCAATTCTCCGTAATAGGCTACGACGGGGCAATTATAATGATTAATCGACGCTTTTTCGTCTAAATTATAGCTTTCGGCGGGATAAAAGATAAAATCTACACCACTATCAAGCAGACTTTCGATATGTCCGTGCATGAGCTTTGCCGGATAGCAAACGGTATCGCTTGCCACCGTGTGTTGACCGCGATAATACAACTGCCGTGAGCTTTCGTCGCTGTAACGCACGACAAATCCCAAAGCCCTGAAAAAGGCGTTCCAAAGGGGCAACTGCTCAAAGGTAATCAGTTGCACGGCAAGACCTACTACGCCACGCGAAAGTCCATTCGGCTCATACATACCCCCGTCCTTTTTCGTTTCTTCGCGCAAATACCGATATTTAAACGCATAGATATTTTCCTCGTCGCCGTGCGGCTTTTGACCTGCGCCACGCTCGCATTTATTCCCCGAAACGAATTTGCCACCGTCCTCAAAAGTGAGGATATTGATATTGCAACGGGACGTACAACCGCGGCAAACGGTCTGTTTGGACGTATAACGGAACGTTTGCAATTTTTCCGCGCTCAATATAGACGAATACGCGTTTTTACTTTGCATTTCCCGCGCGTAAAGCGCCGCACCGAACGCACCCATCAGCCCTGCGATGGCGGGGCGAACGACCGTTTTTCCCGTTTCCTGTTCAAACGATCGCAATACCGCGTCGTTCATAAACGTGCCGCCCTGCACGACGATTTCGTTGCCGATTTCGTCAGCCGTTCTTGCGCGAATAACCTTATATAACGCGTTTTTCACGACGGAAGAAGATATCCCCGCCGAAATATCGGCTACGCTCGCGCCTTCTTTTTGCGCTTGCTTGACTGCGCTGTTCATAAACACCGTACAGCGCGAACCGAGCTCCACGGGGTTTTTCGCAAATAAACCGAGGCGGGAAAAGGTTTCCACTTCCATATCCATTGCCTTGGCAAACGTTTGAATAAACGAACCGCAACCCGACGAGCACGCCTCGTTGAGCATAATCGAATCCACCGCACCGTTTTTTACTTTAAAACACTTAATATCCTGCCCGCCGATATCGATGATAAAATCCACTTTGGGATTAAAATGCACCGCCGCTTTGAAATGCGCCGTCGTTTCTACTAACCCAAAATCCAAATGCAACGCCGCTTTTATCATATCTTCGCCGTAACCCGTAACCGCCGCCGCGCGGATTCGCACTCTGTCTTCGCCAAGGCGGTAAATCTCTTTCACCTTGTCCACAACCACGTCAAGCGGTTGTCCGTTATTTGATTGATAATGAGAATACAACGTACGGCAATCGGGCGTTATGAGCAACAGCTTGGTCGTAGTAGAACCACTGTCTATCCCCAAATACGCGTCGCCCGTATACGTGCGAATGTCCGCAAACGGTAAATCACTAACCTTATGTCGGCTTACGAATTCGTCGTACTCTGCCTGCGTTTCAAAAAGGGGTTTACCGCGCGTAACCTGCGCTTGCGTTTTACAAGCACCTATCTTTTCCATCAACGTTTCCAACGTTTCCGCTTGTTCGCCGCGAGCGTATAACGCTGCGCCAAGCGCCATGAACACGGGCGCGTTTTCAGGAAACAACGCGTTTTCTTCCGTCAAGGAAAGCGTGTCTTTGAACGCCTTTTTCAACGCGTTTAAAAAATGTAACGGTCCGCCTAAAAACAAAACCTTGCCTTTGATTTTTCTACCTTGCGCCAAGCCCGAAACGGTCTGTTCGACAACCGCTTGGAATATCGACGCCGCTATATCTTCTTTCGCCGCGCCTTGATTTAACAGCGGTTGGATATCCGATTTTGCAAAAACGCCGCAACGTGAGGCTATCGGATACGTTTTTTCCGCGCGCAAAGCGAGCGCGTCCATCTCGTCTACCGTTACGTTTAACAGCGTTGCCATTTGATCGATAAACGAGCCCGTACCGCCGGCACAGCTACCGTTCATACGCTGTTCCACTCCGCCCGTCAAAAAGATGATTTTCGCGTCCTCACCGCCTAGTTCTATTACCGCGTCCGCATCAGGATAAAAGCGTTTCACTGCCCCAAACGCCGCTTGCACCTCCTGCACGAACGGTATACCGCTACTCTCCGCAAGCCCCAAGCCCGCGCTACCCGTAATCGCCACGCAAAAGCGTTCACCCGCGTATATTTCGCCGATTTTGGAAAGCTCGGCAAGCACGCAAGATTTGATTTGCGCAAAATGCCGTTCGTAGCTCGTATACAATATTTCTTTTCCGTCTTCCGTAAGAACCGCCGTTTTTACCGTGGTTGAACCTACGTCAATTCCTAATATCTTTCGCATAATTTTATCCACGTTTGCTTTCGTTCGTATGTATTATAACATATTTTTGTGAATTTTTCATGAAATTGAGCGCCTATTTTTGAATTTTTATTTGTTAAATCGCTTGACTTGCCTTAAAAAACGGAAATCGTTGATAAATCGGCGTTTTTCAAGAGAAAAATCGGGAAAGGCGTTTGCAAACCGTTGACAAAACGGGGCTAAATTGGGTATAATGTTAGAAAGACCACGGCAAAGGCTTTGCCTTTTGCCATTTTTAATTCCACCAAGGAGAAATGAATATATGAAACTCGTATCCGAATATTTCGGTTGCAACGTCTTTAACGACGAAGTCATGAAAGAGCGGCTGGACGGTGAAGTGTACGCGTCTTTAAAGCGTACTATGGAACACGGTCGCAGTTTGAATATGTCCGCGGCAAACGCCATCGCCAACGCGATGAAGGATTGGGCTGTGGAAAAGGGCGCAACCCATTACACGCACTGGTTTCAACCGATGACGGGTATTACCGCTGAAAAACACGACGGGTTTATCGCGCCTGCGGCGGGCGGTAAGGCGATTATGAAATTTTCGGGCAAGGAACTCGTTTGCGGTGAACCCGACGCCTCCTCTTTCCCCTCGGGCGGGCTGCGTGCGACCTTTGAAGCGCGCGGATATACGGCTTGGGACGCAACCTCCTACGCGTTCGTGAAAGACGACGTACTGTATATCCCCACGGCGTTCTGTTCGTACGGCGGCGAGGCGTTGGATAAAAAAACCCCTTTGCTCCGTTCGATGGAAGCCATTAACAAACAAGTAATGCGCGTGCTCAAACTGTTCGGCAACGAGGACGTAACCTCCGTCAAGACGACGGTTGGAGCAGAGCAAGAATATTTCCTCGTGGACAAGGACACGTTTACAAAGCGTAAAGATTTGTTATACACGGGTAGAACGCTGTTCGGCGCGAAACCGCCCAAAGGGCAAGAGCTGGAAGACCATTATTTCGGCGTTATCAAACCGCGCGTGCAGGCGTTCATGAAAGAACTCAACGAAGAGCTGTGGAAGTTGGGCGTACTTGCAAAAACGGAACACAACGAAGCCGCGCCCTCGCAACACGAGCTTGCGCCTATTTTCGATACGACGAACATCGCCGCCGATCATAATCAGCTGACGATGGATATTATGCAAAAACTGGCAAAAAAACACAATCTCGTTTGTCTTTTGCACGAAAAACCGTTTGCAGGCGTAAACGGAAGCGGTAAACATAACAACTGGTCCATTTCCACGAACACGGGCGTAAACCTGTTAGAGCCGGGCGAAACGCCGCACGACAACGCGCAGTTTTTGCTTTTCTTGACGGCTATCATCAAAGCCGTAGACGATTATCAGGATTTGCTGCGTATTTCCGTTGCTTCGGCAGGAAACGACCACCGTTTGGGCGCGTTGGAAGCACCGCCCGCCGTCGTTTCTATGTTCTTAGGCACGGAGCTTACCGAAATTTTGGAAGCGATTGAAACGGACGCGGGATACGGCGCGAAAGAGAAGGAAATTTTGCGCATCGGCGTACATACCCTGCCGAAATTCCCCAAGGACACTACGGATAGAAACCGTACTTCCCCCTTTGCGTTTACGGGTAATAAATTTGAATTCCGTATGCTCGGTTCGTCCGCGTCCATCTCCGACGCGAACACCGTTTTAAACACCGCCGTTGCGGAAGTTTTGAAACAGTTCGCCGACGAATTGGAAACGGCAAGCGATTTCAACGCAGCCTTACACGAGCTCATCAAACGCACGATTACCGCACATAAACGTATTATTTTCAACGGTAACGGGTACGACGATAAATGGATTGCCGAAGCGAAAAAACGCGGGCTTTCCAACTTGCAAACTACCCCCGACGCCTTGGCGCATTTCACCGACGAAAAGAATATCGCGCTCTTTACCGCGCATAAGGTTTACACCGAGCGGGAAATACGTTCGCGGTTTGAAATTTTAATGGAAAGCTATTGCAAGCTCATTCATATCGAAGGTCGGACGATGGTGGATATGGCGATGAAAGATATTTTGCCCGCTATCGACAAATACGCAAAAACGCTTTGCGACACCATACTTTCCAAGCGCGCCGTTTGCGCGGATATGGACTGCACGTACGAAACGGAAACGCTCTCTACGCTGTCTACGCAAATGAAAATCGCGTATGAAACGACCAAGGATTTGGAAAAAGAACTGTGCGCCGCGACGAAAATCGTAAACGTGAGCAAGCTGGCGCAACATTACAAGAAAAAGGTGCTTGGCAATATGGAAAAATTGCGCGAAAGCGTCGATATTTTGGAAACGAAAGTTTCGTCCGAAATTTGGCCTTTCCCTACCTACGGTGAATTATTATTCGGAGTATAAAAAGTATGTTCGACGTAAAACAAACGACGGAAGATATCGTAAACTGGATTCGAGAATGGTTTGAAAACAACGGCAAAGGCTGCAACGCCGTCGTTGGGATTTCGGGCGGAAAAGATTCCAGCGTAGTTGCCGCGCTGTGCGTGAAAGCGCTTGGAAAAGACCGTGTTATCGGCGTATTAATGCCCAACGGCGAGCAAAGCGATATCGATTGTTCCAAACAGCTCGTTGCACACCTGGGTATCCCCTATTTCGTTTGCAACGTCAAAAAAAGCGTGGACGGGGCGATTGCCGCGTTGCAAGAGGCGGGCGTAGAACTTAGCCGTCAAACGCTTATCAATTTGCCGCCCCGTATCCGTATGGCGACCTTGTACGCGCTTTCGCAATCGAAAAACGGCAGAGTGGCGAACACGTGCAACCTTTCGGAAGATTGGGTAGGATATTCCACCCGCTACGGCGACGCGGCAGGCGATTTCTCGCCGCTTGGAAAACTCACCGTACAAGAAGTGAAACAGGTAGGCAAATACTTGAACTTGCCTATTAATTTGGTAGAAAAAGTGCCGTCGGACGGGTTGAGCGGAAAGACGGACGAGGACAATTTGGGATTTACTTACGCCGTTTTGGATCGATATATTCGCGACGGGGTTTGCGAGAATTTAGAAACGAAAGCGCGAATCGACAGGCTGCATACGCTCAACGAATTCAAACTCAAACCCATTCCCTGTTTTGAATATCAGCCGTAAAAGATAAAAATTTACAAAAAAATCCCGAATTTTTGGGATTTTTTTCCGCGGGCTATTGACAAACGGTAAAAAAAGGCGTATGATATAAGTGTGAATATAAGTGATAAGGAGGATTACGTATGTATTGTAGAGAATGTGGACAAAAACTGACTTTACGGTTTTGTGAAAACGAAGGGTTAATCCCCTACTGCGGGACGTGTGAATCGTATATGTTCCCGCAATTCCCCGTTGCCGTTTCCATGGTGGTTACCAACCGCGCGCAGGACAAAATCTTGCTTGCAAAACACGTGGAGGACGACGATTTTATCTTGTTTGCGGGGTACATTAAAAAGGGCGAAAACGCCGAAAAGACCGTTCCAAGAGAAATCAAGGAAGAACTCGGTTTAAACGTCGTAAAAGCGAAATATATGTCGTCGCGTTATCATGCCAAAAAAGAACTTTTGATGCTCAACTTTATCGTTATCGTTGAGGACGGAACGATTAAGCTCAAAGAGGACGAAGTTTCCGAAGCGCGTTGGTGCACGCCCGAAGAAGCGCAAGCACTCATTCGTAAGAATACGACCGCGGAGTTTTTCCTTAACAACGCCGTGCGTGAACTGAAAAAGAAAATCTAAAATGTACGCCCGCTGCATAGCGGGCGGATTTTTTTTGTACAAACGGCTTTTTTACCGTCCACCCGTTTGACAATCCACGGGATTTTTGGTATAATAAGAAAGATAAAGCAAAAGAAGGCGCGTTATGAATAAAATCGGGTTTGATAATAAAAAATATCTCTCCATGCAATCGGAAAAAATCCACGAACGGATTCAGTCGTTCGGGGATAAACTGTATCTCGAATTTGGCGGAAAGTTATTCGACGATTACCATGCGTCGCGCGTCTTGCCCGGATTTGAACCCGATAGCAAAATAAAAATGCTCTTGAAACTCAAAGCCGAAGCGGAAATTCTCGTCGTTATCAGCGCGAACGATATCGTCAAGAACAAATATCGTAGCGATTTGGGTATTACCTACGACGTAGACGTACTCCGCCTTATCGATATTTTCAAGAGCAAGGGTTTATACGTGGGCAGCGTGGTAATGACCATGTACCAGCCCCAGCCCGCCGTGGACGCGTTTATCAAGCGTTTGAACAATCTCGGTATGCCCGTATACAAGCATTACGCGATTGAAGGCTATCCCTCCGACGTGCAAAAAATCGTCAGCGAGGACGGGTACGGCAAGAACGAATACGTGCCGACAACGAGAAAACTCGTCGTCGTAACCGCGCCCGGACCCGGGAGCGGGAAAATGGCGACCTGCCTTTCCCAACTCTATCACGAAAACCTGCGCGGCGTGAAAGCGGGTTATGCAAAGTTTGAAACGTTCCCTATTTGGAACTTGCCCCTTTCCCACCCCGTCAACGTCGCTTACGAAGCGGCCACCGCCGATTTGAACGACGTGAATATGATAGACCCCTATCACATGGAAGCATACGGGAGCTTGACCGTCAATTATAACCGCGACGTGGAAATTTTTCCCGTGGTTTCGGCTATGCTCGAAAAAATCTTGGGGTATTCGCCCTATAAATCGCCTACGGACATGGGCGTGAATATGGCAGGGTTCGGCATCGTTGACGACGGAGTTTGTCGTGCGGCGTCCAACGGTGAAATTATTCGCCGTTATTACGCGGCGCTTTGCGACGCGAGAAAAGGACGGATAGGCAAGGAAGTCGTATCCAAAATCGAACTGCTCATGAGCAAATCGGGCATTTCTACGGACGATAGAAAAACGGTAGCGAAGGCGCTTGCCAAAGCGGAAGAAACGGGCAGACCTGCCGTGGCTATCGAACTCAACGACGGACGTATTATTACGGGTAGAACGGGCGATTTGCTCGGCGCAAGCGCGGCTTGTCTATTGAACGCGTTGAAGATGTTGGGCGGTATCGACGACGAAATCGAGCTCATATCCCCCACCATCATCGAACCTATTCAACAGCTCAAAGTCAAGCACATGGGTTCGACCAACCCCCGTTTGCACACGGACGAAATTTTAATGGCTCTCGCCATTTGCGCGGTTAGCGACCCTATGGCAAAGCTGGCTATGCAACAAATCGACAAACTCAAAAAGTGCGAAATTCACTCCACCGTCATTTTGTCCACCGCGGACGAGCGGACGTTTAAAAAGTTGGGTATGCACCTAACCTGTGAACCGCAAAAAGAATAATAGAAAAAAACATAGAAAAAACCGCTTTATCCCATGCGATAAAGCGGTTTTTGATTATCAGACAATTTCATATCTCTTTACTTTTGATATTCTATCACAACGGCATATATGTCTTTTATCGTATATAATCTATCTAAATGCGATAAATTTTCTTTATAGCGACTGTCAATACTGCTACCATAATGGCTACGATTATCACCAAGAAAAAAAATTTCATCGTCGCCTACTTTGTAAATATCAAAGTCGTAATTTTCTTTATTTTCATCGTTTTCACCGTAATAAGCGTACGGTTCGTCTAAGGCTTGCCACGTTTCGCCACTGTCTTGGCTTATCTGCACCACGCCGTCCTCACATTTTACCCATTCGCCTTCTACGGCAATCAAACGTTTGACGAGGTATCCACTACCCACAGCCGCACATTCTTCATAATCGCCAACATATAAAACGATAATATCGCCGCTTTTTATCACATTGCCGTTTTTAAAGAGCTTTGCTTGCAGTTTATCACCCGATTCGATTGTTGGGGACATAGAATTGCCTTGAAACTCAACTCCTACAATGGAATTGTCCATGGAATTTTCCTTTTTCTCGCAAGCACCTATACAAAAAACGAACATACAAGCAAGAAAGTATAAAACGAGTGATTTTACGAATTTTCGCATTTTTTGCAAGCTCCTTATTCAGGCAATTTCATATCGCCGTATTTTATCCAACCTTTCTTTCTCATAAATTCAGAAATGAGCAGATTGAGAGCGGCGGGCAATACGATCATCAATAAGATAATACCGATATAACCGAGTGCGCCGCTCGTGTACGTAAACAAATCGATCACGCCGACTAAACCGCTCGTACCCATACCGCCGCCAGACGCGCCGCATTTGAGCTTGAACACACACGTGGAAAGCGGACCTAAAATTGCCGAAGAAATAATCATAGGCAACATAATAACGGGCTTTTTCATGATATTGGGTATTTGGAGCATACTCGTACCTATCCCTTGCGAAATCAAGCCGCTCACTTTATTTTCTCTAAAACTTGCTACGGCAAAGCCGACCATATGACACGCGCAACCTACCGTTGCCGCACCGCCCGCAAGTAAAATCGCTTGCTGATTACCCGACGAAACTTGCGTAGAAACGGCTATCCAAATCGCCGCAGACGACGTGGGCATGGTCAAAAGTATACCCATAATCACCGCTATCAAAATACCCATAAGGAAAGGTACGGCGATTATGGG